>CAJWIY010000015.1 GCA_913042205.1 uncultured Gammaproteobacteria bacterium
TTTTCATTACGAGTCTGACATTGGCTGTGATTGCAAAGCAGAAGGCAGACGCAGCAGGAGCTTTTGGTCTCCCTGATTTACCGGCTCAGGATGTCGAATCGGTGATACAGGAGCCGGTCGCCCCCAAAACTGTCGACTGATTTCTTGATTTTTAAAGTGCAGATCATTAATCTGCCAATCCCTCGCCGAAGTGGTGGAATTGGTAGACACGCTATCTTGAGGGGGTAGTGAGCTTAGCTCGTGCCGGTTCAAGTCCGGCCTTCGGCACCATTTTAAAATAGCGCACGCCCTAACTGCAGCTTTTTAATAGCTAGCCCTTCCGTCAGGTATAGCACCGCGGTGTTATCAATAGCAAAAGATCAATTTTCAACATGGATTTTTAGTACGCTGCATTATTTGCTCAAGGCTTTTGCTAAATTAAAACAATTAGCACGACTCCAGAAAGAAATAGTCGTCTTCATTTGTGGGGCCTTGGCATTGAACTCCTTGTTTACTCTGGCAAGTAATAATACTTACTTATCTCCAGTGCGCAAAAAATTTAACATCTGTATCTGATTTGTTGTCATACTTGAACTTGTGAGTTGGATGATTGGATCGCTATTGCGACTGCGAACGTCTCTTCGACTACACAAATTTGAAAAATCTGGCACCACTCCTTATGGTAAAAGACAAAAAGGGATCGGATTATGCTTACGATAAGACGTATTGGGAAACGAAGTTTTGAGGTCTTCAGGTATGGCGTTCCTCTGGGCATTGTTCGTTTCCTTCGGGGCGCAAAAAAGTGGACCTTTCGCCCATACCCAACCCTTGATGAACATAATTCTCTGATTGAGAAGTCGGACACAGTGTTGCGTAACCTGCTTTGTCCGTCCGGAGAGCAATGTACGGTCGATCGCTCAAATAAGGACCTAGGATTGATTTAGAAAGATCTCTCCTTCATACTATCGCGGCTTTTAACGAGGGGGCTTTGGGTGAAGTTGCGTTTCACCAAGAGCTGTGAAGAGTGAATACGCAGACCATGAACCCCGTTTGGGGTTTTTTCGTTTTTGGCGGTTGAGAATGACACCGAAGCAACAGCACTTAACAGAGCTTCTGCAGCCTAGTGTGGTTTCGCTGGGCTTGACTCTGTGGACTATTGAAATTACCGGTCGGGTCGATCGATCGACCTTACGGTTAGTGATTGATCATTCTGCACGCCCGGTGACTATTGAAGATTGTGAGGCAGTTAGTCGGCAAGTCTCGAGAATTCTCGACGTGAATGATGCTTTGCCAGAGCATTATACGCTCGAGGTTTCTTCGCCAGGCATTGAACGCACCTTGCATCGGTTAGAACATTTCGAGCCGTTTGTGGGCCATCAAGCGAAGGTTAAGTTAAAAGTTCCTTTTGAGGGAAGAAAGAATTACTTGGGAGTAATTGTTGGAGTTGGGAATCAAGCAGTGCTGTTGCAGCAGGGCGGGATCGAGTATGAGTTCCCGGCGGAGCAAATTGAACGAGGTCAATTAGTCGTGACTGATGTCGAACAGGTAGGCGGAATTAAACATGGGAAGTAAGGACATTCTTCAAGTGGTGGAGCTGTTTTCGAACGAAAAAGGCATTCCTAAAGGGATAGTGTTCGAAGCAATTGAGCAGGCGTTGGCGACAGCAACTAGAAAACGTTACGAAGATGAAGAAGCAGATATCCGTGTAGCGATCGATCGAGCAACCGGAGAATATGAAACTTTTCGGCGCTGGATAGTCGTTCCTGATGATCATTTAGCAATTTTGGGTTCTGAATTAACGACAGAAGAAGCTGCCGAAATTAGTACTGATCTGCAGATTGGTGATGAGTATGAGATTGAAGTTGAGTCTGCCGAATTTGGTCGGATTGAAGCTCAAACCGCAAAGCAAGTGATCGTGCAAAAGGTGCGGGAAGCTGAGCGTGAAAAGGTTGTCGCTGATTACGAAAGTCGATTATTGAGTCTGATCAACGGCACAGTAAAAAAAGTCACACGTGATTCTGTAATTGTGGATTTAGGCGGGGCTGCTGAAGCGCTTTTGCCACGAGAACACCTGATTGGTCGAGAAATATTTCGTGTGAATGACCGCGTGCGCGCAATTTTGCAAGAGATTCGTGCAGAGGGCAGAGGTCCGCAATTGATCCTATCTCGTACATCCTCCGAGTTCTTAATTGAACTGTTCAAGATTGAAGTCCCAGAGATTGCCGAAGAAACAATTGAAATCCGTGGTGCGGCTCGTGATCCGGGACAGCGTGCGAAGATTGCTGTGAAGACAAACGATGGGCGGATTGATCCGGTGGGTGCGTGCGTTGGCATGCGCGGTGCTCGAGTGCAAGCTGTCTCTAATGAACTGAACGGTGAACGTGTCGATATCGTGTTGTGGGACGACAATCCAGCGCAACTTGTAATAAACGCGATGGCACCGGCCGAAGTATCCTCTATCGTTATGGATGAAGATAATCGTGCGATGGACGTAGCTGTAACCGGCGATAATTTAGCGCAAGCGATTGGTCGCGGCGGTCAGAATGTCAGATTGGCCTCAGAACTGACGGGTTGGAAACTTAATGTGATGAGTGAGGAGCAGGCGGTTGAGCGACAAGAGGCAGAATCTGAGAAGCTTGTAAATATGTTTTTGGTACGTCTCGACGTCGATACTGAACTCGCGCAAATACTTGTCGAAGAGGGTTTTACCTCAATAGACGAGGTCGCTTACGTTCCCGTTGAAGAGATGCTCTCAATCGACGGATTTGATGAAAGCCTCGTCGAGACACTCAGAGCGCGCGCGAGAGATGTACTTTTGACTGCCGCGCTGACTGGAGACGAGTCACGTGAGCCAGCGGATGACTTATTGACGTTGGAAGGCATGACCCCTGGGCTTGCCTATCAATTAGCTGACCGTGGCATTTGTACGATGGATGATTTAGCAGAATTGTCAGTTGATGAATTGATCGAGACTGAGGGCGTTGACCAAGCAGCTGCGGCAGCGCTGATCATGAAGGCACGTGAACCTTGGTTCGCAGAGACTGCTGATGAGACAACTGATGAAAGTAGCGAATAGGAGTAAGTTTTGTCAGATACAACTGTGAAACAGCTAGCCGCATTAGTAGGCATATCAGCCGAACAATTGCTCTCTCAGATGACCAGCGCAGGTATCGAGAAATCGTCGTCCGATGATGTGGTTACCGATGAAGAGAAACAGAAACTACTGGCCCATATTCGTTCAGGTCAGACGAAGGTAGCGGCAGAGCCGGCCAAGGTAACATTGCGACGCAAATCGACATCTACGATAAAAGGTGGAGCAGGCGCAGTAAATGTAGAGGTCCGAAAGAAACGTACCTATGTACACCGCGATTTGACTGCAGAAGCAGAGAAGCAGCGTGAGATCGAGGAAGAAAAATTACCTGAAAACCAAGAGGCTGAGGAATCCACGGGCCATACGAGTCAAGAAGTAAGTGGTGTAACAACTGCTGTGCCTGAAGTGGTTGGTGATGAGCTTTTAATTGATGAACCTACGCCGGTAGAGGAGGTTGCTTTAATTGAGCCTGCCGCGATAGAGCCACCTCCACCACCTAAAGAAGACGATGGTCGTAGACATAAGAAAGAGGCGCATGCACGCCGCGACCGTTCAGACAATGATGAGCCACGTCGGCAAGGTAAAATATCTGGAAAACGTGATGAAAAAAGAGCAAAGCTAGTCGTAACTGACGACCAGCGTGTACCAAAGATGCGCGGTAAACGGAAGCCTGGAAAGGCCGCCGAAGAGCTCTCATCGCATAAATTCGAAATGCCTGCAGCGCCGATCATTCGTGACGTAAAAATTTCTGGACCAGTCACGGTCGCCGAGTTAGCCAATCAGATGGCTGTTAAATCGGGAGAGCTCATCAAAGTTCTGATGAAGATGGGCGTTTTGGCGACTATTAACCAAGTGTTGGACGAAGATACTGCGGTCCTAGTCGTCGAGGAAATGGGTCATAAGATCGAGGTGGTTGCGGAAGATGCACTCGAACGGTCAGTATTTGACGACTATCAAGAGCTCAAGGGCGATCGATCGCCTCGTGCTCCGGTCGTAACTGTCATGGGGCATGTTGATCATGGCAAGACATCATTGCTCGATCGTATTCGTAAGTCGCGGGTTGCAGCGGGTGAGGCTGGTGGTATCACGCAACATATTGGTGCCTACCATGTGGACACTGATAACGGGATGATCACATTTGTTGATACTCCGGGCCATGCCGCTTTTACCAATATGAGAGCCCGTGGGGCGCAAGTGACTGACGTTGTGATTTTGGTTGTAGCTGCAGATGATGGTGTGATGCCTCAGACCGAGGAAGCTGTTCAGCACGCGAGAGCGGCGAACGTTCCGATTGTTGTAGCAATGAATAAGATCGATAAAGAAGAAGCGGATACAGACCGTGTTAAAACAGAATTAGCGAGTCGAGAAGTGATTCCGGAAGATTGGGGTGGAGATGTTCAATTCATCCCGGCCAGTGCACATACGGGGGAAGGGGTTGAGGAATTGCTTGAGGCAGTACTTTTGCAAGCTGAACTTCTTGAATTGACGGCGGTCCACGAAGGCCCGGCTCGAGGCACGGTTGTTGAATCACGACTGGATCGGGGCCGCGGACCTGTTGCAACAGTTCTTGTACAAAACGGTTTGTTGAAAGTTGGTGATGCCATTTTGGCAGGTGAGCAAGTTGGTAAGGTGCGCGCTTTGGTTGATGAAAGCGGTAAGCATGTAGAGCAGGCTGGGCCGTCGATCCCGGTGGAGATATTGGGACTTTCTGGGACGCCTGATGCTGGTGATGAGCTTTTGGTACTTGAGAGCGAGCGGAAAGCGAGAGAAGTCGCTGAATTTCGCGCGGAACGGACTCGTGATGCGGAGCACAAGCGGCAGCAAGCTCAAAAGCTGGATCAAATGTTTGCGAATATGGAAGCGGGCGAAGTTTCCAACCTCAATATTGTTTTAAAAACAGACGTTCGTGGGACGCTCGAAGCCTTGTCAGCTGCTTTGCAAAAATTGGCAACGGACGAGGTCCGAGTTAACCTAATCGCACAAGGCGTTGGTGGAATTACGGAATCCGATGCGACTCTAGCTTCCTCAGCGGACGCGATTATTCTTGGATTTAACGTCCGCGCTGATGCTGGTGCTAGGCAGGTTATTGAACGTGATGGAATTGAACTTCGTTACTACAGTGTTATTTATGACATTGTTGATGACGTAAAAGCTGCAATGTCTGGTTTGCTCGCGCCTGAATTACGTGAAGAAATCGTTGGTGTGGCGGAGGTTCGAGACGTCTTTAACTCACCAAAATTTGGCCAGATTGCGGGCTGCATGGTTGTTGAAGGAATCGTGTATCGGAATAAAAAGATCCGGGTATTACGTGATAATGTAGTCGTCTACGAAGGAGAGCTTGAGTCTCTTCGTCGCTTCAAGGAGGATGTAATCGAGGTTCGTAATGGAACTGAGTGTGGTATTGGGGTAAAAAACTACACAGACGTAAAATCAGGCGACAAGATCGAGGTCTTCGATGTTCGTGAGGTGGCTCGGAAGATCTGATGCCAGCCGAGTATAAACGTACAGAACGCTTGGGCGAGCAGATAAAGCGAGATCTGGCCTTGCTTATACAGCGTGGACTGAAAGATCCTCGTCTAGGCATGGTCACTGTCAACTTTTGTGATCTTTCCAGAGATCTCTCATATGCCGATGTGAACGTCACTGTGATGGTGCCAGATGATTCCGATGAAAACATTGTCCAGAGTCTCACGATTTTAAATGAAGCGGCTCCTTTCCTGCGCATGGAACTCGGCCGTGGGCTGAACATTCGTAAAGTGCCGCATTTGAGGTTCCACTACGATGATTCATTGAAGCGCGGGGCGCAAATTAATGAACTAATCCACGAGGCTATGAAAAGTGACCGGCATAACTGATGGGTATGGCCAATAAGGGTTGTGATATCCATGGACTTCTAATTGTGGACAAGCCTAGCGGTCTGACATCGAGTAGTGTTGTTCGTAGACTCAAGCGGTGGTCTAAGGCAGAAAAAGTTGGGCACACAGGTGCACTCGATCCGATGGCCACAGGTGTTTTACCCATAGTGTTTGGCGAGGCGGCAAAATATAGCCAATATGGCCTCGACTCAAAAAAAGGTTATCTTGCGCGCGTCCAGCTCGGCACGGCAACTGACACATTGGACGCAGACGGTGTGGTGGTTGCTAAAAAGGCAATCCCCGTTATTAACAGGATCATTCTTTCGTCAGTATTGAATGGGTTAACGGGATCCTTGATGCAAGTCCCACCAATGGTTTCCGCACTCAAACATAGGGGGCAGCCACTTTATAAATTAGCTAGACAGGGCCTCGAGATCGAAAGGGCTCCAAGAGAGATAGAAATTTTTAGCAATGAGCTAATCGATTTTGAAGCGGGTGAGGGTTGGTTGGATATTCGTGTACGATGTTCAAAGGGAACTTATGTACGAAGCATAGCAGAATCAATCGGACAGTCTCTTGGGACCGTTGCACACTTGAGTAGGCTTCGTCGGGATCTAGCTGGAGGCTATTCAATAGATCAGGCGAATTCTTGGCACATAATTGAATCACTTAAACATAAGGGCACAAAGGCATTTGCTAGATTACTGCATTCGCCGGATGCACTTTTGAGTCATCTCCCTCGAATCAATTTATCTGAACACGAATGTATGATGTTGATTCAAGGACAAAAAGTTTCTGGTAAAGGACTAGGTGTCTGCGATACTATGCGCGCGTATTTTAAAGAGTCATCGTTCATTGGGCTTGTCACTGTTGACTCCGACGGGAGCGTTTCTGCAAAACGAATGTTATCTCCGGCTGCTGCTGGCATGCGCGGCAATTCGGATTTTGGCCCCTAGGGTCGGGCATGCCACATAGGAGAAAAGAATGGCTTTAACAGTTGAGAAGAAAGCTGCAATCGTTGAAAAGTTTGGCAAGGACGGAAACGATACTGGTTCGCCGGAAGTTCAGGTTGCTTTGTTGACCGCCAATATCGAAGCTCTTCAGGACCACTTCAAGAAAAACATTCATGATCATCATAGTCGTCGTGGTCTCATCCGGATGGTTAACCAGCGTCGTAAGTTATTAGATTATCTTAAGTCGAAGGACTTAAGTCGGTATGCGGGGTTGATCAAGGAACTTGGTCTTCGCCGTTAAACGGATTAAAACAGAGACGGCCCTTCGGGGCCGTTTCCGTATTTTAGCCGGACGTTATCCGGCATGTTGGAAGTAGGAAGTAATGGAAAAGCAAGTAGTTCAATTTCAGTTCGGCGGCCAGGGCGTTACCCTGGAAACAGGTGCCGTTGCGCGTCAGGCAACAGGCGCTGTCGTTATTACCATGGGCGAGACTCAGATTCTTGCAACTGTTGTTGGTGCAAAAAACGTAAAATCCGGTCAGAAATTTTTCCCTCTCTCGGTGCATTATCAGGAAAAAACATATGCCGCAGGAAAGATCCCCGGTGGCTATTTTAAGCGTGAAGGTCGTCCGACCGAAAAAGAGACACTGACTTCGCGTTTGGTAGACCGCCCAATTCGGCCACTGTTCCCTGATGGATATATGAATGAGGTTCAGGTGGTGTTGACTGTTATGTCAGCCTCAAAAACACATGATTCAGATATCGCTGCGATGCTTGGTGCGTCAGCCGCACTTGCGATCTCGGGTATCCCATTTAATGGTCCAGTCGGTGCTGCCCGTGTCGGCTTCTCAGACGACGGCCAATACATGCTGAATCCATCATTCGACGAGTTGTCCGATTCACGACTTGATATGGTGGTCGCGGGAACCAAGGATGCGGTTTTGATGGTTGAATCTGAAGCCGATGAGCTGACAGAAGAACAAATGCTTGGTGCAGTTTTGTTTGCACACAAAGAATTCCAGGTCGCGGTTGACGCAATCAACGACTTTGGTGAGAAGTTCGGTGAGGAGGCTTGGGATTGGGACCCCCCAGCGATCGACGAAATGCTTCTTTCCCAAATCACTGATAAGTATCAGCTACGTATCGGTGAAGCGTATCAGATTTCTGAAAAAATGGTTCGTTATAACGCGCTGAGTGAGATGCGATCTGAGGCAATTGCTGAAATGGGCGGCAAAGACGATGAAAATGTCGAAGCAGTTGGCGAGCTATTCAACAAGGTGGAAAAAAATGTTGTACGTAGTCGTGTGATTCAGGGCCTTCCACGTATTGATGGTCGTGATCAAAAGACAGTTCGTCCAATCAGCTGTGAAGTTGGTGTGTTAAGTCGTACCCACGGCTCTGCTATTTTCACACGTGGCGAGACACAGGCGATTGTTGTGACTACCTTAGGAGCGTTACGTGATGCCCAGATCGTTGATGGTCTTATGGGTGACGAAAAAGACACATTTATGCTGCACTACAATTTCCCTCCATATTGCGTTGGTGAGGCTGGTATGATGACTGGTCCTAAACGTCGTGAGATTGGGCACGGACGATTAGCTCGCCGTGGCGTCTACGCAATGCTTCCTGACGAAGAATCATTCCCATATACGATACGCGTAGTTAGCGAAATTACGGAGTCAAACGGTTCGTCGTCCATGGCTTCTGTTTGTGGTGCGTCTTTGGCCTTAATGGATGCAGGTGTACCTCTTCGAGCCCCAGTTGCTGGTATTGCCATGGGCCTCGTTAAAGAAGAAGATGGTTACGCGGTGCTGACTGATATTTTAGGCGATGAAGACCACCTTGGTGATATGGATTTCAAAGTCGCAGGATCGTCGGATGGTGTGACTGCACTCCAGATGGATATTAAGATTCAGGGCATTACCGAAGAAATCATGCATGTTGCGTTGGGACAAGCACGGGAAGCTCGTTTGCACATTTTAGGCGAGATGAACAAAGTAATCGAGCGTGCGCGTGACGAGGTAGCTGACACAGCGCCACGCACCTATAGTTTCCGTATCGATCCGGACAAGATTCGTGAGGTTATTGGTAAAGGTGGGACTACTATCCGAAATATCTGTGAAACATCGGGCGCGACTGTCGATTTAGACGATGATGGTCTAGTTCGTGTGTATGCGGAAACTAAGGAAAAAGCACAGAAAGCAATTTCGATGATTGAGGCAATAACCGCGGAAGCTGAGATCGGCGGCGTGTATAAGGGCAAAGTTGAGCGGGTGGTTGATTTTGGTGCATTTGTGAACATTCTTCCAGGTAAAGACGGCTTGGTTCATATCAGTCAGATTTCGGAAGAACGTGTTGAGAAAGTCGAAGACTATATGAAGGTCGGAGACGTAGTGAAAGTAAAAGTGCTCGACGTTGACGCGCGTGGTCGTATCAAACTGACTATGAAAGATCTGTAGCGCTGGATTTAGCAGGTATCCGTTCTAACTGGGCTAGGTAAAAACCTCGCTAAGTCGGAGTTTTTGTTACTTGGATAAGTCTACTATTACGTTGTCGATTAGTCTCGCGTCCCCTAGTTTTGCAGCAACCAATACAACGGCAGTATCTGATTCCACATAGGTCATTGACAAGTCCTCTGCATCTCGTATTTCAAGATAGTCGAGTACAAATCCAGCACTGATTAATCGCTCCTTTTGTTGCCTGAGCGTTGCCTTTATCTGGGTATTATCTTGCACCGCTTTTGCGACCTTTTTCAGTGCACAATACAGAATAGACGCGAGCTGCTTTTCGCATTCGAGAAGATACGCATTGCGACTACTCATCGCCAAACCATTGGGTTCTCTTCTAGTGTCTGTGCCAATAATTTGGACAGGTAGCAGAAGGTCCTCAACCATGGTTTTGATTATCTGTAACTGCTGATAGTCTTTGTTTCCGAATACAGCAATATCTGGTTGCACGATATTCAACAGTTTGCAGACGACTGTTGCGACACCCTTGAAGTGGCCAGGTCTGTGATGCCCGCAAAGAATGGTTGAAAGCCTTGGGACATCAATTTCAGTACTTAGACCCTTTGGATAAATCTCCCTTACAGTTGGTGCAAAAACAGCGGCACAGTCATAACCTGCTAACGCGTGGCAGTCCAAGTTAAGTGTTTGTGGATATGTATCAAAATCCTCATGAGGACCGAATTGCATTGGATTGACAAATATACTTACGACGACGATATCTGAGAGATCAGAAGCCCTCCGTACAAGATCTAAATGACCTTCATGAAGATTTCCCATCGTCGGAACAAATCCGATACGCTTACCCTGCTTACTGGCAATTGCCAAAAACTCACGCAGATCATTTACGGTATAAAATATGTTTGGCTGGTCATTCTTCAAAGCAATGCTCCGAGGCAGGGAATGATCCATCCTTTACAGCGCGATCGAACAGTTCAAAGGCTTCTTGTATGGAACTGGCTTGGGGCATGAAGTTTTTTACAAACCTGGGACTTTTACCGCTAGTGATACCAAGCAGATCGTGCATTACCAGCACTTGACCATTTGCAGATGGACCTGCGCCGATACCAACGACAGGTACCGCGGTTACCTTCATAATTTCTTCTGTTACGTGGTTTGGGACACATTCGAGCAAGATAATATCTGTGCCTGCCTGATCGAGTGAAGATGCTGCATCGATCAGATGTTTGGCAGCCTCGTTGGTTCGCCCCTGTACACGATATCCACCAAATTGGTTGACGAATTGAGGCGTGAGCCCGAGGTGGCAGCATGTGGCTACACCCTGGTCTCGGAAGAGTTTGACCAAATTGGTTAAGTTACTACCACCCTCAATTTTGACTACATTTGCTCCAGCTTGTATCAGAGCGCGAGCAGTATCGACGGCATCCTGGATGGTTGCCGAAGCTAAAAAGGGAACGTCACTGATAATAAGGCAATTTGAAGAGGCGGCAGAAACACATCGTGTGTGGTAAGAAATGTCATCCACGGTTACCGGAAGCGTACTAGAGTGTCCTTGGAGTACCATGCCAAGGGAATCACCCACCAAGAGCGCATCGATACCCGCCTTGGAAGCAAGGGATGCGAAACACTTGTCATAGGCGGTCACCATGCTGAACTTCGTATTGTCGGCCCGGTGCTTTTTGAGTGTATTGAGGGTTATTAGAGCCACTGTTTTTCTTCCTGTGTATCGATTCGGACCAGTGTGGAGGCATCGTAGCGGTTTCGATCGATTCGGTCACCTGTTGGTGTGATCTCACTCTTTAATAAATCAAGTAATGGGATAGTGACGAATGAACGCTTTAGAACCTCTGGATGTGGAATCTTGAGTGATGAACTGGTGAAGTTTAAGTTTCCGAAGTACAGAATATCTATATCGATTGTTCGAGGGCCCCAAAGGACTGTTTCTACCCGTTTTTGACACTTTTCAATCCGTTTTACAAATCCTAAAAGATCTTCTGGTGAAAGGTTCGTTTGTCCTTTAATGACGGTATTAACAAAATCTGGTTGGTCTTGTGGTCCCAATGGCTTAGACCGATACAGGGTTGCTCGCTCGATAGAATCAACGAAAGCGCCAAGTGACTCGATGGCGCAGTGAATTTGGCGAATTGGTTGATCGAGGTTAGATCCAAGTCCAAGAAATATGGTTTCACTCACGGTATCTGTATTTTTTAAGAAGGTGTCGTTTTGGTACTTCCTCAAAATCTTCTTCGATGGATGCAACCAGTTCTCGCCTTTGCGATTCATCTGAAACTTGATAATTAGTCCACCATTCACCAAGACCGACCATTATTTCGCCGGCACTTTCTCGCAGTAGTAAAAAGTCGTAGCCAGCGCGAAACCTGGGGTGCTCAAGTGTTGAGTCAGGTCGTCGACCATGACGCTTTTCCAACTTGATTTGTAGACCCCAAATTTCTCGAATAGTTGCGCAGAAGCGTTTAGGGATAGCGACGTATTGTTGATTCAAGTCTAAGGTTTCGGACGAGGCAATGGTGAGAGATTGTGTTCGACCATGACCTTCGGCTGCTAGTTCTTGCCATCGGTGATGAACCTGAGGCCAGTGCAGTGCTGCATATAAAAACGCAGGGGTGACGGACTTGCCCTCCGCCAAACGAGCATCAGTGTTGCGTAGCGCAAGATCAATCAATGATAGATAAATACCATTATCGCTAGATTCGAGTAAATCAAAAGTATGTGGAAATAGGGGCTTAAGTAGGCCATGTTGCATAAGATGAGAAAATGTAACTCGTCCATATCCTGCTTGAAGTAGTTTTAGGATTTCATCAAAAAGTCTCGAAGCAGACACATCGCGGAGTAATGAAGTTAGTTGTCGGATGGGTTCTGACGTGTCATTTTCAAGGGAGAGACCAAGTTTGCCAGTAAAGCGAATTGCACGTAGCATCCGGACCGGGTCTTCTCGATAGCGTGTTTCTGGATCACCAATAATACGAACGATCCCATCCTCCAGATCATCATATCCACCTACAAAATCCAAGACTTGATGGTTAGATGGATCGTAATACAGTGCGTTCATGGTGAAATCTCTGCGTACTGCGTCATCCTCCACAGACCCAAATACGTTATCACGAACAAGCATTCCCGATGCGTTGGTTCGTCGCATTTCGCTATTGTTAGCTGATCCACGGAACGTTGTGACCTCAATCACCTCGGCACCGATTCTGACGTGGACAATTTGAAACCTACGACCTATGAGTCGTGATCTTTTGAACAGTTTTTGTACCTCGATGGGCTTCGCACTGGTTGCGACGTCAAAATCTTTAGGATGTTTTCTGAGCAATAGATCACGGATTCCGCCGCCGACTAGGTACGCCTCATATCCTGCGTGTTGTAGTACTCCAATTACTTTCAGGCTACCGGGAGATAAGTCCCTATGATTTATTCCGTGGTATTCCTGAGAAATCACTTCTTTACAAACGTCGACGGGCTGGGGACCTTTCTTTTTAAACACCGAAAACAATAGAAAACTCCGTAAAGAATGTGGGTCGTATGATACCAGAGCCGGACAATAAAAAAGGGGCTTTCGCCCCCTTTCATAATCGTACAGTTGTTATTGTTAACATTGTTTGCACGCTAAAATTACCTTCCAATATGCAATCTAAGTTTCAAATTATAGTCCCTATAACTAAGGCCTCAGCTTTCGCTTTATTATTTTTATCGGCCTAAGAGAACAACTTTGCCCCCTTGAAACTCAGTTCTCACAGTGAACCGTAATCTCACACAGCTATATTTTTATTTTTCTGCCGTAACCGTTCTTTTTATTGGTCTTATCTCGAACGCAGGCAAAGTAAAACATTTCTTGAGGAGATGAAATATTAGACCTAGGGATTAGAGAATTTTGAACGCTTTATGTTACTAATAGTTACTATGTGTCACTGAAAAGTGTTACGACTCGGACAAAGCTTCCTTGCGCTTAGGGATGCCCAGTCGATTGCGGCGTTCCCAAAGGCTTTTCCGACTTATACCAAGCTGTTTCGCAAGCTCGGTCTCACTCATTTGCTCTTGGTGTGACAAAACGAAGTATTGAAAATAATCTTCTAAGGACATTGTGGGTCTACTCTGTTTTATGTGATGCTGTTCACCTGCACTGAATTTTGGCAAATCAGGACCTGTCATTTGGATATTGAGATCAATGGCCTCAATGATTGGACCTTCACAAAGAACAACGGCGCGTTGGACCACGTTACTGAGCTCTCGCACATTGCCCGGCCATCTATATTTTGATATTGCAGCTTTCGCAGCATCACTGAGTCGGATTTCGGGGCGTACCATCTCATTTTTGGCTTGTTTGAGAAATGCCTCCGCGAGAATTAGGATATCGTCTACGCGATCTCTTAGCGGTGGACATGTCAACTCGATGATATTGAGACGGTAGTACAAATCTGCTCGAAACTCACCTTTTGATACCCTTTCCAGTAGATCGTGTTGTGTTGCCGCAATTAACCGAACATCCACATAGATTTGGTCGGTACCCCCGACTCGTCGAATCTTACCTTCCTTGAGAAACTGCAGAAGTCTCGTTTGTGCTCCTGTCGGGAGTTCACCGATCTCGTCTAGGAAAAGACTCGATTGGTCTGCGGATTCTATGAGGCCAGCATGATCACTCGCTACGCTTGTTAATTCTTCGTTAACGTAACCAAATAGTTCGCGTTCTATTAAGGATTGGGGAATCGTTGCGCAGTTGATCGAAATCATTTCCAGCCCTGATCTTTTGGATTGGTCATGAATTGACTTGGCGACTAGTTCTTTGCCGGTCCCCAGTTCGCCACTAATTAAAATAGTTTTATCGAGTGGTGCTACCCGAGAGACTTGTCGCTTTAACTTCAGTATGGGCTCGCAATGGCCGATCATTGGGTCAACTTTTGCTGAGTAGGTTTTAGTGGCCCTGTCGATCGCTTTGCTAAGGTCCGTTTGATCAACCGGTTTAGTGAAACAGTCAAATGCACCTTTCCGCATTGCTAAGATACCAGCCTGCAGGGAGCTTTGGCCCACCAATAGAATTAGAGGTGTTGGTTTAAAGTTTGTGATCAGATCGATACCCGATCCATCGGATAGTCTATGTTCACAGATTACGCAGTCGATTTTTGAGGTAATTGATTTGGCACCGTGGATAGATTCACTTACCAGGACTAAATGATTCTGTTGCTCAAGACTCATCTGGAGCGATTTACAGGTAATAACATCATCTGTAACGATAAGTAGCGTTGCCATGATTATCCTTCTTTCGCTTAAGTTTACGATTTTCTAGACTGAAAGGGTATTAGTTACTCCGGCCATGGATTTGATAGCTGCTGGTGTTGTCACTGATTGAAAAAAAGCCAGCCAGATAGACGCGGGATCCCTGTCTGACGGTGTGTCTTTTAGTAACATTAATTTCGCGAGTTTTGAGTAGGTTATGCCAGGAAATTTCCGGTTTACAGGGCTTGCAAATGTTTGTTTTGACAGTTTGCTGCCATTACTGTCGATGAGAACGGGAAAATGTCCATAGTTGGGACTTGCAAATCCTAAACGTTCTGAGATGAAGCACTGCATGGGTGTAGATTCTAAAAGATCGACACCTCGAATTACGTCAGTGATTGAGTCTATATGCTCATCAACTGCACAGGCTAATTGATAGGCAAATAACCCATCCCTTCTTTTTACAATGAAATCCCCGGGGCTACCTGTGATCTGAGGACCCAGTAGTAAGTCATTTACAGAAGTACTTAATTTTTCTGTAGAAATTCGAATAGCACTGTCTGCTAGAAAAGGCTGTCCCAATCGGTTAGCACAGTTACCTGCATAAGGTCCTTTCGGTAGTGACTTTCGCGAACACGTACAGCTATAGAGAATACCTTGGCGTTTTAATGTGCTAAGGGCGTCTGCATAGTCTTTTAGCCGGGTAGACTGATAAATAACGGCCCTGTCTGACTCCAGTCCAAACGCGTTGAGGCAATTAAGAATTTCATCTGAGTGCGACTGATTGCAACGTTTCTCATCTAGATCATCGATGCGAACTAACCACTGCCCGTTTTGTTGCTTCGCATGAAGAAAGCTCAAAAGCGCAGCGAAAATTGAACCAAGGTGCAGTGAGCCGGTTGCTGATGGTGCAAATCGGCCGCGGTACACATTCAATTGTCAGGCACCTGTTTGTTTTTCGCGTAACTCATCTAGTGTTTTGCAGTCAACGCATTGTGTTGCTGTGGGGCGTGCCTCCAGTCGTCGCAAACCAATTTCTATTCCACAAGTTTCGCAGAATCCGTAGTCATCACTTTCAATTGATTCGAGGGTTTTATCGATCTTTTTTATGAGCTTACGTTCACGGTCACGCGTTCGTAGTTCTAAGCTGAACTCCTCTTCTTGCGTCGCGCGATCTGCAGGGTCTGCAAAATTCGCTGCCTCTTCTTTCATATGAGACACCGTGCGATCTACTTCTTCCATCAGATTCCGCTTCCATTGTTCGAGAATCCTTACGAAGTGTCCACGCATAGCCTCGCTCATGTACTCTTCATCTTTCGATGATTGGTACGGCTCGATGGAGCCTAAAAGTGATTCTTGTTTATTCGTTGCCATCGTTGGCGAAACTCCACAATATAAAAATCTGACGCGAGAAAATATCAGAACATCGACGACAGTACCACTTTCTTTCATGGGGAGAATACATTGAGATCAACAAAGGGACCTGCTTTAGCAAATAGACTCCAAGCAATACCTCCATTTCATGTGATGGAAGTGGTCAGGATAGCTGAGGAGCTGGAGTCACAGGGGGTGGATGTTATCCATCTTGAAGTTGGGGAGCCTGACTTCTCGACATCAGCATCGGTCATTGAGCATGCATGCGGCGCTTTACGGGCAGGGAAGACTCGATATACAGACGCTAGAGGCATCGAGCCTTTAAGGGATGCGTTGTCGAATTGGTATCAATCAAAGGGGTTAGACGTTCCCTCGTACAGAATTCAAATTACCGTCGGAGCTTCCGGTGGGCTTTTGTTGGCTTTTGCAGCCACTACCGATCCCGGTAACCGTGTACTGATGGCAGATCCTGCATATCCATGCAACCCGAGATTCGTAGAAGCTGTCGGTGGAGATGTTCATTGGATAAAAACGGATGCTACAACGTACTTTCAACCGACCCTTTCTCAACTCATAGAGCAAGCAACAGACATCGACCGGACTTTGATACTCGCTCATCCAGCAAATCCAACAGGTCAGGCTGTTCCACAAGTAGAATTAGAGCAGATGAGTCAATGGTGTCAGCGCACTAATCGTCATTTGATTGTCGATGAGATTTATCAAAATTTACTATTTAACGATGCTCTGATAAGCAGTCTCGCAATCTCTGAACAGCATTTTGTTGTCGGCAGTTTTTCCAAATATTTCAATATGACGGGTTGGCGGCTGGGTTGGCTTGTTATTCCTGAATATGCACTCGAGGCGACACAGCGCTTGGCTCAACATTTATTCATTTGTGCTCCATCATTCGCGCAGGAGGCAGCACTTGCCTGTTTCGAGCATAAAGCATTGCGAGATGCCGAGATGCATCGACTTGAACTTAAAGAGCGCCGCGATTTATTGATTCCTCGTTTGGAAGCAATGGGATTTAAGATTGCCGCAGAGCCTGATGGCGCTTTTTATGTTTTCGTTGACGTTGCAGATATTGCAGAAGACAGCCAGCAATTCTGCGCTGAGTTGATTTGTAAAACCGGTGTTGCTATTACACCCGGAATCGATTTTTCAAAGAGTCTTCCCCCAACCTGGATTCGGATTGCCTATACTCAACCCTCTGATCGATTACTTGAAGCGCTCGAGAGAATGGAGCGCTTTATTAATGATTAATTATCATGATGCTCTCATCGAAGGGCGGTTGATCCGTCGCTATAAACGATTTTTTGTAGATATTGATGTCGGTGAAGAGATCATAACCGCCCATTGTGGGAATACAGGCCGCATGACGGGGCTGCTTTGTGAGGGTTCAAAGGTCTGGTTTCGCAGACAACCGCCCGGACGAAAACTTGAGTTTGCTTGGGAATTGGTAGAGATTCAAAACGGTCTGGCCTGTATCAACACCTCACGCGCAAATGAACTGCTGGCTTCGACGGATCTCTCACTTTGGATTCCAGATGTCATGCTTGTCCGCCGCGAGCCAACGGTTGGAACGCATCGATTTGATCTTCAATTGTCTCGTGGGGATCAACTTGTGTATGTCGAGATCAAATCGGTTACATTGTGCGAAGATGGGGGTCTCGGGTTATTTCCTGACGCCCCATCTCAACGTGCGATAAAGCATGTAAATCTACTCGCTGATATGGCTGCAAATGGACTCGAGACCCACTTAGTTTTTGTGGCGATGCACACCGGGATCCGCGAGATTGCGCCACATCGTACGCTTGATCCAGCCTTTGCTGATGCGTGCCTAAAGGCTCATAATGCGGGTGTTGTTTTAGAAGCACTGGGAACAGAAATTACGCCACATAATATTCAGTTAGCGGAGTCGATTTCTCTGCGGCTTGAGTAAGAACTTTCACGTTCCACGGCTCGGTATCCAATATCGGTACGATACTCGGCGCCCTCAAAATGCACGCTTTTTAAACGCTCGTAAGCTTTTACTTTAGCTTCTGAAACGTCTGATCCCAGGGCAGTAACGCAAAGTACGCGGCCGCCTGATGTGATAGGTTGGTCCCCGCTCATTGTTGTTCCTGCGTGGAATATCTTTGTGTCTTCAGTGTCCTGACCGAGGCTGATATCGGTTCCTCTCGGATAATCTCCGGGGTAGCCCGGTGCTGCCATAACAACACCCAAGGCAGCACGAGAGTCCCACACTGCGATTTGCTCTCCGAGACCGCCATGGCAAGCAGCCTCAATTAGGTCGAGTAGATCACTCTTCAAACGGAATAGGATTGGCTGTGTTTCGGGATCGCCAAAACGGCAGTTGTATTCGAGGACTTTGGGCGTGCCATCAACAGCAACCATAATTCCGGCATAGAGGAACCCCCGATACCTCAGTCCATCAGCGGCAAGGCCATGGATCGTTGGCTGGATGACCTCTGACATGATGCGGTCATGACATATTTGGTCAACGACTGGTGCCGGTGAATACGCTCCCATGCCACCTGTATTTGGACCCATATCACTGTCATAGGCAGCTTTATGGTCTTGTGACGATGCAAGAGGGAGAACATCTGTGCCATCGACTATTACTATGAAGCTTGCCTCTTCACCAGTTAAGAACTCTTCGATGACGACACGACTCCCTGCTTCACCAAATTGATTACTTTGCAACATATCTTTGACGGCAGATTTCGCCTCATCAACCGTTTTAGCAAGTATGACGCCTTTACCTGCAGCCAAGCCATCGGCTTTTACAACAATTGGAGCGCCAACTTTGTCCAAGTAGGTCATTGCTTGGCTAACATCGGTAAAGGTTCCGTAGGCCGCTGTTGGAATATTGTGGCGTTTTAAGAATTCCTTAGTAAACGCCTTAGATCCCTCGAGCTGTGCACAATCAGCACGTGGCCCAAAACAGCGAAGGCCTTTTTCTTCGAAACGATCTACAACACCGTCAACGAGTGGAGCTTCAGGACCTATGACGGTGTAGTCAATAGCGTGACTCTCTGCGAATGCAACTAAGCTATCCAAATCAGAAATGGAGAGCTCAATATTGGTAACGTTCTCCTCTAGGGCTGTACCAGCGTTCCCTGGTACGACAAATACTTCACTAACCCGAGGTGATTGTGAGAGTTTCCAAGCAAGAGCGTGCTCGCGGCCACCGCCCCCAATAATGAGAATCTTCATTATAAATTCCTAATGCCGGAAGTGACGCATTTCGGTGAAGACCATTGCGATACCATGCTCATTGGCTGCTGCGATGACCTCGTCATCACGAATTGAGCCACCGGGCTGAATGACTGCTACTATTCCGGAATCTGCCGCCGCATCAATGCCATCCCTAAAAGGAAAGAACGCGTCAGAGGCCATCACACTACCTGCGACGTTAAGATTGGCATCTTGCGCTTTGATGGCGGCAATTCTTGCTGAATACACGCGACTCATCTGACCTGCTCCGATACCAATTGTTTGGCTGTTCTTGGCATAGATGATCGCATTTGATTTCACGAACTTCGCGACTTTCCAAGCAAACAAAAGGTCTGCCATTTGCCCCGTGGTTGGTTTGATTTCTGTGACACAGGCGAGTTCGGATTCTATTCTCGATCCTGTATCAGTATCCTGGATCAGAAGTCCGCCTTGAACTCGTCGATAATCAGCCTGTACCCAAGTCTGGTCGAGCGCTCTAACGGTGAGTAAGCGAACAGATGGTTTTTTCTTAAATATTTCAACAACGCCCTGTTCAACACCCGGGGCGATCATTACTTCAACGAATTGGCGTTCTAAAATTCGACTTGTTGTTTTAGCGTCCAGAGGGCGGTTGAAGGCAATAACTCCCCCAAATGCGCTGGTGGGGTCTGTCTCAAATGCTTTTCCATAAGCATCGAGAGTCGAGCATTCGACCGCAACGCCACATGGGTTTGCATGCTTAACGATGACGCATGCAGGAGCATCAAACTGGCGAACGCATTCAAGCGCAGCATCCATGTCAGCAATATTATTAAATGACAATGCTTTACCGGTTAGTTGCAATGAAGAGCCCACACAAGATCCTTGGACATCTGGATCACGATAAAAGGCAGCTGTTTGATGCGGATTTTCACCATATCGCAATACTGAGTTACGTTCGAAGTGTACAAATAGTTTTTCCGGATATTGAGTGGCTTCAGCATCGCGTCCCAGATAATTGGCAATTGCTCCATCATACTCAGCAGTATGTTGGAAGGCAGCTTTGGCGAGTTGCTTCCGTGTCGCAAAAGAGAGACCTCCAGCTTTGAGCTCAGAAATCACCGGTTCATATTGAAGCGGTGACGTCACGATGCCGACAAATTGATGATTCTTGGCCGCAGAACGGACCATTGCTGGACCACCTATATCAATATTTTCGATAGCATCTTCATAAGTTTTATTGGGATTCATAATCGTTTCACGAAAGGGATAGAGGTTCACACAAACCAGATCGATGCCGTCAATTCCATATTTGGCCATGACATCCTGATCTTGGTTGCGACGGCCGAGTATTCCACCGTGGATTTGTGGATGTAAAGTTTTCACACGACCATCCATAATTTCAGGGAATTCAGTCACAGATGATACTTCAATTGCAGGTAAGCCAGCTCCCTGAAGCTCACGGAACGTGCCACCGGTGGATACCAACTGTACGCCAAGATCGTGAAGACTCCGAGCGAAGCCCAATAATTTTGTTTTATCCGAAACACTAAGAAGTGCTCGACGCACGTGAATCGAATCGGTGGCTGGCATTCCTTTAAAACCTCCCCGAGAAAAAAGGCGGCAAGTATACCAGTGTCTTGAGCAGTCTAGGAAAGTAAACCGAATAGTTTCATGCGGGTACGTAAAGTTCCCCGACTGATGCCAAGCATCTCGGCTGCTTTCGATTGGTTGTTGTTGCTTTGATAAAGTGTAGCTTCGAGAAGAGCATGCTCAACCTCGCTTATGACGAGGTCGTATAGATCCTGTGGAATCTCACCATCGAGCTGTTCTAGATACTGGTCAATATGCTTTCTAACCAGTTCTTTCAGTCCCATCGCGGAGTCCTCCTCCGTCTATTAGTTCTTTGAATCGATGATATTGCTCATCTGGGTCAACAATAGGGTGTAAATGTGACCACGCTTCGAGCCCATTTGCAAATCGTTTTAAGAACCATTGCATGTGTTTACGTGCCATTTTGACGCCTGTTTTTTCGCCATAGAATAATTGAATCTCTCGAATGAGTTTGGCCATGGTAGCGATTTGAACGTCGACGGGCGGTCGAGATAACGATCGACCTTTGAGTTGAGCGGCGATCATCCCTGGTAGCCACGGATCGCCTTGAGTTCCGCGGCCGATCATGACCGCATCCGCTCCAGTAGCAGAAAAAACTTCGCGAGCCTTTTGGATTGATGTGATATCGCCATTAGCGATTAATGGAATTTGGATAATTTCTCGCGTACGCTGAATAGTGTCATATTCGGCATCGCCTTTGTACATATCGCAACGAGTTCTTCCATGCATTGTTACCGCTTGAAGGCCTAGGTCTTCAGCCATTTTTGCAATCAGTGGACCGTTCTTCGATAGATGATCCCAACCGGTTCTCATTTTAACGGTGACGGGAATCTGTACGGCCCTCACTACTTGGCGGAAAATCTCGGCGCAAAGTAATTCGTCACGCATCAGAGCAGATCCAGCCACCTTTTTTAGAACTTTCTTCGCAGGGCAGCCGAGATTGATATCGATGATATCCGCTCCACGTTCCTCGTTTGCACGAGCAGCCGTCGCCATCATCTTAGGATCATAGCCTGCTATCTGAACACTGATCGGGCCAGGCTCATCTCGAATATCTAGTCTCCGATCGCTCTTTTTTGTATCCCAGAGGCTCGTATCGGAGTGAATCATTTCAGAAATTGCCATACCTGCCCCGAGTGCTCGGCACAAAACTCGAACAGGGCGATCGGTTACACCAGCCATAGGAGCTAACCAAATGGGATTATTAAATTGATGTGAACCGATACGCAAAGCGATTAGCCCACTTTGGTTCCGGAAAGCCGAGTCCAACCTTCTTTTGATACGTCGGTATCAAAGGTGATTGCATGATAAGCGGCTCTTACTTGGTCGGCTTGTTCATCTAACAGACCGGATAAGACAATTTTCCCACCCGGCTTTGTGAGCCTATTTAGAGTATCCGTAAGCTTAATTAACGGGTTCGCAAGGATATTGGCAATAACAACGTCATATCTGCGACTTGGTATCTGACTGGGTAACACTGTTTCGACTACTAGGTCATTCAGTTCCGCATTTTGCTTTGTGGCAATCAGGGCTTGGGGATCAATGTCGAGCCCAGTCAATTGGTCTGCTCCGACGCAGCCGGCCGCGATCCCTAAAATTCCTGATCCGCAGCCAAAGTCCATGATAGTTTGACCTAAGGGAGGGTTTGCACTTAGCCATTCAAGACATAACTGGGTCGTTGGATGCATACCTGTTCCAAATGCGAGCCCTGGATCCAGATTCAGTAACGTAAGGTCCTCTGGGATTGGATCATCATTCCATGATGGTTTGACCCAGAAACCGCCGATTTTGACTGGTTTAAATGAGTCAAGGGATGCCCCTAACCAATCTTGATCGGGGAGCAGTGTAAGTTCATTGGGCAGCTGGATCTGAATGTTTGCGCGTTGAAAGTACATCGCAATATCTCTGAGGATTTCAGAGTGGGGTCTTTCATCATAGAACAACGCTTTGACCTGAGTCTGCGGCCACACTGGATGGCTCCCAATCGGCGGCTCGAGAATGGGCGTATCGCCATTATCAACCAATGTTACTGCTTGCGCGTTTGCTAAAAATAGCAGTTCTTCAAGGAGCTCTACTTGATTGCCAGCGGCTAATACTGTGAGCTGCCGAAATTTGGTCATGCTAGACCTAATTTTGTCTCAAGGTAGTGGATACTCACTGGACCGCTGAGAAATTTTCCATCCGTCACAATATCTTGCTGTAGCGGAATATTTGTCTGAATACCATCTATCAAAGATTCTGACAGAGCGATCTCCATCCGTCTCAACGCCTCTTCACGGGTCGCACCATGAGTGATGAATTTAGCGATCATCGAGTCGTAGTATGGTGGTACGGGGTAGCCCGAATAGATATGCGAGTCCACTCGAACGCCCGGCCCACCTGGCGGATGATACCTTGAAATTAATCCAGGGCTCGGCAGGAACGTATCTGGATTCTCTGCATTGATACGGCACTCAATCGCGTGTCCGTTGAGTTTGATTTCGTCTTGCTGGACTGACAAAGGGTTACCGGCAGCAACTGAAATTTGTTCATGAACGATGTCGATTCCGGTGACCATTTCACTCACAGGATGCTCAACCTGCACGCGCGTATTCATTTCGATGAAGTAGAAACGGCCGTCTTCATACAAAAACTCAAAAGTGCCGGCACCGACGTAACCCATGTTTTTACAGGCTGTAACACAAGCCTCGAACACCTGTGCACGTGCCTTTGGATCGACTTTAGGAGCAGGTGCCTCCTCCAATACCTTTTGATGACGGCGTTGTAGTGAGCAATCGCGATCAAAGAGATGGATTGCATTACCGTGTTTATCTGCTAGGACTTGGACTTCAACATGGCGTGGCTTTTCAAGAAACTTTTCAAGATAAACGGTTGCGTCACCGAACGCCGCCTGAGCCTCGGACTTGGTGATTTGAATTGAGCTTAGAAAGTCGGACTCAGCGTGAACGACTCGCATACCGCGCCCACCGCCGCCCGCTGCTGCTTTCACAATGACAGGGAAACCGATGTCCCTTGCGATTTTTAGGTTTTTCGCATCATCATCTCCTAAGGGGCCATTTGAGCCAGGAACTGTTGGTACATTTGCTGCTTGCATCGCTTCAATTGCAGCAACCTTGTTCCCCATTAACCGGATAGTCGCTGCGGATGGTCCAATGAATGTGAAGCCTGACTGTTCAATACGTTCAGCAAAATCTGCATTCTCGGCCAAAAACCCATAACCAGGATGGATTGCCTGTGCATCAGTTACCTCAGCCGCTGCGATAATTGCTGGCACGTTAAGATAGCTTTGACTGGACGGGTTCGGTCCGATACATACAGCTTCGTCGGCAAGCTTAACGTGCTTCAGGTTGCGGTCACACACAGAATGTACAGCAACAGACTGAATGCCAAGTTGGCGACATGCTCGTAGTATTCGAAGCGCAATTTCACCTCGATTGGCTATTACGATTTTTTCAAACATTGGATTATCCGATCACTACCAATGGCTGATCGAACTCAACGGGATCACCATCTTCGACAAGAATTGCAAGCACCTTACCAGACGCATCCGCTTCAATTTGATTCATCATTTTCATCGCTTCTACGATGCAAATGGTGTCACCCTGTTTTACTTCGCTTCCGACTTCGATGAAGGCAGCTGTATCTGGAGATGGAGAGCGGTAAAAGGTGCCTACCATAGGTGACTTTACGTGGTGTCCTAATGGAGCCGCCTTTGCTGGAGCTGCTTCCTCCGCAGTCATCGACACAACGGGTTGTGGTGGGGCACTTGTCGATGGCCAGTTGGTCTGTGGGCTATGCACGACAACTTGATTAGTGCTACCACGCGTGATGCGCACGCTTTCCTCGCCCTCAGAGATTTCTATTTCAGCCACATCTGTGTCGTGGAGCAATTCGATCAGCTTTTTGATCTTACGAATATCCATAATGTAGCCTAGCCTTTCAAGTGTTGATTCAATGTCTCGAGGGCGAATGCATAGCCCTGAATACCACAACCAGCGATAACCGCCAGCGCGATATCGGAAACGTAGGAGTGACGTCTGAATGCTTCGCGAGCGTGGATGTTTGAGATGTGGACCTCGACCAGAGGTGTATTTATAGCGATTAGGGCATCGCGGATCGCAACGCTGGTGTGTGTCCATGCCGCGGGGTTGATAACGACTCCTTGGACTGGAGCCTCAATTAGTCGGTGAATGCGCTCGATCATTTCACCTTCATGGTTAGTTTGAAAGAAGCTAAGTTGCATCCCTGGGGGAATATTCGATCTTAGTATCGTTTCAAGATCGTCCAAGCTCGTCGAGCCATAAATATTTGGCTCACGACATCCGAGCAAATTCAGATTGGGGCCGTTCAGTATGAGCACCTTGGGCATAAAATTACCACAATTTCGTTAAATTTGACCCTATTTTGCGTGATTTAACGCGAAAATGACAGTTCTGTTTGTTGCGGCGGATAGCAGAATCCAATGTCTGCACACCCTTGGAAGGTAAGTATCATTAGACTTGGGGCATCAGTAACCACCATGTGCAACTTATTTCTGTGGACTGGTGTTGGGCCAAAAAGTGGGTCATCGTATATTTGTGTTTCTGAACGCGAGGTCTCAAGTATAGCTCCTGCGTCGTCTTGAACGATTGTTCGCTCGTCGTAGAGATAGGTACCGCCAGCGATACTGATTTCGATGAGATTGGCCTTAGGATGTGACACCGTAAATGCTTGTTCCACAGGTAACAAATCAGATCCACCGAAACTCGAACCGAAAGGACCTTGGGCCTTCATAGTTGATACATAGAAAACGCTTGTTATTAAAAGGATACCTGATATAACGCGTTGCACTAGGATCCTCCGGACGTCATATTGATCTAGTGTACTCGTTGTCACGATTCAAGAGAACCGAATAAAGCATGTTTGAATTACTCAAAACCCGTCTTATGAACCTTGGCAATCAATCGACATGGCTGGCTGCTAGTGTCGGTGCGTTCTTATTGTATTTGTTGGGTGCAGTACTTCTGGGAATTCACTGGAGCCAACCCCCAGAGCAAAGTCCCGCAGATGATATTCTCGCTACCACGGCACCGCCTAATCAGAGACTAGTGATTGGGAATGCGACCGTTGGTGCGCTTATCTTTATCACTGAAACGTTGCTTGAAAAACCTGGTGGATACTTAACGAACGACGTTATCCCACCTGGGTTATGGCTGGACAACATGCCCAACTGGGAATTTGGTGTCTTAGTACAAGCCAGAGATATGGCTCGTGCGCTCCGTAAGGATCTGTCGAGAAGTCAATCACAATCGACAGAGGATCCGGACTTGGTTATTGCTGAGCCGGCATTAAATTATGATAGTCAGAAGTGGTTCCCTTCAGCAGAGTCGAGTTACAAGAAAGCATTAAAGTCACTTCAGTCATATCAAATTCGACTAGCAACATCTGGGGAGAATGCTCAGGTATACGCTCGTGCCGATAATTTGCGTAATTACCTAGCTGATGTTGAGACACGTCTTGGTTCACTTAGTCAGAGGCTTTCAGCAAGCGTGGGTCAGGCACGTTTTAATACAGACCTCGCGGGTGACCCGGCAGCCAGTCAATCGACTCTGGACGTATCGGAACGTGTGATTAAAACCCCTTGGATAAATATTGATGATGTTTTCTTCGAGGCTCGTGGTTCCGCATGGGCATTACTTCATATTCTTCGTGCGGTAGAGAGAGATTTTGGCGCTGTGTTAGATAACAAGAATGCGCGGGTGTCCTTAAAACAAGTTGTCCGGGAACTCGAGGCTACGCAACAAACTGTCTGGTCACCGATGATTCTCAACGGATCTGGATTTGGTATTTTTGCCAACCATTCACTAGTGATGGCAAGTTATATAGCACGAGCACACGCAGCCATTTCTGATCTGCGCGCTTTGCTTACACAAGGCTGATTACTTTTTCGCGGCCTCTACAGATGCAATTACAGCATCGCGTGCGGCGTCTGCTCCACGCCAGCCGTCAACCTTGACCCACTTACCAGCTTCAAGATCCTTGTAATTTTCGAAGAAGTGCGCAATTTGGTCCAGCAATAAAGAGCCTAGATCTTGAGGTTCTCTGACCTCTGTGTATAGGGTGGTTAGCTTATCATGTGGCACTGCAAGGACTTTTGAATCACGGCCTCCCTCGTCACTCATATCAAGAATACCAATAGGACGAGAGCGGATCACTGAGCCTGGTTGCACTGGGTACGGCGTCACGACTAGTACATCCAAAGGATCGCCGTCATCAGACAGTGTATTTGGAATGTACCCGTAATTTGTAGGATAGAACATTGGAGTGGCCATAAAGCGATCCACAAAAATGGCATCGTAGTCTTTTTCGATCTCATATTTGACGGGGGTAGAATTGGAAGGAATTTCGATAGCGACAAAAATGTCGTTCGGGATGTCCTTTCCCGCGGGTATATCATTGAAGCTCATAGGGTCCCCAAATAATTAATGATTAAGTTGATGCGCTGACGGGCGCAAGTGTCCGGTTGTTTGCGAAGTATTTCAAGCAATACGAGCTCAAATTGCTTACGTAGCATTATATGACGCCCAAAATTGCCGTTTTTATTGTGCGATGCCACTATGAACGATCGACTACTAGTGAGAGCGCAAGCGTTGAAGATCCATATCCTCGGTATTTGTGGCACCTTTATGGGTGGACTGGCACAAATTTGCAATCAACAGGGTTGGCAAGTGACTGGTTCAGATCAGCACGTGTATCCACCTATGTCTGATCAATTGCGAGACGCTGGGATCATTCTGCATGAGGGATATGACCCCGCTCTACTATCAAGCGATCTTGATTTGGCGGTGGTTGGGAATGCAATGTCCCGCGGAAATCCCATGGTTGAGGCGATACTTGACGGTAAGATTCCTTTCATTTCTGGTCCCGAATTACTTGGGCGTTTGACCTCAGAGATGACAGTGCTTGCCGTATCTGGCACTCACGGTAAGACCACCACTACGAGTATGCTTGCTTGGATTTTAGAGCATGAGGGGTTGAATCCTGGTTTCTTGGTGGGAGGCGTGCCAGAGAACTTTGGTATTTCGGCCCGCAGAGGGGCGGGGGCGATTTTTGTTGTCGAAGCAGATGAGTATGACACTGCTTTTTTTGATAAGCGCTCGAAGTTTATCCATTACCATGCTGATGTTTTTGGTATCAACAATCTTGAATTTGATCACGCGGATATTTTTACGGACCTTGCTGACATTGAAACACAGTTTCATCACGCTATTCGTCGTGTACCGCGCTCTGGTCTTATCGTCAGTAGAACAGGTATTGAGTCGATAAAGCGTGTTTTAAACAAAGGCTGTTGGTCGAATCAGATTTCAATCGGCGAAGGTACAGCGATTGATTTCACAAATGAAGGCGATCAATTGTCAGCCACCGGATTGGGTATGAAGATTGAGTGGCCATTGCGGGGATCCCACAACGCGCAAAATGCAGAATTGGCTGTCGCGATGGCACACGCCGTTGATGTGCCTATGGATCGAGCATTTTCTGCTCTGGGCGAATTTCGGGGAGTGGCCCGGCGTCTGAATTTATTATTTGAGAATGGGTCGCTGAAGGTATGGGACGATTTCGCGCATCATCCGACTGCGATAGTAAACACCCTCGACGCCTTGACTCAAGAAGAGCCCCCCCTTGTTGCTGTGATTGAGCTAAGATCAAACACTATGAAGGCTGGCTTTCATGGTGAGGCCCTTGTGGCATCAGCGGCCTGTGCTGATTTTGTCTATTGGGTGTTGCCCGAAACCACAACTTGGGACACAAGTCTGTTGTTGCGGCCCGATGGAACATCGGTCGTGGTTCGAGATGTATTGGCGCTCGAACCCCAACTAGTTCAGCAGGCGACTGGTCAAATTATTTTTATGTCAAATGGGGGATTTTCTGGGATTCAAAGCCGTTTGGTAGCGCGGTTGACTGAGCGTTGAAAAAATTAGAAACAACCGCAATGTCTGACACATGAATAGCCAATCGATTCAACCGGAGGTTACCGTGACTAAACCGCTGTTTCCCCTCCCCCTCGTACTGTTTCCAGGCGGCCGACTTCCGCTCCAAATTTTTGAGGCGCGTTACCTGGATATGGTGGGGCGATGCATGCGCGACGGTGAGTATTTTGTCGTAACGATGGCGCGGTCTGAGGGATTCGCAGATCTCGGATGCGAGGTGTCGATTCGTGACTTCGATCGTTTGGATAATGGACTGCTTGGGATTCTGGCTGTCGGCGAGCGAAAGCAGCAGCTATTTAACCCAAGGCAGCGTGAGGATGGATTATGGCTTGCTGACACCATGGATTTGCCTCTGGAGGCGTCTGAAGAGGTTTCGGTGCGGCACATGGGTCTCGTTGAACTTCTTAAAAGTTTGCAGATGCATCCAACGGTTCGTGGCTTGTATAGCGAAATTGACTATACAGATGCTAGCGAGGTAGGTGCTCGTTTGACTGAGTTGTTGCCTTTTGATAACGAAATGAAGCAGTCATTTTTTGAGATGCAGGACTCAAGCAAACGACTCTATGAGCTTGAATCTGAAGTCGCAAAACTTCAAATTCAGGGGCGAGACGCCTGATTTCTAAAGTGGAGCCACTATATAATAGCGAGAGTATAGTGGGGTCATCATGGATTATCGACACATAGCTGATCGAGCATCAGCAGCTAGAGCGGTCATAGCAACCGCTTCAACGAGTATAAAAAATTCTGCACTTATGGCTATTCGTGATTCGATAATTACGAATCAGACAAGGATTCTCGCTGCCAACCTCCTAGATCTGGACGCTGGTCGAAATAATGGGCTAGATGAGGCACTAATTGACCGTCTGCAGCTAAATGACGAACGCATCGACGCGATGGTTCGCGGTGTTGAACAAATTGTTGCTCTTCCAGATCCCGTCGGAGAAATTTCGCGGGTTACCAAGAAACCTTCTGGCATTGAGGTTGGTCTTATGCGACAACCGCTTGGTACCATTGGGATTATTTACGAATCTCGACCAAATGTGACAATAGATGCCGCGGCCTTATGCCTGAAGTCAGGGAACGCGAGCGTACTAAGAGGCGGTAGCGAGGCTTTTCATTCTAATCAGGCTATTGCCGCGTGTATTGAGACAGGGTTACGAGCGGTAGGCTTACCCGATGCATGTGTTCAGATTGCGCCAACAGCAGATAGAGATTTTGTTGGAGCGATGATTGGTGGCGCGGACCCGATGTGTGATGTGATTATTCCGCGCGGTGGTAAGGGGCTGATAGAGCGTGTCGCTAAGGAAGCATGTGTTCCAGTAATTAAACACCTTGATGGTAATTGTCATGTTTACATCGACGCAGAGAGTGATACAGCTACTTCCCTGCGTATTTTGGAAAATTCGAAGACGCATCGATTTGGGGTGTGTAACGCAGCTGAATCGTTTCTGATTCATGAAGCTGTAGCGGATGCATTACTACCAGAGTTAGATACACTATTGCAGCAGCATGCGGTGGAGATTCGGGGCTGTGAGACAGTTTGCTCAGTGATTTCTTCGGCGATAGAAGCTCTTGAAGAGGATTGGTATGAAGAGTATCTAGCACCAATTGTGGCGATCAAAGTAGTGCAGTCTGTTGAGGAGGCGATATCACATATTAATATCTACGGTTCCCATCACACGGATGCGATAGTTTCAAATAGCGATAAAACGATTAGGCAATTCATGCGAGCGGTAGATTCATCTTCCGTTATAGCTAATGCTTCGACGAGATTTGCCGATGGATTTGAATATGGTCTCGGTGCTGAGATTGGTATCTCGACAGACCGAATTCATGTCCGAGGACCGGTTGGGTTAAAGGGATTGACTAACCAGAAGTGGATTGTGTTCGGAGAAGGCCAGGTGCGCATATAGTGCAGGTTTTATTCGGAGGGACCTTTGATCCGGTGCACAATGGTCATGTTGCTATGGTAGATCAACTGCAGGTTACATTTCCGGGTGCTACTATCCACGTTATCCCCAATAATCGGCCGCCTCATCGTGACAGTGGAGTCTCGGCTACTCATAGGTTGGCAATGCTGCAACTTGCTATGAGTCATCTTGAGGGAATCAAGATTAATCGAATTGAATATGAACGACCCGGACCTAGCTATACGGTCGATACTTTGAATGGTTTAAGAGAGTTTTTTGGAAATGATGAATGCCTTGTACTTGTGCTTGGAGCCGATGCTATTCGTAAAATGGATTCTTGGTATAGGCCAAAGGCAGTTCCATTGCTTTGTAATATCTGCATATTGAATCGTGCCGGTGAGCGAGTTGACATACCCTCTGTACTGGCAGAAATGAACGAAATTACTGATGGCGGTCTTCTGGACAATCTATCAAGTGGTTATTTAATAAGGCTCCAGACGCCGGATCTTTTTGTTTCATCGACTTTGGTACGAAGCCTTATAGCGAAAGGCGCTGCACAACTTCCTGTTCCCCCAAATGTTGCTGATTATTTAGTTAAACATAATCTGTATCAGGATACTAAATGATTGAAAACATCGAACTCAGCCACCTGATTGTTGACGCTTTAGAGGATCTCAAGGCACTTGAAATTCGAATTATCGATGTGCGAGGTCAAACATCCGTAACTGATTGGTTGGTAATTGCCAGCGGCACATCGAGTCGGCACGTTAAATCGTTGGCTAGTCATGTTGTTGATGAGATGAAAAAAAAATATGGTGTAGTCGCATTAGGAAGTGAGGGTGCCGATGTGGCGGAGTGGGTTTTGGTTGATTTTGATTCTGTCGTGCTTCATGTGATGCAACCACCTATTCGAGAGTTTTACGATCTCGAGCGATTATGGGAGCGTCGTATCCGAGGGCTCGAAGACAATGGCGAGGTTTAATGGCTGATGTGAGGCTTATTGCCATCGGGCAGAAAATGCCAGATTGGGTACAGACTGCATGTACCGAATACCTGGCCCGATTTCGTCGTCAGTTCAAGCTAATCCTTGAAGAAATCCCAGCTTCTAAAAAAGCGCGAAATGAAGCCAAAGAAGAGCATCGAAAAAGAACGTTAGATCGATTAAAACCGAGCGACTTCTTGGTGCTTCTTGACGAGAGGGGTCAATCATATTCTACAGTTGAGCTAGCAGAACAACTCACGCGGTGGGAACTAACTAGTCGCCCCTTGGTCTTTGCTTTAGGTGGTGCTGATGGCTGGTGTGAAGGAATGTGCGAGCGCGCGGATAGTCAGTGGAGCCTCTCTAGACTTGTTTTCCCGCATCCACTAGCTCGAATTATTGTGGTCGAGCAATTGTACCGAGCTGATAGCGTCCGCCAAAGACACCCATATCATAGGAGTTGAAATTGGAGCTTTCGACTGGAGTTCGTGAAAAGAATCTGATTCATGGAAGAGTGCTGGTTGCTTCATTTTTCGGTGCTTTTCTTCTATTGCTCCTGCTGAGTCGTCTAATTTGGCTTCAGCTGGTCGAAACAGAGCGATTTCAGACTGCATCTGAGGCTAATCGTTTACAAACTTTGCCTATAGGGCCCGCTCGAGGTCTGATTACTGATCGGAATGGCTTAGTGTTGGCAGAGAATCGACCTAATTTACAATTATTAGTTGTTCCTGAGGAATTCGATGACCTCGATGCAGCTATTGCTGAAGTGCGTGCGCGTATTGATTTTTCAGATGGCGATGTGGAGCGATTCGCAAAAAATTTTAAATCTCGGCGGAGACCACGTGATCCTGTAGTAGTTAAGGACGATTTGTCGGACTCGGATGCCGCTCGGATAGCCGTTGACCTATTTCGTTTCCCAGGGCTAAAAATTAAGGCGAGACCGACACGGCATTATCCCTATGGAGGCCTAACAGCTCATAGCCTTGGTTATGTGGGTCGTCTGTCTTTGAACGAACTCAAAAATATTGATGAGAGAAAGTATGCAGGCACAGACAGGATCGGAAAGTTAGGCGTAGAGAAAGCGTATGAAGATGTGTTGCTTGGGCAGGTTGGTGTCGAACGCGTTGAGACGAGCGCTAGGGGCCAAATTATGCGCTCTGTTGAACGAGAGGATCCCAAACCCGGTTCTAATATTCCGTTACATCTGGACATTGGTTTAACTGCAAAATTGTATGAGGTTCTCGGGAATAGGCGGGGCGCAATTGTTGCGATTGATCCACTAAATGGTGGTATTTTGGGGCTCGCGAGTACCCCAACCTATGACGCAAACTCATTTATCGGCGGGATCGGTCAGGCTGAATACGAGGCACTTCAATCGAATCGTGATACTCCTTTGTTTAACCGAGCATTGCGTGGCCAATATCCCCCAGGATCAACGATAAAACCAATGCTTGGCTTGGTTGGATTGCACTACGGTGCCGTGAATTGGAAAACAGAATATTTTTCTCGAGGTTTTTTTCAGTTGCCCGGAAATGATCATAAATATCGGGATTGGAAAGAGTGGGGCCACGGCCGCGTGACAATGAGCAAAGCAATTATTGAGTCAGTCGATACGTATTTCTATCAGATGGCGAACAAGCTAGGAATTGATCAGATGTCGGAAGGGATGAAATGGTTCGGTTTTGGGCGCCGTCAAGGTCGCGATATTCAAGACGACTCACCGGGAATCCTGCCTAGTCGCGCTTGGAAACGTGAAGCGAGAAATCAATCGTGGTATCAAGGAGAAACTGTCATTTCTGGCATTGGTCAGGGGTTCTGGGTAACCACCCCTCTTCAGTTAGCAGCTGCAACTACAGCAGTGGCGCGTCGTGGAAATTTCATTGACCCCCATTTTTCTTTACTTGAGGATTTGGATGCCGGTGCGCCTGTGCCAATTGGTAAGCCGTTAGATTGGGAACGCATGATTGATGCCATGGAGGGTGTGCTGCATGACGAGAATGGAACCGCCCGAGGCGCTGGGCAGGGTCTCAATTATCGAATTGCGGGTAAGACAGGGACGGTACAGATTTTTAGTATCGGACAGGAAGAAGAGTATGAGGCGTCTGAAATTGACGAAAGGCTGCGTGATCATGCCTTATTTGTTGGATTTGCTCCAGCCGATGCCCCAAGTATTGTTATTGCGTTAATTATCGAAAATGGTGGCTCAGGTGGCACGACAGCGGCACCAGCAGCACGACAAATTTTCGATTACTGGCTACTCAAGCGAAAAAAGGGATCTATTTTTCCCGACGTTACATATGTTGCCCTTATGAATGATCAACTACTCGGATATAAAAATGCTAGCAGCAACTGAAATCGGACATATCGAATCTTTCCGTCCCAAGCGATTTGCCCAACGCTATGGAGTTGACCCTTTGTTAACGTTGGTAGTTGTAGTCACGGCGTTATATGGGCTGATTGTTCTCTACTCTGCGTCTGGTCAAAATATTTCGATGGTTGTTCGGCAGGCCGCTCACGTAATAGCTGGTTTAGGTATTATGATTGTCGTATCACAAGCGCGGCGAGACACAGTGATCCACATTACGCCATTCTTTTTCGCGTTATCCGCAATGTTACTGGTTGCTGTTTTGTTAATAGGTGTTGATGTAAAGGGGGCACAGCGTTGGCTGGATCTTCCAGGCTTCCCGAGGTTTCAGCCATCTGAGTTAATGAAATTAGCCTTGCCGGCTATGGTTGCGTGGTGGTTGACGCGACAAAAACTCCCCCCGAAGCTATCTCAGTTAATTATCGCCGCTGTTCTGATAGCGTTACCTGTTACATTGATCGCGAAGCAACCCGATCTGGGGACAAGTATCATTATTGCCGGATCCGGTTTTTTCGCGATTTTTTTAGCTGGAATTTCTTGGCGACTTTTGGCCATGCTGGGAGGTTTAGGGGTTGCGTCATTACCAGTACTTTGGATGGTAATGCGTGATTATCAAAGAACACGAGTGATGACTCTTCTAGATCCTCAGAGTGACCCCCTTGGCGCCGGTTGGAATACTATTCAGGCGATGACAGCGATTGGTTCTGGCGGTTTGTTCGGTAAAGGTTATGCTTCTGGAACGCAGGCACAGCTCAAATTTCTACCAGAGTCTCATACAGATTTTATTGTCGCTGTTATTGGTGAGGAAATGGGATTCTTGGGGATAAGTGTGCTATTAATCTTGTACACCTTAATTTTGGGCCGTTGCCTAGCCTTGACCATGAGAGCGACGGGCAATTTTGGCCGGCTGTTGTCAGGTTCAATTACGTTAACTTTCTTTGTCTATGTATTCGTGAATTTGGGGATGGTTAGTGGAGTATTGCCAGTAGTAGGTGTGCCCTTACCATTAATTAGTTATGGTGGTACATCGATTGTTTCATTATTGATCGGATTCGGTTTAATCATGTCAATGCAAAAGACGAACAGGGTGCTTTCAGGGGATTCGTAGTGCGTATCATTCAGACGATAATTGTTGTTGCCAGTATAATTGGGTCATCTATTCCTGTAGCAAACGCCAATTATGCTGAACGCTCTGAAGTGAAGACGATGGTTAAGCGTCTAGCGGCCAAGGGGCTTGATCCCCAAAAGGTACTGGCATTAATGTCGGAAGCGAAGCGATTAGATTCCGTGATAAACGCGATGAATCGTCCAGCAGAGAGGAAGAAGTGGAAGGATTATCGTTCTATCTTTTTGAAGCGACCGCGAGTGCTGGCGGCAAAAAGCTTTTACCATCGGCATAAAAAGACTCTTGCGCGGGCAGAGTTGGAGTTGGGTGTTCCAGTTGAAGTTATCCTGGCGATCATTGGCGTCGAAACCTACTTTGGCAAGAATAAAGGAAGTTTTCGAGCCCTTGATGCATTGGCGACTCTGGGATTGGATTACCCTAAGCGGGCAAAATTTTTTTTGGGTGAGTTAGAGTCGCTGTTTCTTCTTGCCAAAGAAGAAAATTTAAGTGTGACAGATTTGAAAGGTTCCTATGCTGGGGCTATGGGTTTTGGCCAGTTTATCCCATCCAGTTATTTGGCTTACGCGGTCGATTTTGATAATGATGGTCGACGCGATTTGATCAATAACCCAGTCGATGCGATAGGTTCGGTCGCAAATTATCTTATGAGGCATGGCTGGGATAAGACTTATGGAGTCGCGACCGCTGTTTCCAATGCCGCTTTTAATGTTAAGAAAATGGAATCTGCCATCGTCATTAAAGAAACAGGCTCTGAATTGGTGGAACAAGGCGTGCAAGGCATTCCCACTGAATGGGCACAGCTCCCACTAGATGTGCTTGGTTTGCATGGTATAAAAGGTGACGAGTTCTGGGCTGTTACAAAAAATTTCTATGTCATCACCCGCTATAATCGATCTCCGCTATACGCTATGGCGGTGACTCAATTGTCTGAAGAGATCGCCAAGGAACTGGCTCTGTGAGTCGAACGCTATTGGTGCTTGGTTTAAGTTTTTTTTCTGGCTGCTCTACCGTCCAAGATTGGATGGGGAGTAATGAACCATCTGAAACGAGAGTATCGATTCAAGAGGTTCCAGACGGCCCGCCCCTGATAAGCTCGGTCGATATTACCGCATTGCCCGAACCCGAAGCAAAGCCAGAACCCTTGTCTCGGTATGGAAATCCTGAGAGCTATCTTGTGGACGGGGTTACATACAAGGTCAAGCCGGTTAGGCTTGGATTCGAAGAGACCGGGATTGCAAGCTGGTACGGTCGTAAGTTCCACGGCCGCCTAACGTCGTCGGGCGAACCATTCGATATGTTTCAGTTTACTGCCGCTCACAAAACAATGCCGATTCCGGCTTGGATCCGCGTAACTAATCTTGAAAATGGTAAATCTTTGGTCGTCCGCGTTAACGATCGAGGTCCTTTCAAAGAAGGAAGAGTCCTTGATCTATCGTGGGCTGCAGCTGAACGGCTTGGTTTCTCAGAGAACGGAACAGTAGAGGTCAGTTATGAAGTTTTGATGGTCCCGACCGCTAATTCCTCTCTAATTGCAAACCCGCTGGCCAAAGTACCCCAATCTGTCTTTCAGGTAGCGGCTGTGTCGACGGAAGATCAGGCTCAAAAACTGGCTAGTCAAATCCGCAGTGCAATACCAAGAGAACAAGCGAGCGTGCGTGTAGAATCAAATGGATCCGGATTGTTCCGGGTACAGGTATTACCAAAACTCGATTTGAGTGTTGAAAACGCGATTTATGAAAAATTGGTGATGCTCGGTTGGTCACCGCAAAAATCGATCATGAAGTAAAAAGTTAAGGAAGGAGAGTAGAGTGCGTCTTTTTTGGATAGCTCTGACATATGTGTTCAGTTTGGCTGCTGGGGCCAATGTTCCGTTAACAGAAGTACTCGGAAATGGTCCACCAATACCAGAAGCGCCTGAGTTGAAAGCATCTGGTTATCTTCTAATCGATGCCACCAATGGTGAGGTATTAGTAGAGCATAACGCTGACCAGCCACTCCCACCGGCTTCATTGACTAAAATGATGACAGCCTATATTGCAGAACGTGAAATCGCGGAAGGTCGAGCTAGCTTTTCAGATGAAGTGCCCATTAGTGTCAAAGCTTGGAAGACTGGCGGTTCCCGCATGTTTATTCGTGAAGGGACAAAGGTTCGCTTGGAGGATCTTTTGCGAGGAATCATCATCCAGTCGGGTAATGATGCAAGTGTCGCTGTAGCAGAATATATCGCAGGCTCTGAGGATGTCTTCGCTGACGTTATGAATAAAACAGCCAAAAGTATCGGCATGACTAATACACAATTTAGAAATTCAACAGGCCTACCCCAAGAGGGTCACTATACAACTGCCAAAGACCTGGGAATCCTTGCCGCTCGAACTATTCGTGATTTTCCCAAGACTTATGCGATCTACAGTGAACGGAACTTTACCTATAACGGTATTAAACAAGCTAACAGAAATAATCTTTTATTTCGCGACCTTGGTGTGGACGGCCTAAAGACAGGCCATACTGCAGAGGCAGGCTATTGTTTGGTTGCTAGTGCAGAGAGAGACGGTTTTCGTCTAATTTCTGTGGTTATGGGCACGGTGAGTGAAAAATCCCGTGAGCAGGAAACGACTAAATTACTGCAATACGGATTTAGATATTTTAGCGGGCGGACTTTATTTGGGGCTGGTCAGCCGCTTCCTGAAAGTACCCGTAAAGTATGGTTTGGCGAATCTGAGTCTGTTGATCTTGCCCCAACGCAAGCGTTATACGTGACATTGCCGCTTGGTCGCGAGCCATCGATTCAGGCGATCCTCGACGCCCCAGATAGTCTTGATGCTCCGCTGGAATCAGGCACTGCAGTGGGGACCGTTAGGATAATGCTTGGGGAACGTATACTCGCGGAATCGCCTGTTGCTGTTGCAAACGCCGTTCCAGAGGGTGGGATTTTCAAACGCTTGATGGACTATGTGTTGAGACTTTTTGCATGAATTGGTGTTGCCTCAACGGGGTCCTAATGCCGCTCCACAAAGCGCAGATTTCTCCAATGGATCGAGGTTTTTTGTTTGGTGACGGTGTTTACGAAGTCATGGCACAGGTCGATGGTCGAATTCGTGCGAAGTCACTTCACGCTCGGCGATTGCAATCAAGCCTCGATTCTATTGGTCTTGAGATGTCAATTGAGCAGGTATTTACTGACGTTGATCGGCTGATAAAAAAAGTCGGTTTTTCTAACGCGAAAATTTATATTCAGGTGACCCGTGGGTCCGCTGTCGCTCGAGATCATGCGTTTCCATCAATTGTCTCGCCAACAATTTTCCTTAC
>CAJWIY010000016.1 GCA_913042205.1 uncultured Gammaproteobacteria bacterium
ACCTTGGGTGACGATGATGATGGTGACGGCATTGAGGACTACGCCAGCATGGCGGCGAGGGACAACGACTCTGTCAAATTTGTTGTGGGGTATGCGCTAGACTTCGAACTTTGAAAGGTCGGGCGTGTGGTTAGTCCGCTCGCCTTAAAGGACTAAAACTTGTGAAATTACTCACAACCATAATTAAGCCGTTCAAGCTGGATGACGTGCGCGAAGCGCTCAGTTCGCTTGGCGTGCAAGGCATGACCGTCACTGAAGTGAAAGGCTTTGGACGTCAGAAAGGCCACACGGAGCTCTATCGTGGAGCAGAGTACGCCGTCGATTTCCTACCAAAGGTAAAACTTGAGGTTGGCATCGCAGACGACCAGCTGGAGAGTGTACTGGAGGCCGTTGTCGGCGCCGCGCAGACCGGCAAGATAGGAGACGGAAAAATCTTTGTGGTTAACCTCGAGCAGGCTATCCGAATTCGTACTGGCGAATCTGGAAACGAAGCGCTGTAAACCGATTTTTTTTAATTTAAGAACGAACTTCGCAGGAGAGTTTTTGTGAACGATATAGCTACAGTGAGCGGTGATTTAGCCCAGTTGGCTTACGCCCTCGACACTTTTTATTTCCTTTTGATGGGTGCTTTTGTCATGTGGATGGCAGCTGGCTTTGCCATGCTTGAAGCTGGCATGGTCAGAGCCAAGAATACGACAACTATTTTGACGAAAAATGTTCTTCTGTATTCGATCGCATCAGTTATGTATTTGTTGATTGGATACAACCTCATGTACATCAACGATTCTTGGACCGGGGTCGTTCCAGATGTTGGATTTTTGATCGGTGACGAAAATACAGCTGATTCGGTCTTGGCTGGAGGGGATGATGCTCCCTATTATTCGGCACGCTCAGACTTCTACTTCCAAGTAGTATTCGTAGCGACTGGTATGTCAATAATTTCGGGCGCTATTGCTGAACGGATGAAGTTGTTCACATTTCTCGCCTTCGCAGTGATATTCACCGGTTTCATATATCCCATACAAGGTTCTTGGAGTTGGGGCGGTGGATTCTTATCTGAGGCCGGGTTTAGTGACTTCGCTGGATCGGGGATTGTACACATGTGCGGGGCCGCCGCTGCTCTTGCCGGCGTCATAGTGCTTGGAGCTCGTAAAGGTAAGTATGGTCCAAATGGCGAAATAAACGCGATCCCTGGGTGCAACATGCCTTTGGCGACTCTTGGTACGTTCATTCTGTGGTTGGGGTGGTTCGGGTTTAACGGTGGCTCTGAATTAATGGTGTCCAACGTTGATGAAGCCAATGCAGTTGCGCAAGTATTTTTAAACACGAACATGGCGGCGGCTGGCGGTGCTATCGCTGCAGCAGTTTTGACTAAGATTCTTTACGGTAAAGCTGATCTGTCCATGGCTCTAAACGGTGCTCTAGCCGGTTTAGTCTCGATCACGGCAGAGCCATTGGCTCCTAGTGCCGAGCTCGCAACTGTCATTGGGATAATTGGCGGTGTTATCGTGGTGTTTTCAATTGTGGCTCTCGACAAAATGAAGATTGATGATCCTGTCGGAGCTATTTCTGTGCACGGGGTTGCAGGTATATGGGGACTGTTTGCGGTTTTGCTCTCCAACTCAGATGCAACGATGGGTGCACAATTGTTGGGGATAGTCAGTATCTTTGCGTTTACGTTCATTGTATCTCTTGTAATCTGGTTAATTCTGAAAGCAGTCATTGGTATCAGAGTATCTGAGGAAGAAGAGGAAGCCGGGGTAGACGCATCCGAGATGGGTATGGAAGCGTATCCAGAGTTTAAACGTGCTTAGAATCCTTCTGGGACTGTATTAGGGCGGCTTAGCCGCCCTTTTTTTATTTTAAATTTTGCGTAAACTTTTGGCCTCCTTAAAACATTAGAGGAAAATCTGTGCGCGCTGTATTTCTTGATTATCAGTCTATGAAGCCCGAGGAATTAGATTTTGAGAGGCTTGCAGGCGCCACAAGTGAATTCGTCACCCATGCTGCGACACCACCTGAACTAGTGATTGAACGAATTCGGAAGTTTGATGTCGTGATTTTGAATAAGGTGAAGTTCGAGCGTTCGCATTTTGAGGCATCACCGGATCTGAAATTGATTCTTGTATCAGCAACAGGGACGGATAATGTGGATAAACAGGCAGCCGTCGATCACGGAGTCGTGGTATGTAACGTCGCGGCTTACGGGACCTCTTCAGTTAGTCAGCATACGTTAATGTTGATGCTAATGGTCGCGACCCAGGCTGAGCGCTATCGGAACGATGTGAGAGCGAGTCGTTGGTCTAAAAGCTCTATGTTCTGCTTGATGGACTATCCAATTATTGAGCTCGAGGGCCGGACACTTGGGATAATTGGCTTTGGTGAACTTGGTAAAGCGGTGGGGAAGCTCGCAGAAGCATTTGGTATGCGGGTAATTGTGATGGGTCGCGATGGTATTGACTACGCTAATAATTCTGAGCGAGTAAGTTTCGATAGACTACTTGAGCAATCCGATTTTGTCAGTTTGCATGGCCTGTTGACTGAAAAGACGCAGAAAATGATGAATCATGAGGCTTTTCAGAAAATGAAACAGGGCTCATATTTCATCAATACCGCTCGGGGTGCACTGGTTGATGAGGATGCGCTTTGTGATGCGCTAGAATCTGGGCACTTAGCTGGCGCTGGTCTGGATGTAGTCGTTACTGAGCCCCCAGCAGAAGAGTCAAGACTTCTTAAGTGTACGCATCCAAATCTTGTAATCACACCGCACTCGGCATGGGCAAGCCTCGAATCACGTCAACGGATCGTCGATATCATGCAGATCAACCTCGAAGCTTTTGTTGAGGGTGCACCGGTCAACCGTGTTGCTTGAGAAGATGTAAGAGCTGCCTCAGATCGGTGATCACGTAGTCTGCGAGGACATCATCCTCCGGCGATCGATTATTCATGTTGAACCAAACGGTTTTCATGCCAACTTGCCGCGCGCCCATCACATCATGTTCGATATCATCGCCAACGTGCATGCATTCATGAGGATGAACCTTTAAGCGCTTTAATGCCTCTTCGAACATAACCGGGGCTGGTTTCGGCTTCGGAAAATTCTGAGACTGCAGGGAAAACTGAAAATACCGTCCGATTTGCATCGCCATCAGATCGGCATTGCCATTGGTGATCGCTCCTAGCTTGAAGTTTTTGTATAGCTGCCCGAGTGTTGCTACAGTCCCCGGGTAGGGCGTCACATTTTGCCGTTCCTTGTAAAAAATCTGAAATCCTTCGTTTGCTAGGTCTTCGGCTACAGCCCTTGTTGCGCCACGGTTTTCAAACCAACATTTCAAGGTTTCCTTGCGAATAACTGTCAGATTGTGAGCAATTTGGGGCTGCTCTCGGACTATCTCTTTTCTCATCGCGTGAAACGTATCGAGGTTGAAATCTGCCATCCATCTAGCAGGTGTTAAGTCTCTCAAATGGCGTACCATGGCATCTTCTGCGCGCAGGATAGATATATTGGTTTCCCAGAGTGTATTGTCTAAATCAAAAGTAAGTGCGCGGATAGGTTTCATGATTTCGACTTAGCTCGTGGATGAGCCTCGTCATAGACCTCAGCCAACCGTTGAAAATCTAAGTGTGTGTAGATTTGCGTGGTCGATAGGCTCTGGTGACCCAAGAATTCCTGAATTGCTCTCAAATCGCCAGAGGATTCCAACAGATGAGTCGCGACTGAATGTCTTAAAACATGAGGATAGACATGTTGATCGAGACCGACTGCTCGAGCGCGAATACCAAGCCGACGTTGGACTGTTCGTGATGAAACGCAAGTTCCTTTCTTCGTGAGAAAGACAGAATCTACAAATCCTGAGTCCCATTCCTTACGGTGTTCCAACCAGATGGCTAGTGCTTCCCGCGCTTTTTTTCCAACAGGAACTATTCTTTCTTTACCACCTTTACCGAGAATTTTGAGTTCCTCCGGATTATCGAGCACTTGCTGAAGTTTAAGTCCCAGTACTTCAGCTAGGCGAAGACCGGAAGAATAGAGTAGTTCGAAAATCGCCTGATCACGCAGAGCTTCGAGGTCACCGAAGTCAAAGGGTGCATCGAGCAGTCTTTGTATGGCATCAGGGCTTAATGTATTGGGAAGATATTTTACTGCCTTCGGAGCACGAACATTTACCGCTGGATTTGTCTGAATAATCTTTTGGTTTACAGCTTCCTGGAATAAACCACGAAGAGCAGAAAGTTTTCTACAGATGGAACGGCCAGCGATATTTTTTACGCTCAATGCTCTAATCCAACCAATGACAGATAGTGTATCGAGCGACTGAATGTCAGCAGATTCCCCGAAAAACGCTACAGCCTGTCTTAAATCCCTGGAATAGGCTTCGATTGTTTTTTCGCTTCGTCTTTGTGTTTGGCGCATGCTGTTGAGATAGCGTGAGACAAATGCATCGAAGGTCACGACTTAACCATCCTGATCCAGTAGTCGTGGAAGGATCATAGCCAATGCTTCCCCGATATGTTCAAGGAATAGAGTGTCCTGGCTAGATTGGAAGTGCGTCGCATCCGGGTGCCCCAAAGCCAATAAGCCATATGTATGTCCACGGATTAACGCCAGTGTTGCACAACTCTCAACAGCTTGTGATTCTTTGCCGAATAATTGCTTTCTTCGATCTGCGGTTAAACGTCCAACCCATGGCTCTTTGTCTGAGATTGCACGGGCAAGATTCCCTCCTTCTTTGAATTCTTGTGCTTTGATTGGGCTAATCAAAGCGATGCTATCGGGGATATTAAATTGATCAGACAATAGAAGTCGAACAATTGGAATATCAAAGCCATTTGCTAATTTTTCATCGAGTACTACTGAGAGATCGTCAAGGTCGCCCGCGTTCAACAAAGATAAAACTAGGGCCCGTGTCTTCTCAAACAACACACTGTTTATCCGAGCCGTCTCAATCATGTGATCGTTTTCGCGTTCGAGCAACTGGATCTGTTCTCTCAGTTTTCGAAGCTGAAACTCTACTAAAGAGACGGCCACGCCAGAATCGGTCGGAATTTTCAGTTCGCGGACTAATTCGGGGTGGTCGTAGAAAAAGTTCACATGATCTTGAAGATAAGCTATGACTTGTTCAGCCTTTATTTTCACAGGCGAAACTCTCCATCAAATACTGACTCGGCGGGCCCTGTCATTTTTAGATCACACCCGACCCCCTCCCACTCAATCTGAAGGTTTCCGCCACGAGTTGCAACTGTCACTTTGGGACCTAAACGTCCAAGCAAGCGACCGTATGTGACAGCCGAACATGCACCCGTTCCACATGCGAGGGTTTCGCCAACTCCGCGTTCAAACACTCTTAGGCGAATTTCGGTTTCTGAAATGATTTCCATGAAGCCAACATTGACTGAGTCGGAGAATTGTCGAAGTTGTTGAACGGCACTCCCAATCGATGCTACATCGCTTGTATCTATCGAATCGACAATCGTTACTGCATGCGGATTACCCATGCTGATCAAGCCGAATTCGAGAGGACCTTTTGGTGTATTTAGTGAAACCGTCTGTGTCTCATCAGGAAGTGGTGGTACTTTGTAGGGAAGAGCCTCGGTATCGAGTATCGGTTTGCCCATATTGACGCTGATAAGTCCGCTTTCTGAAATAGCAAGCTCTATTAGACCGCTTACAGTGTTCACGGTGATGGTGGGCTTAGCGGTTAACTTTCTGTCGGTAACAAATTTTGCTAAGCAGCGTGCGCCGTTACCGCAATGCTCTACTTCACCACCATCAGAGTTGAAAATTCTGTAATCAAAGTCGGCGTCTGGACGTGAAGGTGGCTCAATGAGCAATAATTGGTCAAAACCTATACCAGTGTGACGATTGGCCAGCTTTTGGATTTGGCTTGGGCGAAGACTCACGTGTTGGCTGACCGCGTCGATAATAAGGAAATCGTTGCCAAGACCATGCATTTTGGTGAATTGAATTCTCATGATGATTCGTCTACCAATTTTTCGAGAGCCCAGAGGCTTTCTAATGATTCGCGTTCGCGGATGACGTGGGTCTGAGACTTGTCGACGAGAATTTCTGCAGCTCGTCCGCGGGTGTTGTAGTTGGATCCCATGACAAATCCATATGCACCAGCGGAGCACACAGCGAGCAAATCACCCTCTTTTAATTTTAGAAGACGGCCTTTACCTAAAAAATCGCCCGATTCGCACACGGGTCCTACAACATCAAAAAAGGCCTCAATCTGGCCTGGTCTATCAGTCTTCTCGACCGGGACAATGTTCTGCCAGGCTCCGTATAGGCTGGGCCGTATCAAGTCATTCATTGCCCCATCGACAACCGCGAAGTACTGATCTTGGTTCGTTTTTGTCAAAATTATTTGGGTGACAAAAATACCAGCGTTTGCTGCAATAGATCGCCCTGGTTCTAGAATCAGATTGAGAGCTCGATCTTTCAAGCGCTCTCTAACAATAGACAAGTATTCCGAAGGATGCGGTGGTTTTTCCTGATCATATGTCACACCTAGCCCTCCACCAAGATCAATATGTTTGAGAACAATGCCAAGGTCAGCCAATTCATCAATTACGTTCAAGAGCTTGTCGAGTGACTCAATGAGCGGAGAAATATCGGTCAATTGACTCCCGATGTGGCAGTCGATACCAACCGGATTTAATCCGGGTAACGCATGGGCGCGTTGGTAGGCTGCAATGGCATCTTGGTGGGCGATACCGAATTTGTTCGCTTTTAGTCCGGTGGAGATGTAGGGATGTGTTTTCGGATCAACATCTGGATTGATTCTTAGTGACACAGGCGCAACCATGTCCAGTTCAGATGCTACTGAATTAAGTTGCTCTAACTCTGCGAGCGACTCGACGTTGAAACAGTGAATGCCAACCTGCAGCGCTCTTTGCATCTCGTGGCGTTGTTTACCAACCCCAGAGAACACAATTTTGCGGGGGTCGCCACCGACTTTGATGACCCTTTCGAGTTCTCCGACCGACACGATATCGAAGCCAGCGCCCTCTTTGGCTAGCAACTGTAATACAGCGAGGTTGGAGTTCGCTTTCATGCCGTAGCAAATCAAATGTGGAACATCACTTAATGCATCCGCATAGGCGTGATAGTGTCTAACAAGTGTTGCTCTGGAGTAAATAAAGCAAGGTGTCCCGTGTTCGTTGGCAATTTCGGAAACCGGCACATCTTCGGCGTGTAAGACACCCTCACGATACTGGAAGTGATCCATGATTAGTCCCGCCCGTCTACCGTCTTATTCGGCTGATCTGGCAGGAACAAGGGGCCTGTCTGTCCGCACGCTCCGAGCAACAAACTTAAACCCAGTATTGCGATACTAGCTAGAATTGTTTTCATGGTTTGAAGTATACCCAGATTTGTACTGAAACCGGCTAAACTGTTTTCAACCAAAGGATAGAAAATGGCGACAAATATTCTCACGATTGCAGGTTCTGACTCAGGTGGTGGTGCTGGTATTCAAGGAGACCTCAAGTCTATCTCAGCGACCGGTGCATATGGCTTGAGTGTGATCACGACGTTGACTGCGCAGAATACGATGGGTGTCGACGCGATCTATCCGGTTGACATTTCTTTTCTCAAGGAGCAGTTGCAGGCAGTCGCGGGGGATATTCAGATTGATGCTGTGAAAATTGGAATGTTAGGAACATCCGAAGTGATAGCGGCCGTAGCAGAATTTGTTGCCGGGCTTCGATGCCCAATCGTTGTGGATCCTGTCATGGTGGCTAAAAGCGGAGATCGATTATTGCAAGCAGATGCAGTTACCTCACTTCGGGAGTTGCTGATACCAAAAGCATCCTTGGTAACGCCCAATTTACCTGAAGCCGCGGATTTACTGAGTGTAGCAGAAGCGTTCGACCGTGAAAGCATGCTCAATCAAGCAAAGGCTCTGCTGAGATTGGGTCCGGGTGCAGTACTTTTAAAAGGTGGTCATCTGTCGACATACGAATCACCTGATTTATTGGCTCTGGGTGATGGTCATATTTGGTATGAAAGTGAGCGTATTAAGACCATGAATACGCACGGTACGGGATGCACGCTCTCTAGTGCGCTTGCTTCATTTATGGGGCAAGGATTAGATATTCCTGAGGCGGTATCGAAGGCAAAGACCTACATCAGAGGAGCGATTACTGAGGCTAAGCGTTTAAATGTGGGTAAGGGCCATGGCCCGGTGCATCACTTTTGGGCTCTTTGGGGGGACGATGGCTGATTGGCCAGAGCCGACATTTGGCTGCACGGATTGGACACTTGAGGGTACCGAGTGTCTTGCTGATGGGTTTTTTCGGCTGGATGAACTTCGACTGACACATCGAGGATATCAGAGGGAATCGGTTGGCCCAATGTGCCGTGAACTGCTTGTTCGCGCACCGGCAGTCGCTGTAATCTTATGCGATCTAGATCGGCAGCAGGTTGCGATGGTTGAACAGTTCAGAGTTGGTCCCGCGATGTCAGAGCTGGATGATAGTCCTTGGATGCTTGAATGGGTGGCTGGCATTTGCGAGGCCAATGAACCTCCCCTTGAAACATGTCATCGTGAAGTATTTGAAGAAACTGGTTTATCGCTTGAGGCGGATCCTCAGTTAGTATTCACGTATTACCCAAGTCCCGGTGGTTCGAACGAGTTGATATTTTTATATTTTGCTCCTTGTGATCTGACAAAGGTTGAGCGGTTTCGAGGCCAGACCGGCGAGTATGAGGATCTGAAAGTACACGTGATTTCCATTGCTTCGGCTTTGGAAGCGTTGCAGACTAAAAAAATGAATAACGCGGCCACAATTATCGGTCTGCAGTGGTTGCAGTTAAATTTACGAGAGTGAATGAGAAGGAGTGCGACTTGTCTACCAAGACCTGCCACGTACCAAATTTACAAAGACATCATGCGACCTGTGGTCTGAACTACAGTTTGCTAATTCGGCTTGCGCGTCGCTTTGGCTCGGAGAATTCACTACAGTTCATTCTTCCATTCGGTGGACAGGATTGTCTGGTCAGGATGGGTTTTAGGGATCTTGGACCCTACACGGGCCTCTGCGACAGTCAGTGTAGTTTGTTAGATGGCCAGAGTACTTGGGTGCCTTTGCCCGCATTTACTGTGCGGTTGTATCACGATATGCAGCTTGCTGAAGTTACTGATGAGAGTTCATCCGATTTTATTCAGGGGGCCTATCCCTATCCAAATCCATCCATGGTTCAACCCAACGAGAGAGAGCAACTGGATCAATTCTTAAGTGAATGGCTGTCCTATTGTTTGCACCATGGTCTGGCTGATCTTTCAGCATACGGAATCGACACAAATGAGTTATCAGGCACAGGATATTGAGGTCCTTTCTGGGCTGGATCCAGTAAAACGACGGCCTGGCATGTACACCGATACGACACGCCCAAATCACTTGGTGCAAGAAGTTGTTGACAATTCTGTCGATGAGGCACTGGCAGGCTACGCAAATCGTATTGACGTGACGCTGGGCACTGATGGTTCCGTGTCAGTTGCCGACAATGGCCGTGGTATGCCGATTGATCTGCATCCTGAGGAGGGAGTCGTTGGCGTCGAGTTAATCTTGACGAAGCTACATGCAGGTGGAAAGTTTTCAAAAAGAAATTACCAGTTTTCTGGTGGCCTTCATGGGGTGGGGGTCAGTGTTGTCAATGCTCTTTCGACTTCGGTAGATGTTGAGGTCCGGCGGGATGGTAAACGATACGACATTGGTTTTGCGAATGGTAATAAAATTCGTGATTTAAGCGAGGCGGGTACCTGTATGAAAAAGGATACAGGGACTACTGTGCGCTTTATACCGGATTTACGATATTTCGATTCCCCAAATATTTCGGTTGTTCGTTTGCGGCACTTATTACGAGCGAAGGCTGTATTGTGCTCAGGTCTTACAATCTGCCTGCATAACGGCAAGACGGAAGAAGCTGAGACGTGGTATTTTGAGAATGGTCTTACCGATTATTTGCAAGCAGAGATTGGTGAGTCAGTTTCTGTACCGGACGTTCCTTACATAGGTAATTTTGCGGCTGAGCACGAGGCGGTTGAATGGGCACTGACATGGCTTCCCGACGGAGGCGAACTTACCACTGAATCCTACGTAAATTTGATCCCTACCATCCAAGGTGGAACTCACGTAAATGGGTTACGCACCGGTTTAATGGAAGCCCTTCGGGAATATTGTGAATTCCGTAACTTGGTTCCTCGCGGACTGAAACTGTCCCCGGATGACCTCTGGGAGCATTGCGCCTACGTTCTCAGTGTAAAGTTGGAAGATCCACAATTTTCCGGACAAACCAAAGAGCGTTTGAGTTCGCGAGAATGTGCAGTGTTTGTCAGCGGTGTTGTTCGCGACGCGTTCAGTTTGTATCTTAATTCGAATACAGCAATTGGTGATCAATTAGCAGAGATTGCCATAGCTGCTGCTCAACGGCGGCTAAAATCTCGGAAGCAGGTCGCTCGTAAAAAGGTGACGCAGGGTCCCGCTCTACCCGGAAAACTGGCTGATTGTGCCGGTGGCGACGCCCTTGCAGGGGAGTTATTTCTGGTTGAGGGTGATTCAGCTGGCGGTTCTGCTAAGCAGGCTAGAGACCGAGAATTTCAGGCAGTAATGCCGCTGCGAGGGAAAATATTGAATACATGGGAGGTGCAGTCGGATGAGATCCTCTCGTCTCAAGAGGTGCACGATATCGCAGTTGCCTTGGGTGTCGACCCTAGTTCAGCGGATTTAAATGGTCTTAGATACGGAAAGGTCTGTATTTTGGCAGATGCTGATAGCGACGGGCTGCATATTGCGACCCTTCTATGTGCTTTGTTTGTGAAGCATTTCCGCCCGCTGGTTGAGCAAGGGCATGTGTTTGTAGCGATGCCGCCTCTGTACCGGATCGATATTGGTAAAGATATTTTTTACGCTTTAGATGATGCTGAAAAACAAGGGATCTTAGATCGTCTATCTGCAGAGAAGCGGGGTGGGAAAGTCAGTGTCACGCGCTTCAAAGGGTTAGGTGAGATGAATCCGAGCCAATTACGAGTAACAACAATGGATCCAGATACACGTCGATTGGTTCAATTGGTGCTCGATGATTCGGATGAATCAGCCGGGACCGATGAGGTTATGGATAGATTACTCGGTAAAAAACGTGCGTCCGATCGCAAACAGTGGCTCGAGGCGAGCGGCCATATGGCTGATATTGCATAAATCTCCTTGAAATTTCAGTCAATTTCTCTAAGATTTGCGGCCGAAATTTGAATAGAGGATACGGTTTTGATAGACGTATTGCCACGTGAATCCGCGTCGACCTGGCTCGACTTGGTGGAGACTACGCCGTCATTAGTTTTTGACCCAGCAATGTGTCGTCATAAGTGGGGTGCTTTAACCAAAGCACTGCCTGACATAACACTTCACTATGCTGTGAAATCCAATCCCTATCCTGATTTGCTGCAGACGATTGCGGCTGAAGGCGGCTGTTTTGATGTTTCGAGTTCGGCCGAGATCAAAATACTCGAATATCTGGGAATCCATCCCTCAAGGATGATCCACACGCATCCTGTTAAAACCGATGTAGAGATCGAAAGGGCAGTCGCTTCAGGAGTGACAACCTTTGTAGTCGACAATGTGGACGAATTATGGAAGTTGATTCCTTATCGTCACGTGATCCTAGTCATGTTAAGACTATCTTTCATTGCGCCAGATGCACCGATAGATTTGAGCCGTAAGTTTGGAGCACCTGTTCAGGATGCTCTCAGTATTCTTGATGTAGCTAAAGACTCTGGTATTCGAATCGATGGTTTGTGTTTTCATGTCGGATCTCAGGCAGCCACCGCCAACACGCACGCAGATGCTTTGGCGACATGTTTAGAATTGTGTAAAAAAGTTAGAGAGAAAGGGTTGCCAGAGATCGTTAGGATCGACATCGGTGGGGGGTTTCCGGCACGTTATACCGGTGAACCGGTTGATTTTGAATCGTTTTGTGCGCCAATCCGCGAAGTGCTTACGAATGTCCCCGATCATATCCAAATTTTGGCAGAGCCTGGTCGTGCAATTTCGGCACCGTCAATGGCACTAGTTTGTAAAGTGATTGGTCGTGCGAAACGTCGAGATGGGTGGTGGTTTTATCTCGATGATGGGGTATACGGAGCACAATCAGGCCGAATATTCGATGGAATGCGTTACCGGATGTCGGTATTCACGTCGAGTAACGAGCAATCAGCGTGCGTATTTGCTGGACCAACTTGTGATTCGGTTGATGAACTTGGAAGGTATCCAGAGTTCCCAGTTCTCAACATGAACGATATCGTCATATTTCATGAGATGGGCGCCTACACACTGGCGAGCGCAACACACTTTAATGGAATCTCGCCACCTTCTGTCGTGACTAGGGCGCTTCCAGATCAGGTCCAAGAGCATAGGCTTAGTTTTTGAAATTAACTGCCTTCGTTGATGGTGGAGGGACCAAGACACGAGTTCGTCTAGTGGATACTTTGGCGGGTGCTATAGCCGAGGATATTATTGTGGGGCCTGCCAATCTAGGATTGGGCTTTGAAGCGTGTTGGAATCAAATCGAGCATGCGATTGATATTGCTGGATTGGATCCGCCAGAAAGGTACGTAGTGGGAGTAGCTGGTACCGAATACATTAGAGAGCGACAAAATTTCTTGGCATCAGCGCCTTATCCAACTGTTTTAGTTTCTGATCGTGACGCAGGTCTATTTGGTGCTCATAGTGGGCGTCCCGGAGGATGTTTAACCGTTGGAACGGGCGTCTCATTTGCGTGGTTAAATTCACAAGGTGCTGTGACTCGACGTGGTGGTTTTGGTTTTATGCTTGGCGACCAAGGGGGAGGTGCGTGGATGGGTCAGCGATTGCTGTGCGCACTGACTCGCTTGGCGGATCGAGGCGACTTGCTGCCTTCTCATATCAAACTGATCGAATCTCTGGAGATTGGCTGCACTCCGAACGAATGGATTACCTTTGCAAATCAGGCTACGCCACTTGACTTCGGGTCTTTAGCGCCAAGTGTTTTGGATACAAGATTCTCACTTTCAGTGAGCGCTAATATAATTACTGAAGGGGCTACCGAACTTGAGTCCCTCGTAGACGAATTTCCAAAGGCCCTCCCGCTGGCGCTTGTTGGGGGCTTGGCCCACGTTTACGAGAAACATCTCGATGCTCTGGGTTATGAAGTTGTGACCGCTGATGGTAATGCACTTGATGGTCTGTCATATATCGATCAACATCTCAGTACGTTGAGGATTGACCGATGGAAATCAGATGACTGAGTTAACGGGACGTATCGTGACTGCGAACGGGTTGGTAGAGGGCTGTCTCCAATTTGACCAGTCAATCGTCTCGATTAATGAAATAGCTTCCAGTGATCAACGAATCATTCTGCCTGGGATGATCGACTGCCACGTCCACGGGGGTGGTGGTGGCGATGTCATGGATGGATTACCGGGGATTCGGTCCCTTGGTCGGACCCATGCACAGTTCGGTTTGACCGGTTTTCTAGCGACTACGGTGACTGCAGACTACGCCTCAATCGAACGAGTATTGGATGCTGCCACTCAGGTGATGGACCATCGCGAGCCGACAGATGCAAGGTGCTTAGGGGTTCATCTTGAAGGCCCCTATTTAAGTGATGGTAAGCTCGGGGCACAGCCACCAAGCACCCGTTTGGTTGACCCGATGGAAGCTGAGGCTTGGTTTCAGCACGGTTGTGTCAAGGTTATGACTTACGCTCCCGAGCGGGATCCCGATAATGTCCTTCCCGAAATTGCTAGGGCCCATGGTGTGAAACTTCAAATCGGTCACTCTGGGTGCGATTATCATCAGGCGTCTGAATTATTTGGTTGTGGTTGCGGAGTCACACATTTATTCAACGCGATGTCAGGCTTGCATCATCGAGATCCCGGTGTTGCCTTTGCAGCGCTTTCAACCGCTGAGTACGCTGAGATTATCTGCGATGACGTGCATGTGACAGAGCCAGCATTTCAATTGGCGAGAGGACGTATTCCTCAGCTTTATTCAGTGACCGATTCAACATCGGCTGCCGGAATGCCTGACGGTGAATACCAGCTAGGTACACACGAAGTATATAAAAAGAACGAGGCCGTGACGCTGAGAGATGGCACCCTTGCGGGTAGTGCCGCGACTGCGGACCTGGTGGTTAAGACACTCCGAAAGTTCGGATTGGATTGGGTAGAAATCGGTCTGATGACGAGTACGCGCCCAGCAAACTGGCTTGGGTTGGATAATGTTGGACAGATTGAACCCGGCGCTCTTGCTGATCTGGTGACCTACCGTGATGGAGAGCTTGAATCTGTGTGGATTGGGGGTTCTAAGGTCTTTTAACTCATCTAGGGGCGACAATACGCACTCATTCATGTTCAATAGGAGAATTTTTGGTGAAAGGATTAAATATGAGACTAATAACAATAATTTTAATTTCGCTCAGTTTATCTGCGTGTTCAATGGTGCCGGGGGCCTCAAGGTTAGGTTCTGTGTTCCCAGAGTCCCTTAAATTTGACTTTAAATTTTGGGATTCTGATGAGGAAAAAACGGTCGTCGAATCCGTTATTGATGGTCAGTCTGCCGAGGGGGTAGATACCGTTGAGGTTTTATCCAATAAAGAAATCGTGCCAGAGCTTGATGCGGGCCAACTCGCACTTGTTGAAGTTGGACAAACAAAACAGCAGGTATTGGCGATTCTGGGACCATCAGCTGATGTAGGTACAGGAGAAACGCTTGCCGATCATTACGTGAAGGACGGTGAGGTTTACGATGTTCTTTATTTTCGAACGAATGTGAGCGGAGTTAAAGATATTCGGGCTTTGTTATTTAAATCTGACAAGTTGATTGGTATTGGTTGGACCGCCCTCAACTAATAATTACTAAATCGAAATGCGAATGTATTACATTTAGATTTTCGTTTGGTATGATCTCCTATGTCAAAAAAGGAGGTCATCAATAATGTTAATGCGTTTCGTTATATTGGCATTTTTCGGCATGTGTTCGTTATCTGCGGCCGCAGCCGAAGTTAATGTGTACTCATCACGCAAAGATGTACTGATCGTTCCGCTACTCGAGCAGTTTGAAAAACAAACTGGCATTGAAGTGAACCTGATTACAGGGAAGGCAGGTGCCTTATTGAGTCGGATTCAGTCCGAGGGAGCAGCGTCACCCGCTGATGTGTTGGTTACTGTTGATGCTGGTAATTTGCACCGAGCCAAAGCGGCGGATCTTGCGCAAACAATTCAAAGTAAATTGCTTGAATCACGCATTCCCTCGGCCCTACGTGATCCACAAATGAATTGGGTCGGCTTGACGCAGCGTGCACGAACGATCTTTTATGCTGAGGATCGTGTGGATCCAAAGGCGCTTTCGACGTATGAAAACTTAGTGGATGGCGAATGGAAGGGTCGGATATGTATAAGATCCTCAAGCAATATATATAACCAGTCGCTGGTTGCTTCATTGATAGAGGTTCACGGAGAGTCGTTTGCTGAAAGCTGGGCTAAGGGAATCGTTGCTAATATGGCGCGTAAGCCAACGGGGGGCGACACGGATCAGCTTCGAGCAGTTGCTGCAGGCCAATGTGATTTGGCGATTTCGAACACATATTATTACGGTCGGCTGCTGGATTCGGAGAGAGCCGAAGACAAGAAGGTTGTAAATACTGTCAAGGTGTTTTGGCCTAACCAGGGTGATCGGGGAGTGCACGTGAATATTTCTGGTGCGGCTATCACAAAATATGCGCCGAATTATGACGAGGCGATAAAGTTACTGGAGTTTATGGTGTCTGACGAAGTTCAAGCATACTATGCAAAAGTAAATCACGAGTTTCCTGTCGTAGATTCGGCGACAGTGTCTGCCACTATTCAGTCTCTGGGGTCTTTCAAAGCCCACGATTTGAATCTGAGTATTCTTGGCGAGAATAATAAACGTGCGGTTATGGTTATGGACCGAGCTAATTGGCAGTAACAGGCAAAGATCGTATAAGCTATTTTCGAGTTTTTCGTCTAAATGGTTTTTTGGTTGCAACTTTCGGTGTCGCGCTCTGCGTGGCACTTCCTCTCTGTGTTGTCCTTTCATTCTTAGCGACGACGAGTTCTGATGTCTGGCAGCATCTGGTCGACACGCTTCTACTGCGATATATCTCAAACACACTACTTCTCTCCTTCTATGTCACCATTGGCGTAGTCTGTATTGGTGTACCAACTGCGTGGGTTATCGCTTTTTACCGTTTCCCGGGTCGACAGACTCTATCGTGGCTCCTATTGCTACCGATGGCCTATCCCGCCTATATTTTGGCCTACACCTACACTGGTGTATTGGAGTATGCTGGCCCTGTACTGACTTGGATGCGGGCATCTAATATGCCCGACTGGGTAATGTCACCTTTCCTCAATATACGATCGCTATTGGGTGCGGCTTTGATGTTAAGTCTGGTGTTGTATCCTTATGTCTACCTGCTAGCCCGAGCTGCTTTCTTGCAGCAATCTGCCAACCTTATGGAAGCAGGTTATACCCTTGGCCAAAGCCGACTTTCAGTATTTCGTCGCATCGTTATCCCGATGGCGCGGCCTGCAATTGCAGCAGGCGCACTGTTGGCGATTATGGAGACAGTCGCTGACTTTGGGACAGTACAGTTTTTCGGCGTGCAAACTTTCACGACAGGCATCATTAGGACCTATTACGGATTCGGTGATACGCCAGGCGCGGCCCAGCTTAGCTCGGTGTTACTCGGTTTCGTTGCTATTCTGGTCATTCTGGAGCGTCACTCAAGAAATCGAATTAGATATTACTCAGACCAAATGCGCCGATTAGACCAAGCCGCACAGCATTTGACTGGATTCTCGGCGTTTGCAGCACAAGTCTTGTGTGCCCTCCCAATTCTGTTTGGGTTCCTAATACCAACGACGCTGCTGGTAAACTGGACCATCTTTGACGCACAACTCCAGTCATTATGGCAATTGGCGTGGAATAGTTTCGCACTTGCTGGAGGATCATCATTCTTGATCGTAGGTGTCGCGTTGCTTATTGCGTACGCCAATCGACTGTTCCCAACGCGAAGCCTCTCGTATATGACCACCTTTATTGGCCTCGGTTACGCGCTTCCCGGCGTTGTTGTGGCAATAGGGATATTAATCCCGTTTGGAATATTTGACGCATGGATTTCCGAGCTACTCACATCATGGGCTGTCAAGCCACAACTCTGGTTATCCGGTACCTTGTTTGCGGTAATTTTCGCTTATTTGGTTCGTTTTCTAGCCGTGGCCAACGGAAATGTCTTTAGCGGGTTGTCACGTATACGCCCGAGTATCGACCAGAGTGGACGATTACTTGGTTTGTCCCAAACTGGCGTGTTAACGAGAATTCATATACCTCTGATGCAAGGGTCCGTGCTGACAGCCATTTTGGTTTGTTTTGTTGATATCCTGAAGGAATTACCTGCCACGTTGATCTTGCGTCCATTCGATTTCAACACGCTTGCTGTGCGTGCCTATGAGCTGGCGGGTCAAGAGCGTTTGATAGATGCTTCTCCGGCCTCACTATGTATCGTATTGGTAGGGCTTGTTCCTGTCATTCTGCTAAATCGTTCAATCGGAAAGCTATGAATCAACAAAATAAAGACGCGCTTACGATTCGTGACTTGACTCTGTACTATGGTGCGAGCCGGGCTGTCTATGATGTGAACTTCGTACTTAAACCGCTGGAGCTGGGGTGTCTACTTGGTCCCAGTGGTTGTGGTAAGTCGACCCTTTTGCGGGCGATAGCTGGCTTTCAGCCATTGACTTCAGGCGAAATTTGGCTCGATGGTAATCTTCTGACAGGCCCGAGTGTCTCGGTTTCGGCGGAGCGTCGAGGGGTTGGGATGATGTTTCAAGACATCGCACTATTTCCTCATCTCACGGTAGATCAGAACATTGGGTTCGGTTTGGAGGATTGGCCTGAATCAAAAGCGGAGCAACGAATTCATGAATTACTTGATCTTATTGGCCTACATAACTTGGGTTCCAGGTATCCACATCAACTTTCAGGTGGACAGCAACAGCGAGTAGCGCTAGCACGATCGATGGCGCCTAAGCCTAAGCTATTGTTACTTGATGAACCTTTTTCTGGTCTTGACACGGAGATGCGTGGCCGCCTAGCCAGCGAGGTGAGAGCTATTTTAAAAAGCGATGGAATTTGTTCTTTGCTCGTGACCCATGATCAACGTGAGGCGTTCGATTTTGCAGATCGTATCGCTGTGATGAGCGACGGATGTATTCGTCAGTTCGATACTCCCTTCAACTTGTATCATGAACCAAAAAGCCCCTTCGTGGCCCACTTTGTAGGCCCAGGCGAGATGGTTGACGCGAAAGTGAGCGACCCCCGTTCCGTGCTAAGTCCATTGGGCATTCTGACTAATGATACCGACCTTGGTTTCGAGACGGGATCTGATGTGAAAATTTTTCTTCGTCCAGATGATTTGGTTCACGACGACGATTCCAGTTATACAGCGATTCTGGTGGAGAAACACTTTAGAGGCGCTCATCATCTATATCAGGTACGGCTCGACAATGGTGTTGTCCTGGGTTGTTTTGCACCTTCGCATCATGATCATAAGATCGGTGAAAGAATCGGTGTGAGTCTTGATATCGAACATTTGGTTGTATTTCCACAGTAACCAAATCCACAAAACCGGATGTTTTTACGTGTAGGTTTGTTCAGCTACACTACCCTCCGTGTGTTATGCGGCTTTTGTAAACGCTTCGGTGAGTTAGTTAAACAATTTTGTTAATTTAGAAAAGCTCGGTACAGTCACCACTATGAATAAACGATTATTCTTTTTGGCACTTTGCCTCTTTCTCAGTGCGAATTCGATCGCGGACGGTCTTTACCGTTCGGTAGTCACCTATGTTCCTGCTGGTTCCCGGCAAGCGGAGTTAGATAGGCTGTTAGCTATTGAGACTCCATCCGAGCAGCAATACTTGACATCAATCGCTTTGCAAAAACCACAAATTTTCGAGAGGCAACTTAAGCGCGCAAGAGAAATCCTCACGGCTGACAGCGATGCGGAAGCGGGCCAAATAGAATCACGTCTGAGGGCCGAGGGTTTTTATTCTAAAGATATTCATAAAATTCTGAGGGAATTTTATGCGAGCATTCATCCCGACGATGAAATAACTAGTCTTAGGGTTATAGAGTTTTTGATGCGACTGAACGTGGAGGCAGGTCATTGGAATTACTTGTTTTCCGAATCCCAAACGCTCGACGATTACTCGGCGCTTGAATGTGGTTTGGGGGTGGCACCATCTGAGCTTTTGGGCCCCGTTGAGCACCAATATCTGGTGAAAGTAGCACACCCAAACATGCAGTTGTCGTTGTGGCGTTTTGATCCGAAAGAGGCGCTGACCTACCCAGTTGCCACCCTAGTCGAGACAACCGTTGACTACTATCGCTTTGTCGATCGGTTCGGTAATGAATTTGGTTTACTTAGTCGCGACGACCTAACTATGCAAATATCTGATAGTGAGCAGTTACAGTGTCAGAAGGTTGATTCCGTAGTTATGAGAGCTTACCAAGATCATCGCCGTGAAATCATTCTTTCTGAAAAGCAACTTTAACTGTCATCCCGGCATGGAAAGCGGTTCATTATTGCTACCCGAATAACACCTTGGGCAGGAGCCTTGAGATCAGGGTTCCGGTCGCTAATATAGTCTTTTACGATCCCCATAAGGTTTTTGATTTGCATTTGATCTGGGGGAGCGTTGAAGCAAAGGTCCGGAAACCTTGATTCTTTTCGGTTATTCCAACTATGAACCACACCTGCTAAAAATCCATGTGCGAGCATATTTGGTGGTGTGCCGAATCGTTGATTAGCTTGGGATAGCCATAGTTCGCCTGAATATGCTGATGCATAGTTACTGCAGACAGCGGCAAGCCCGAAGACGAGCATGCGAATCGGATGTTTCATTGAAACCTCATAACCAATTTCTTATTCAACTTATCGGCTAAATTATCGATACATTTACCACGAATCATCGTTTGTTGGCAGTTGCCTAGCCGCAGCCACTTTTTATTTACCTACTAGAATGGTTGAAACAGTCGACAATCTAGCGAACAATAATGAGTCAGGTTGGATGCGACAACTCAACAGACGAGTCTCCAATTTGGTGGAAGGTCGAAACGAGTGAGATACATGCAGGCAGCTTTTCAGAAACTAATTGCTCGCTTTCCCGAACGGTCACTAGTGCTTCGGTCAGGTTCTCACACCCGATATATTGTGTTGAAGACCTGGCATCAAGTAGCTGCCACGAGCGCAGTAGTAGTTTTTTTTCTTTGGACCGCAATTGCGTCGATAGGATTTTCTTGGAATCACAACGAACGATTACTTGTCGAAGCTGAACTCGCTACAACTGTCGCTGCGAATAAAGAATTTATTGCACAACTTGAGAATGATCAGAAAAATGCCTATGAACTCCGTCAATCATTCAATGAAGAAGTCAGAAAAAATGAGGAATGGGCGTCACGATTCAAGACTTTTCGTGACCTGTCAAACGATGTTCTAAACAAGACCTCTCCTGAGGTTGTTTCAGCATTTATCCCATGGTTCCAAGATCAGTTGGCGGTACGAATCCGTTTGGTTGAGCAAACTAACGCAGATCTGACCGACCTCGTGATGGATATGAGCGCGTCAGTTGCTGAAATTTCAGGCCACCAGCCGCCACAATCTGTGGAAGATGTGGGTGCTTGGTTGACTAATGTGGCTGGGGATATAACAGAAGCATACGAGACTCAATCAAAAGCCATGGAAGTGCTACATGATACGATGACTCTCACATTATCTAAGGGGTTCGCCACAATTGATGGGACGCCATTGGCCGACCCGGAATTCGCGGGATTCTCCCCATCCTTTGGTGCCGGTGGGCCAGGGCACGAGGCTGCTAAATTTGGTCACGTTTTTGAGCGATTTCAGGACCGATCAGATCGTCTGATGGTTTTGAGCCAAGATTGGCAGGCATTGCGATCGATGCTCGAGTGTGCGCCACTCTCTCCACCGGTGGATTACTACAACCTGACCAGTCCATACGGCAAGCGGAAAGATCCCTTCACTAAGAAGCCGGCTTGGCATGAAGGAGTTGACCTTGGCGCATGGCCCGGTACCCGGGTTCGAGCGACTGCTCCGGGTACTGTAACTTTTGCCGGGCGTAAAGGCGGCTATGGTCGTTTCGTCGTGGTGGACCATGGGTGCGGCATTGAGACCGCCTATGGACATCTCAAAAAGATCTACGTTAAAAAAGGCGCTACTATTGATTATCGAGAGACTTTAGGCGAGGTGGGCAGTACCGGTCGTTCTACCGGTCCTCATGTGCACTATGAAGTTCGTATTCAGGGTAAACCAGTCGATCCATATCAATTCATAAAAGCAGGACGTTATGTTTTCAAAGAACAGAAACTCGCTGTCGCAGACGCGAAGTGATACTAGGAGCTCATCAATGACATCGCCCAATGACACCTTTGCGGTTCTCGCCCCAAACCTTGTCGTTTCAGGAAACTTAGTTTCTGAAGGGAATATTCATATTGACGGCACTGTTGAGGGCGATGTCCAGACTGTGCATCTTACGATTGGCTCATCAGGTGTTGTCAAAGGCCGTATATTCGGTCGAGAGGTAAAAATTTCTGGCCGCGTTATAGGGTCAATTACGGCGTGTGAACTGGAACTGGAGGAGTCGGCTGTAATCGAGGGCGACATCCATTATCAGTCGCTGTCAGTCGCTCGTGGTGCTCGAATGAATGGTAATTGTCAGTATTCGCAAGCTGATTTGGACATCATGGTTTTGAGCGGTAAAAAACCTGTTAAAAAAGCAGAAGATGCGCTTGCATTCGGTGACGCTGCGATAGAGGCAACAACGGCTCAGAAGGCTACACCAAAAGCCAAGACCGCCCAGTAACCAGTTATGGCTCGCGATTCAGTGATTCAAAAACTTGTCTCGTCAGAGGCATTGTTTCATCGTTTTGCGGACTTCTTTCGTGGTTTATTCCTTGTTTGTTTTGCGCTACTGGGAGCGCTGGGTCTAACTGGGACAGCATACTTTGCTGCGAAGGTCGTTCTTTCTGACATGCCAAATGCGCCTGCCCAAATAGCAGTTACACGATTTAGCGGGCCAAATGTTTCAGAGTTTGAAACTTTTTCAGATCGACTGCTGAAGGGTGAAATTCTTTGGCCACAGGCGGTTATTCCAATCGGCGCCGCAAGAGCTGAACTCACCGAAAAAGAGCGTAAAGCAATTCAGGCGGGATCTGCGTTACTAGAGTCCTTATTGGCATCGCGAGGTGTCGAGAAGGATGAGGAGCGCCGGCAGCGGGTTGTCCGTTTGATTGAGCACACACACCAACGGTTGAGCCTTCAGCCTGGAATCCCAGACCTTTCCTTCGCCACTTTGTTGTTTGACCATATAATGGAAGCGTCATTAAAGCCTGCATTTTTTCCAAAGAAAGCATCGGTCGCAGGACAGGCACGTGAGCGTGTCGACCGCTATCTCATCGAGTACCCGTTACTCCACGTGCAGTGGTTTGCAGAGCAAGTATCTGACCGTGCGTTGACGATGGCTCATGGGTCAGACCAGCAAGCGTCAGCGATGGCTGATTATCAGCTAGCGCTTGCCGTTTCAGACCAAAGGATGCAGAGAAACGCGATACTTACTTTGGTTTCTTTGGTAATGTTTTCTTTGAGTGCACTGCTCTTTTTGTTGATCCGCATTGAACGCAATCAGACTCTTCAGACACAGTACATGGCCAATCGCTATGTTATGTACATGCCCACTCCGCAGGCAGACTCGTAGCCGCTTGTCCGTGGACACAGCTGTGATCTGCTAAATCATCCTCAGTGATGCATTTTTTTGATTGAGACCACAGGTACCGAAATATCGAGGATTTGCCCGGAATCGAATTCCAGTGTGAGATCAATCATTTCGCCAGCTATTAATTGTTTATGCAGTCCCATTAACATAATGTGATGTCCACCTGGCCTCATAACCGTGGGCTGACCCGGATTAATCACGAGCCCCCCTTCTTTCTTACGCATGCGCATAACACCGTCATCGTTGATATGTTCATGCAGTTCTGCCATCGAAGCGAAAGAAGTTGACACGCCGATCAATCGGTCGGGCTTGACAGCCCGTATCTCGCCATAGATTCCTGAATTTTTGGTGCGACCGATGCTTGCGCGTGCCTGAAAGTTAGATAGGGTGATGCCATTCGATTCAATTCGTTTGAACTGTATATGTTGGCCTCCGTGATCCATGTTATGTCCATTGTTCATCGCAAAACTTGCGACAGACATTAGGGCTGCCGTAAGTCCAATTAATATGATTTTCATGCGTCTCTCCTGAGTAAGTGATATTGGTTATCGTTCAGGAGGTTGGGGGTGGCCCTCGTGGAAGAGTTGTCTTGTAGTTCCGTTCTGGAAGGTTGTAAGAAAAGTAGGAGGATTCGAAGAGGGAATTACCTGCGGGAAAAAGAATTGGCCCAGGGAAAGATAAAATACTAAGTTGGAGCAGAGAAAAGGGGCAGTCATAGATGCTTTCAATGGTATGGCTTTTAGTAGGCACCGTTTTGCCTGTGTCTAAGCATGCGACGAACTGGACTGAACCTTCGTGATTTACGTGGGGCATATATCCGTGTGGGATTATTGATGTTGCTAAAAATAATCCAAGATAAATGGCGCTAAGATAGCTTCTTATTACAAATCCGATTTGGTTGGATGATTGGGTAATCATTGATTCAGTGTACGCTTTCCATTATCTAGCGAATCACCCGGGTGATTCGGATTGAATACTAGCAGTAATATTTCCGAAAGTGATATACCGACGGATTCCACGTTAGTAGTTCTGAGTGCTAAGCGTTGGCCTGTAAAACGCCACGTTGATGTAATAGAAATAGAGCCGCAAGACAGCTGACACCAACAGGGAATGCGATCCAATTCATAGTTTCCCAGCCAATAAATTCATAGGCTATTCCAGAGCCTAGACTTCCAATCGCTACGGAACTGAAAAGAATTGTATCGTTCAGCCCCTGTGCGGTGTGTTTTTCGTGTGCTTCATAGGTCCCAGTTAAAAGTGCTGTTGAACCAATAAAACCAAAATTCCAACCTAGACCTAATAATATCAGGCTAATATAAAACTGCTCGATTGAAATCCCGGATAAGGCAACGATTGAGCAAAGCATTAGCATGACTAAACCCGTAGCAATGATTGAGAGCGCTCCAAAGCGACTAATAAGTTTTCCTGTGAATAGGCTGGGTACGAACATGGCGAGAACATGCCACTGAATACCCAGTGCGGCTTCGGCCACTTCAAAGCCGCAGCCAACCATCGCTAGGGGCGCCGCAGTCATTACGAACGCCATCAGAGCGTAGCTACTGGTCCCACATAGCAAGGCGGTAACAAAGGTTTGATCTTGGATAAACTCTTTCCTTGTTCTCCCTTCTTTTCGATGAGCCTTTCGTATCTCAGGAATTTGAGGTGGTAGAAGGATCATCATCAAAAAACCGATAATAAAAAGTCCGGCACCACTCAAAAATGCGCCGGCAAAAGGGACTGGATACAAAAGATCTTTGTTGTGCATGACAATCTGTGGGCCGATGACGCCAGCCGCAATACCTCCGATGAGTACGCGGGAAATTGCCTGTGATTTGATTGTATCTTGCACATAATCGGACGCGGCAAATCGATACTGCTGCACGAAACTATTGGCACCGCCGGCCATCACTAGCCCGATGCAGAACAACAAAAAACTACCCTTCACGATTGCCATGCTGGCGACTGTGATACCCAGAATACCAAGGAGAGCACCAGCCATGAATCCTCTCTGGCGACCAATTTTGAACATAAGAAGTGACGCTGGCCCGGCCACAAGAGCGACACCGATGTTGAAGCTGCTAACCGGCAGAGTTGCGAGAGATTTATCCTCAGTGAGTAAATATGCCCCGGCCAGCCCGCCTAGTGAGATCACAATGGGTGCGACTGAAGCATTGATTGCGCTCAAAAGTGCATATAGGTTTGCGATGGCTAGGGTATTGGCGGGAAATTTCATGGGTATTTGATTGGCTCGAGTTTTTCCACTGGATGGCTTGAAGTGCAGTAGGATAAACCCCAACCACTACGAATTATACAGATGAGCCTCTATGCCGACATTAGACAACACTAGTTTCTATAGAATTCAGCCTAACCCAGAGGATCCAAGGCTTTCGCGAGGGATATCTGGAGTGGACCAACACGGCATACCAATGGCAACGTCGGTGATCGAAGAGCGTCCTCTAACGATTTATCTTAACGCACAGGAAATTATAACGGCGATGACAATCGGCGATTATCCTGAGTACCTCGCGGTTGGCTTTTTGAAAAATCAGGGGATGTTGAAAGCGGATGATGTCATTGAATTAGTCGAGTATGACGACGAACTCGAGGTGGTGGTTGTCCGGACTCAGCACGAGTCTAATTATGAGGAGAAGCTAAGCAAGAAGACGCGAACCTCAGGGTGTGCGGTGGGGACTGTCTTTGGGGACATGATGGAGGGGTTGGATCAGGTTGAGTTAGCCTCCACGCCGTTACACACTTCCTGGATTTATCGTTTGTCTAGCCTGATAAACCGGACCCCAAGTTTGTATTTGGAGACGGGCGCGATTCATGGGACTGTTTTGTGCGAGAGCGATCAACCGCTGGTGTATATGGAGGATGTCGGGCGCCATAACGCTGTCGACAAAATATCTGGCTGGATGTACCTCGAAAGCGTAACACCTGAAAATAAAATTTTGTATACCACCGGTCGTCTGACGTCAGAAATGGTTATAAAAACGGCGTTGATGGGTATCCCGGCGCTTGTTAGCCGTTCAGGGTTTACGGCCTGGGGGGTCGACATTGCCAAGCAAGTTGGCTTGACTTTGATCGGTCGCATGCGGGGTCGTAAATTTGTGTGCCTGAGTGGCGAGGACCGATTGGTCTACGACACCGATCCTGACTCTGTCCCGGAGGAGGATAAAAAGTACCGTCGGAAGAGCGCCTCTGATGGGTGAGAGTATTCTGGGGGTTGTACTTGCCGGCGGATTAGCAACGCGAATGGGGGGAACCGATAAGGGGCTACTGTCGCTTGGTCATCGGACAATATTGGATGAGGTTCTGAATCGTCTTTTACCTCAAGTCGATGTGATGATCATTAATGTAAATGGTGATCCGGCTCGCTTTTCGAGCTACCCGTTACCATGCATTCCTGACTCGATAAGTGGATACCTCGGTCCGCTCGCTGGCGTTCTCGCCGGACTTGAGTATGCGCGAGAGAACGGGTTCGAGTGGATTGCTTCGGTAGCGGCAGATACGCCATTTTTTCCCAAAGATTTCGTCTTTAGGGCAAGAGCCGCCGCGGATGAATACAATGCTCCTGTGGTCTTGGCATCAAGTTTCGATTTTGAGAGATCTAAGTGGATGCGCCATCCAACATTTGGAGTATGGCACGTGTCACTTGAACAGAATTTGCGTGATGCATTAACGGACGGAATCCGCAAAATCGTGCTGTGGACCGATGCCGTTGGTGGCGCTGACGTTCGATTCGAGCACAAACAGGGTGCGCTGGATCCATTTTTTAATGTGAATACACCGGATGAATTAGTGATTGCTCAAGAAGGAGCACATCTTTGAATACAAAAGTTTTTGGAGTGGTTGGTTGGAAAAATTCAGGTAAAACGACATTGACGGAGCGGCTGATCAAAGAGTTTTCAATGCGTGGCCAAAACGTGTCGATGGTTAAGCACACGCACCACAATGTGGATGTTGATCGTTCGGGCACCGACAGTTACCGCCATCGCGCTGCGGGTGCGCAGGAGGTCATGCTGGCAGGGGGCTCTCGATTTGCTTTGATGCATGAATATCGAGAAAGGTCAGAGTTTGAGCTAGAAGATTTGCTCGCACGAATGTCCCCCTGTGATCTGGTTCTTGTCGAGGGCTTTAAAAGAACGCCTATTCCAAAGTTGGAAGTCCAGCGAGAGGAGCGACAGGTTGATCTTTTGGCTAATACGGATGAAATGATTCTCGCAGTAGCCGCTGACTATGAGATTCCAAACCTCGATATCCCAGTCTTTAATCTTAACGATACAGTAGCCATAGCAGACTTCATTTGGGATCACCTTCATGCCTGAAATTAAGCCCCCACCACTTCGAAATGATTGTTTTGCGCTACCTCCGGGTGTCGATTGGACGCCTGTTGATGAAGCGAAGGCATTATTGAAAAATGCCTTATCCGCTGTTGTGTCTTCCGGTATCCGTATCCCAGTTGACGACGGATTTGATCGCATCTTATCGAGTAACGTGGACGCGATTCGCTCAAATCCATCCGGCTCAAACTCTGCCGTTGACGGTTTTGGTTTTGCAGGCCCCATCCCAGAGGGTCCACAGGTCATGAAGCTTTGCGAGGGTCGGGCGGCAGCAGGTGTACCTTTTCCCGGTCGAGTGCAATCCGGGCAAGCTGTACGAATTTTAACAGGTGCGATTCTCCCTGATGGAGTGGACACGGTCGTTCTTGAGGAAGACTGCACAATCGAATCTGATCGAATCGCCTTCAATGGCCCGCTGAAACAGTGGTCAAATACTCGTGAGGCCGGCGAGGATGTCATTGCTGGTGCGTCAATTTTCAAGGCTGGCCGACGACTGACATCTACAGATTTATCGTTGTTGGCATCCGCGGGGGTCGATCAAGTCGATGTGTATTCTCGACTGCGGGTTGGAGTCTTATCGACAGGTGATGAATTACGGTTGCCTGGGCAGTCAGCGGAGTACTGGCAGATCTACGACGCTAATCGTCTGATGTTATTGTCGATGGTTAGAGATCTCGGATTTGAGGCAGTGGATCTTGGCCTGGTTGAGGATTCACGCGATACCGTTCGCGAAGCATTAAACACGGGGGCGGAAGCGTGTGACTTGATCATTACCTCAGGTGGTGCATCTGCGGGTGACGAGGATCACATTTCGGCCATCTTAAAGGCTGAAGGGCAGTTAACGAGTTGGCGTATTGCGCTTAAGCCTGGTCGCCCACTCGCTTTAGGGGTTTGGAACGAAACTGCTGTCATCGGTCTGCCAGGAAATCCCGTGGCAGCTTGGGTATGCACCATGGTTTTTGGTAGACCTGCGATGGAAGTTCTTGCGGGTGGGGTTTGGAGAGAGCCACGTGGATACGAGGTGGTTTCAGATTTCACCAAAAAGAAACGTCGCGGTCGGTCAGAATATCTCCGTGCCAGACTAAACCAGCGTGGTCGCGTGGAAGTCTTTCCTTCTGAGGGATCAGGCAGAATTTCGAGTGTTAGTTGGTCTGATGGTTTGGTTGAGATCGGCTTTGAAGAGGAGATGATCGAACCTGGGTCAGCGGTTCGGTATGTCCCCTATGCAGAATTTCTGAGGCCTTCTCAGTCGACCGACCCGTGAACCGCAAAGGCGTCTAGTGACGCGCTCTGAGGGTTGTTGTACCTAAACGATTCGTGGACACCGGAGTCGCCTAGACTTCGGCTTACCATTAAGAGTGTGTTGTCGTCGTGATCTTCGCACATGCCTTGCATGTGGTCGACTTCATCTTTAGCGATAGGTAAAGCGGCTTCGAGGTTGGGCGCGCCGTAGTGGTCGACGAAGTGTTGTGCGAGTTTTTCGATAAGTAATTGATATTCAGTTTCGGTTATCGAAGCTACTGCTACGAAGGTCGCCCTGCCAAATGAATCCAGCGAAAGCCAGCCGTTTGAGAAGGCTTGCCTGGGCTTGCCAGTCAAGTTTTTTTCATCCCAGTTCGAGAATTCAAATCCACCACTGATGGCCCACTCCCCCGCATCTGCAGGTGTTTCGAAAACATTGTCATCTGACTCGTCGAGCCGAACGGTGCGTGCGAGTTTCATGGCGTCATCTCGTCGATCAAGTGGTGAATGCTTGTCATGCCGTCACGCTTCAGCAAGAGACTTCCTTGGCCATCAGTACCCACGAACGTGCCTTCAGCGGGGCGGGTTATATCTGACCCGATTGAGTCACACTTTGCACGCCAGTGGTCTTGGATAGCCTTATACCCAGCATCTTCAAACGAATTTAACCAGACCAGCGAGTGTCTTGACCAACTCTCGATGACCTGCGGGATGGTTAACTCAATACAACCCTCCTCGTGTAGCCATGTCCGTGATGGATCTGAGCCAGATTCAACCGACTCGGGTCTAACAAATGGAATTGATATCCCGACAACGATCCAATCTGGGATTGTTTCCGGGTCAGTAGTCGATGCCTTAAATTGTAGCTCACCACATCGCGCCGCGTTTATTTTGAATTGAGAGGGCCACACGAAATGAATAGCAAGCTCGGGTGGGCCCAGAGCCCCCAGGCTATCGGCGGCTGAGAGCATCAGGGCGTGAGCCACAGATATACTGTCTTTCAGCGGGACCTCTGGGGCAAGGGTTATCGCAGCTTTCAGTGTGCCGGGATCCTCCGCATAGAAAACGATACCGGGATCACAGCCGATCATAGAGGCGCTAACTGCCTTGATGAAAGGATCAACGTCCTTGGCCAGTTTTTCGCCTGTGAGAAGTGGTGGGAAGGTTGGATCTGTTACTAATTCATCGTAGATCACGCCAATACCTCACTCGCGATCAGTTGGTCAGCGATGTCAAGAAATGCTTTGGCCTGTGGGCTCGATGGTTTAGAGACCACCATCGGAACGCCGCCGTCGGATGCAACTCGTATGTTGAGGTCCAGGGGTATTTCTCCCAGGAACGGGATTTCTTGTTTTTCGGCTTCCGCCTTCGCACCGCCGCGACCGAACGGATGATGCTCCTTTCCGCAACTGTCGCACACGAACGATGCCATGTTTTCCACAAATCCGAGGAGTGGCACGTTCATGCGTCTGAACATGTCGATCCCTTTTTTAGCATCCAACAAGGCAATATCTTGGGGTGTCGAGACAATTACAGCACCTGTCACGCTGACCTTTTGGCTCAACGTCATCTGTACATCCCCGGTTCCTGGGGGTAAATCGACTAACAGCACATCCAGTTGGCCCCATTGTACCTGACCCAGCATTTGCTGTAGCGCACCCATTAACATTGGGCCGCGCCATATTAATGCCTCATCATCAGGCATCATCAGTCCTAACGACATAACTGTTACGCCATGATTTCGTAAGGGCAGTATCGTTTGCCCATCAGGGCTTGAGGGTCGACCGCTAACGCCCAGCATCCGCGGTTGACTTGGACCGTAGACATCTGCGTCAAGTAAACCAACCTTCAAGCCGCGCATTGCAAGCGCAATGGCTAGATTTGCGGAGACGGTCGATTTTCCAACGCCGCCTTTGCCTGAGGCTACGGCGACAATATGTTTAACTCCTTTCACTTCTAAAGGTGGTTGCGCAGCTTTCTTTGGGCCTTGTCCACCGCCATCCGTAGCGATGACTCCTGCATCTTTAAATTCGGGATTACTCACTACAATATCCTGTCGCGTGGTTATGGGAGCTCAATTGTGCCCGTGACTTCGTGGTTTAGGCTTACTTCGTCGCTATGCAGAGTAACGGTGACATTGATACTGCTGAGGCCGGAATTTGATTCTAATTCACGAACCGCTTCCTCGATTTTCTGTTGTGATGTCACACCAACGGATTTCAAAAACTTACGCATCGATAGATTAAAGTTGTCTTCGCTCATGGCATCTTCCTGTGTCAATATAAGGATGGCTTGTCTCAAAGTTACGAGGTGGTGTCAATTGATTAGAAAAACAATAAAACTTTTTGTTGTATCTTGGATCGGCTCTTTTCTGATTACTCCGACTACTGCGCTTGCGCTTAGTTTGTCGCACGAAGAGATTGTTCCTGTCGATTTGGTGCAATACATTCTGCCGAGATTCTCCCTGAAAACGCGAGTCCGTTTTGATCGGGTTGAAACCTCTGGTGATATTCACTTCTCGGCAGAAGAACCGGAAGTGGGGACTGCGGTCTTCACGCTTAAATCCGGGACAGTCATATATATCGGAACTAGTACCTCGCTGGGTGAGGATTCTGATTATATCGCTCTGGTAGACTGGCTTTTGAGTGAACCCGGACGTGCCACCATTGCCGATTTCCGACAGGAGGGATCGCAGGTTGCTTTTCCAGTCGAGGCAGTTGAGGCTGCTACTGTCGAGGTCGTGATTGTTGGTGATCTTGAAAATGGACGTGAGCTATCAACCAATCATTGTAGGCGCTGTCATAAAGTGGATCGAGCGGACAAATACGCGGGTATAGGAAACTCGCCATCTTTTCATGCGATGCGCTCGTTTGAAGATTGGTACACTCGGTTCTCAGCGTTTTACGCCGTGTCCCCCCACAAAGCACTAATCTCTGTAGAAGGGTCTGGTATTGAAAAAGACCGAGATCTGATCACGATCGCCCCGATTGACCTCAAGATGAGCGACATCAATGATATCGTCGCGTTCGTGCACTCGTTAACGCCGCTCGATCTGGGTAAACCGATTCAGGTTAACCCCTAGCTATCAAGGTAATCATCAGTGGTTCGGACACGTGGACGGTCTGGGCCCCTGAGAGGTGCATTTTCGTCATGATATTGCGCGTTGACACGACAGTCATCGCACATTTTGACGAGTCTCGTGTTGTCCGAGTCGGTATACATCCAGTGCTTACCTTCCAGCTTCTCGATGATTCGCTCAATCGTTGATTTGACCCCAAACGGGCGTCCACATTCGATGCACTCGAACGGATCTTCTCCATGCAACGATGCTTGTTCGAGTGCTTGCTTGCCAAAGCTCATTTGCGGTTTTAATACGATCGCTTGTTCCGGACAAGTATTTGCGCAAAGCCCGCACTGGATACAGGCATTTTCGACAATATTGATTTCTGGTCGGTCCGAACGATCATTGAGTGCACCCGTAGGACACTGCGATACGCACGCAAGACAAAGAGTGCATTTATCACTATCAACCTCGATCACGCCATAGGGGTCTCCAGATTCAAGCGGGATCGAGAGAGGTGATTCACCGTCGTGATCTATAAAAGCTGCCATGACGTTTTTTGCAACTTCACGACGACCACCTAACAATGCAATTTCTTCATGTTCCAGCGGAGGCATACGAGTCCCGTAAAGGGCGGTCTCTAGGGCCTCAATATCCTCGATACTGACGATTCGGATGCGAGACAGGTCAATATCAGTCGGCATTAACAGGCGATGGGCGAGCCCAACTTGATTTACGATGGCCGTTTCGGCTGTTCGTGGTGACTTCAGGATCAATGCCTCACTCGCGCCTGAGGCTAAGGTTGCAAGCAACTCTGCGTGGCCAATTAATTCAACGTTGTCTACCTCGTACGGAATGACGTCACTCGGAAGTCCTTTGTTGAAGCGAGCGGCCTCGGTAATGAGGCCGCGTCCGAACGTCCGATCGATAAACAGTATGCGTGGCGGTATTTCTGCGTGTTTTTCGAATGTTTGGACCAACGTTTTTAACCGGGTGACCATAAATTCAAATGGTGGATCGTCATACACGATTGCTCCGGTGGGACACATGGAGGCACAGCCGCCACAGCCGCCACACATATCAGGATCAACGTAGACACCGTCTCCGTTAGGCCGAATCGCCTTTGCTCCACACGTGTCGATACATCGGGTACAGCCAGTCTTCTGCGATCTTGAGTGTGCGCATATCGATCCCTCATATTTCACATACAGAGGTTTATCAAACGTGCCAACAAGAGCTTTGGCTTGGGCACCAATAAGTGACAATTTAAGCGGGTCTGCATTCGGGGCCCGGAGATAACCATCACGGGTTGCTTCTGCTGCTAATATCGATTCGTCGGAAACAAGGTCAATAACTATGTCACACGTGGAACTGGCTTGATCTTTTGGTGTCGTAAATTGGGTTGCACCGCGGCCGGTTGCAACCAGTGTCGAAAAGTTTTCGAAGGTCACGTCAAACGCGCCTAGCCCGCCAGATATTGAGCAGATTTGCCCTACGGCTAAGTCATAACTTGCAGAGGGACTAACGCGTTTTGGTGCGGTCTGAATCACGCAGGTAACCGCGAGCTCCTGTCCGAGAGTCTCCGCAAACGGCAGCACCGACTCATCTTTACCGATAATCAAGCATGTACCCGCCGAGGATATCTCTCGGATTTTTGTTCCAGGTCGGTCGAGCGTGGCATCGGCGAGAAGAGCCAACTGTTTTGCTTGCACCCAAGCCCCTTTCTCGTTGTCTCCTGTCCATCCCGCGCGGTCCCGGAGATCAATCAGATCTAGAGACGCTTTCAGCGACTGTTCAGATTGCAATTCTTCAGTTAACTGCTCGAAGATCTGGGCTTGCTGTTCGCAAGCAAAAACGACCTGATCTCTCTGCGTTAGGGCTGCAACTGCAACATCAAGATCACTCCCACAGAGCTGGTCAGTGCAAATAACATCATCAAAGCCTTGAGATTTAAAGGCCTCGGGAACGTAGGTGATACTGTTGTCACAGCTGCATAGGATCAAAGTCTTATCACGTTTCATAATTTGGCCACTTTCTCTCTGAGACTTGTTTCGCAGTCTTTTACATAAATGCAAATGAATATCATTCGCAAGTATCTGAAATTTAACTTTTTTTTTCTGGCTTTAGCACCATAGACTACTCGAGTTAGGGACAAAAACGCTAAATAGAAGACCTTTGGAAAAAAATCTGTGACTCACAACAAGACTTCGCTAGACCACTCTGACCTATTTGCAGCCCGGACAATATCGATGCCGGTGGGGATTGTCGTTGCAAAACATCCCGGCGTTACGCGGTGGGCTACCGAAATATGGAAACCATGCGGCTTAATACCGGGCGCAGAGATCGCTCATTGGGTTGAGTTACGAACCGAGGACTCCGCCACTTTGTATCACGCCAGGACAATGGACCTAAACCTATACCGCTCCGATGTTGAAGCCTACCGAGTCGCACTTTCGATGGACGTACCATCTGCTTTTGTGATCATGGACGAGGACGAAGTGGGCGAGTCACCGGGGGGCTGGCAGGTGACAGATGTGACCTTGTCCCCGTACGAAGCACAAGATTTGTTGGACAGTGGCTTCAGCTTAGTCGAGCCCGTCCCAATCCCACCGGTGATCGTTAGCTGGGCTCAGCAATTTGTTGATCAGCATTTTAAGGAAGAGCCGTTCAAGAAACGCAAAAGGGATCGGCTCGACATTGAGCAGGTTGATGATGGAATTGGAGACCCGCGGATTAGTCAGGTAAGCGATGTCTTTATGTCGCCCGCATCTTTACGGAATAGGAAAAAGCATTGATCGAAGATAAGGGCTTTTTATCTCGCTGGTCGGACCGCAAGCTCAAAAACGAGACCGATGTCCCCTCGGCTGTCGAGGCAGATAGTAACGAGGAGACATTGGGCGAAGATGAGTTTGAAGGAAAGTCTGACGATGAAATTCTATCGATCTTGGAACTGCCAGACCCTGAAAAATTAAAACTCGGTGACACAGTCGAGAAATTTATGGATGGCCGCGTGCCTGAACGTATACGAGCGCGAGCGCTACGTGCATTTTGGAAAACAAACCCTGTGCTCGCGAATATCGATGGGCTTGATGAGTATTGCGACGATTACACGGATGCAGCGACGGTAATTGAAAATTTACAAACAATTTATGAAGTCGGTAAAGGCTACGCAGAGCAGGCTCTCGATGCGCTAGAGTCATTGGCTGATGACGATACGTCGACCGATGATGAGTTGGGGTCAGAGATCGTTGCCCAGGTCGATACCCGCCTTGAACATGAGGAGCCTGTCGAGCTAGAAGAGACCCCCGTTGAGTCTGATGTAGCTGATCAGGAAGCCGCGCCCCAGAATCATTCGTTATTGCTGAACAATGACATTCCAGAAGAAATAGTGACGATCGCACCTCGGCCACGACGAATGCGTTTCGACGAGCCCTCAAATAGTAATTCATAAATGCAAATGAATCTCATTCGCAAATGATTGAAACGTAACGTTTTTTTGTTGAAAACACTTGCCTCTTTGGGTCAAAACGGTAGGATTGCATCTAACGAAAAAGATAACGCTCAGGAAGAGCCGCTCAGATAGGAATTGAGTGACAATAATGACTGTGGAAGCGACCATAGAAATGAATACTCAGCCCGTAACGCCTGAAGATCAGGTCCGGGCAGAACTGTACTCTTTAATCGGTAATTTGTTACTCGCAGTGCCGAGCCAAACTACTCTTGATCAACTGAGCCAACTGCAGGGTGAGGACGGTGACGTTGGGTCGGTTGTCAATGCCCTCGCGCAAGTCGCTAAATCAATGAATCCTGCCGCCGTTGAGCGTGAATTTAATATCTTGTTCATTGGAATGGGGCGTGGAGAAGTATTGCCTTATGCCAGTTATTACCTGACTGGATTTCTGCATGAAAAACCGCTCGCTGATCTTCGCAACAGTATGCGAAAGCATGGTATTCAACGGAAAGATGGAATCCCTGAGCCAGAAGACCACCTCGGGTCATTATGTGAAATGATGGCCGGCATGATCACAGGTGGTTTTGGACAAGTGATGCCACTGCAGGCCCAGAAAGAATTTTTCAATGCGCACCTTGCCCCATGGGCGGCGCATTGTTTCAGCGATCTCGAAAAAGCGGAAAGTGCTGTGCTTTATGCTCCAGTCGGCTCTTTGGGCCGCCTATTGATGGAGATTGAGCAAGAATCTTTCCGTATCGAGTAGGCCGAAAGGCGAAAAAAGTGTGAAAGCACAGTAAAGGAGATGTTCATGAGTGAACAGAAAGTAAACCAGGCAGGGCGCCGTGGCTTTTTGAAGCTTGTTACCACTGGGTTACCGGTCGCAGCAGTGGCTGCAACAGCCGGAACACAGGCATTAGCAAGCCCGGAAAGCGAGATTCGTCAAGTGAGTGGTCTTCGTAAGAATGATCATTACAAAACCTATCTCAAGACAGCACGGTTCTAATAAGAAATGAATGACCTCAGGTTGCGATTGGCCCTGATTAGTTATTCACATAAATCCTTAGGAGGATTTTCATGTTAAGGAAAAAGGCGAATGGGGTAGCAGTTGGCTCCCGTGTGTCATCCTTACTGAAAAATGTAGCTTCTCACAAAATGGATCGGCGGACTTTCTTGCGTTCGACTGGTCTGGCAGTGGGTGGTTTGGCTGCATTTTCAATGACACCGCGTTCGGTAGAAGCTGCTGCTTCTGCATCGACGGACGCAAAAACAGAAATTAAGAAGAGTGTGTGTACGCATTGCTCGGTCGGCTGTACAGTCATGGCCGAAGTGCGTGATGGTGTTTGGGTCGGGCAAGAGCCTGGCTGGGACTCACCGTTTAACCTTGGGGCACATTGTGCCAAGGGCTCATCGGTGCGAGAGCTTGGCCATGGTGAGCGTAGGTTGAAGTATCCAATGAAGTTGGTTAACGGCACCTATACGCGCATTTCTTGGGAGCAAGCGATCAACGAAATCGGCGATCAAATGCTCAAGATCCGCGAAGAGAGTGGTCCAGACAGTGTTTATTGGTTGGGCTCAGCCAAGACTAATAACGAGCAATCGTACCTGTATAGGAAGTTTGCAGCGTATTGGGGCACAAACAACGTTGACCATCAGGCTCGGATCTGTCACTCAACCACAGTAGCAGGTGTTGCGAACACGTGGGGTTATGGTGCGATGACTAACTCGTACAATGATATCCACAAGTCGAAGGCAATTTTCCTGATTGGCGGTAACCCAGCTGAAGCGCATCCTGTGTCGCTTATGCACATCATGAAGGCGAAAGAGCAAAATAATGCTCCTGTGATCGTTTGTGATCCGCGGTTTACTCGGACAGCTGCTCACGCAGACGAGTATGTCCGTTTCCGGCCGGGCTCAGATGTCGCATTGATCTGGGGCATCTTGTGGCACATATTTGAGAACGGTTGGGAGGATAAAGAGTTTATCCGTACCCGTGTCTGGGGCATGGACGATATCAAGAAAGAAGTCGCTAAGTGGAACCCAGAAGAGACTGAGCGTGTAACCGGAACACCGGGCTCACAACTAGAGCGCGTCGCGAGGACTCTTGCGAATAATCGGCCGGGAACTGTTATCTGGTGTATGGGTGGTACTCAGCACACCAACGGAAATAACAACACACGCGCCTATTGTATCTTGCAGCTAGCGCTGGGGAATATGGGCACCACTGGTGGCGGTACTAACATCTTCCGTGGACACTGTAATGTCCAAGGTGCGACCGATCTTGGCGTTCTCGCCAATACGTTGCCCGGATACTACGGCTTGAAGCCAGGGTCATGGGCCCATTGGGCACGTGTCTGGGAAGAAGACCTCGATTGGTTGAAGGGTCGTTTTGCGACCATGAAGACCAAGGATGGTAAAGACAAAGCCATGATGAACCAGACCGGTATCCCAGTGTCGCGTTGGATTGACGGTGTGTTGGAGGCCAAAGAGAACCTTGGGCAACCGAACAACACTCGGGCAATGGTTCTTTGGGGACACGCTCCGAACTCGCAGTCGCGTATGCCGGACATGAAGAAAGCGATGGGCAAATTGGATTTGCTCGTTGTAGTTGATCCACACCCAACGGTCTCTGCGGTGTTGCACGATCGTCAGGATGGTGTTTATCTCCTTCCGACGACTACGCAGTTTGAGACACGTGGATCAGTCACTGCTTCCAATCGTTCGATTCAGTGGCGTGAGCAGGTTGTCGATCCATTGTTCGAGTCGAAGCCTGATCACATCATCATGAAGCTTTTCGCTGACAAGTTCGGATTCAGTGACCGTCTGTTCCGTAATATCAAAGTCGAGGGTGATGAGCCGTTGATTGAAGATATCACTCGCGAAATCAATCGCGGAATGTGGACCATTGGTTACACCGGGCAATCTCCGGAGCGCATTAAGTCGCACATGGCAAACCAGCACACGTTTGACAAGACTACCTTGCAAGCGGTCGGTGGTCCGTGTGATGGGGACTTTTATGGTATGCCGTGGCCATCTTGGGGTACGCCTGAGATGAAACACCCAGGCACGCCGAACCTTTACGATATGTCCAGACCTGTCTCGAAAGGCGGTCTGACCTTCCGTGCCCGGTTCGGTGTCGAGAGAAACGGGGAAAACCTCCTCGCTGAGGGCGTTTACTCTCAAGGTTCTGAGATCAAGGACGGCTATCCAGAGTTCACTATGCAGATGCTGATGGACTTAGGCTGGGACAAGGATCTTACTTCCAAAGAGCGTGCGGCAATCAAGAAGGTGGCTGGTGCTAAGACTAACTGGAAGACCGACCTGTCGGGTGGTATCCAGCGTGTCGCGATCAAGCACGAGTGTGCCCCGTTTGGTAACGCGAAAG
>CAJWIY010000017.1 GCA_913042205.1 uncultured Gammaproteobacteria bacterium
TAAGAGCTTTAACAAGATTAAAGTTGTCCCGAAGAATATGCCGGGCGCGTCTGGCAAGAAGGCAGCCGTATATACCTCTAAGCAGAAGCCCGACGGATATACCGTTCAGATATTTAATATCCCAGGCCACGGACTACCCTATATCAAGGGAGAAAATCCTGGCTATGACATCGAGGGCTACAGCTGGCTGAACCGTGTGGGCGGTGACAGCTATGTGGTAGTGGTCTCCAAAGAGGGCCCATATAAGAAGCTTGATGATCTGGTCAACAAATCAGGTGACCTCAAGATCCCTGAGCAGGGTCCTGGATCAACCTCAAACATGGCCAATAGGATCACTTGGTCGACACTCGGCAAAGGTGGCGAATACATCTACGGATACAAATCGTCCAGAGATTACACCACGGCCGTGCTTCGTGGTGACGGCGACGTCACGATGCTGGCGTCTGGCTCTGCAAAGAGATACAACAAGGGTGGCGATTACAACATCCTCGCGCACTTTGCAGATGAGGTAGATCCAGCGTTTCCGGGGGCGGTTAACGGCAAGGACATTGGGCACCCAGAACTGCATAGCCTAGGCCTATTGAGAATAATTGCTGGTCCTGCTGGTATGTCCAAGGAGGTCATGGATGAGTGGAATAACGCGCTATCATATGCGGTAAATCACCCTGATATTCAGGCCTGGTCTGCTAAGACGGGTAACCCCGTCAAGGCTTACGACACAACTGCGGAAACAAAGAAAGCGCTTATGGACACACTGAACTACTTCAAGAAGTTTAGAGACGTCTTCTGATAGCGATATTGTCTCGGCCTCCCACCGAACTTCGGTGGGAGGCGAGACTAACAGTGTCACAATTTTTCCAATCTGATAGGTCTTGGTTGAATGGAAGCTCTTGATTTGGCGGTGATTGCTGAGGCCTGGGTCCGGCTGTTTGAGCTGGACTCTTTGTTCTATCTGGTCCTCGGGACCCTAATCGGGCTCGTCTTCGGTGTGCTCCCCGGGCTGGGCGGTACCACCGCGCTGGCAATATTGATTCCTTTTTCGATGAATATGGAGCCCGGTGACGCGATTATTCTGATGGCGGGTGTTATGGGTGTGGCCCCCACCAGTGGCGCTGTCACCGCTATACTACTGAACACGCCGGGGACCGCGCCCAACGCAGCCACCACGCTTGATGGGTACCCACTGTCTCAGCAGGGAAAGGCTGGTCTCGCGATCGGTGCAGCCGCTGCTGCGTCTGGTTTGGGCGGCATCATCGGAATTATTTTCTTGATCGCGATGGTCCCGATCACACGTGAGATCGTCCTGATGTTCGCGCCGACTGAGTTCCTGTTGTTGGCCGTTCTAGGACTCGTAACCGTTTCCTTGTCGACTGGTAAAAAATTCGTCAAGAGCCTGATCGTGGGATTATTCGGTCTGATCATCGCTTCGGTTGGTTACCATGAGGTGACGGGTGAGGAGCGGTTCACGTTTGGAATCGATTACCTATGGGACGGATTCAAGCTTGTTCCTGTCATGATTGGGTTCTTTGCTGTCAGTGAAATGATCAACCTGTGGGCAAAGCAGGGCTCGGTCGCTGGGTCCGGTGAAATGGAGGCCATCAACTTCCGGCAGGTCCTACAGGGCTGCCTCGAGCCAATTAAACGATGGAAGGTATTGTTGCGTGGAAGTGCCATCGGTACCGGCGTGGGAGCATTACCCGGAGTTGGCGGAACCGTGGCCGCATTTATGGCGTATACGATAGCGGTCACTACGGCTAAACCCAGTGAGAGAGACTCATTTGGCAAGGGTAATATTGTTGGCGTTATCGCACCCGAGTCAGCCAACAACGCCAAAGAAGGAGGGGCGCTCGTGCCGACGCTGGCGTTCGGTATCCCAGGAAGCGCAGAGATGGCGGTATTCCTGAGTGTACTGATTCTTCATGGCATGGTCCCGGGTCCGACCATCATGACGGAGAGCCTTGATATTATCTGGATCTTGATCGCTGCGGCTGCGGCTTCTGGGGTGATTGCCTCAATCATCACGATATCGGCAGCGAGCTCGATCGCTAAACTGACATTCGTCGACTCCCGGACCCTTGTCCCCATCGTTCTGGCTTTTGCGATGATTGGCTCGTACTCGCTCGATAACGAAATCTACGATGTCGTCACGACGTTGGTGTTTGGTTTTGTTGGCTTTTTGTTTATGAGATTTGGATTCCCTCGGATCGCGTTTCCGCTTGCAATTGTTCTCGGACCGCTTATGGAAACGAGCTACTTCCAAACGCTGCGGATAGGAGATGGAACGCTAAGTATTTTGTTCGACCGACCTCAGTCAATAGTCATCATGCTCCTGATAGTTGCGTGCATAGCCTATTACCTGAAGGGATTTTTTAGCAAGTCGGAGTCTGAGGAAACGCCAGCATGAAGATCAGAATAAATCACAATAATGTGTGGCTGTTGATACCCCTGACAGCGTTCGCTATTGGCACGCTCTATGTTGGATCAAGTTACGGACCAGTGTCGGCGTTTATTCCTTTCTGGGCGTCTATCTTTATGTTACTTACTTGCTTATTCGTATTGCTCGGGCTGGATGGCTCGAATGTGGACGACGATAATTCGAGCCAAACATCTGGCCAGGCAAGTAACCAGAGTGTACTGGTCGCTATGTTATGGATCACGGCATTTGTCGGTCTAGCGTATTTTCTGGGTCTGATTCCTGCTGCCGTGGTTTATACCTTCTGTTCGATGTATTTCTTTGGTGGAAAGAAGTTTCTGACAGCGGCAGTGACCAGCGTGACACTGGGTCTAATTCTATTCGGTTTATTCGAATTTATATTGGAAAAAGAGCTCTATAAGGGCGTCTTTATCGAGGGATTCGCTTAAGTTCTTAGTGCTACAGTTTCTCTGAATACCCCACTAAAAGAGTCATCAAATGCGCTGAAGGATATCTTGTTCCATCACCGACCGCAGGCTTTTGGTAATTTCTGGATCGATACCAAACCACGTTCGCCATGCCGGCCGAGATTGGTGTAGTAGCATCCCGAGACCACCTAGCGTTCGCAAGCCCCTCGACTTTGCATCTGTTATCAGTTTGGTCTCGAGAGGGACATAAATAATGTCCGTGACAAGCGTGTGAGGCCTCGCCATATCAAGGATCAAATCCAACGGTGGCTGTCCGGCCATTCCCTGGTTGGTTGTATTAACGATTAGATCGCAGTCTTCGACTGACGAGTGACGCTCCGCCCACGGTCTGACTTCTACATTGTTACTACTAAAAACATCCGCGACTTTTTCGGCCCGGTCGTGTGTCCGATTGGTCAAGATAATCTTGTGTATTCCCTCCTGTACGAGCGCGTAAACGACCGCCAATCCGCCACCACCAGCCCCTAATACCAGTGCTGTTTTGGTGTTTGATTTCCAGCCAGGATATTCATCGTTGAGGTTATCTTTAAACCCGATCCAATCGTTGTTTATACCGAGAAGTGAGTCATCTTTACGTACAACGACACAACTCACCGCCCCAATAAGCTTACCTGCGGGGTCAAGCTCGTCGATCGTAGCGATGGCCTCTTGTTTGAGCGGCATCGTCAGATTCACGCCCTTAAAACCAAGTCTTGGTAATGACTCCAAGGCCGGGCCTAACTGTCCTGATTTAATTTCAATCGGGATATAACTACCGTGAACGCTATTCTCTTGCATCAGTGTGTTGTGCATCAACGGGCTTCTTGAATGGGTAATGGGGAAGCCCATTACACCCGCCAGGTTGATCTCGGTGTCGTGGGTTAGTTTTGTCATCACAAGTGCCTACAATTGAGAGGGAGCGAGCTTTGCTTTGAAGTGATTCCAGGTTCGCTCGAAAAGATTAGGATTCCAGAGTTTCTCTCGGCACTTTTCGATTTCCTCTGGGGTAAAAGAGTAAGGTGTACCGATCTGCATCGCCATGTACTGACGGTAGCTGTTTTCTTCCAAATAATTTGCTAAAACGAATGCATCTTGGATAGTCTCGCCAACGGTCACGGCGCCGTGAGCTTTCATCAGCGCCGCAGATCGATCACCAAGGGTATCCGCTAGCCTGCCCGCCATAACGGGATTGTTGATTGAGTTAGGAGAATCGAGAAGTGGTAGCGGATAAACCAGCGTGCCTTGCGCGTAGACGGGCTTATATTCGTTACCCGTCATTGTCAGGAACGTGGACCATTTGGGGTGCGCATGAACGATTGCCTTAACGTCTGGTCGGACCTTGTAAATTCCGACGTGTAAATGAAACTCCAGTGGCGGCTTGCCGTTACCGGAGACCACGTTACCCTCGAAATCAATCTCACAGATATCCGCCGTGGTGAGCGTGCTTCTCTGACACGAGCCGATGTTAATCAACAGCGTGTTGTCGTTGAGCCTGATGCTTGCGTGACCATTGTAATCGATGATTTCGGACGACTCGAGCATCCGGATACAATCGACAAGATCTTGCTTTAAAGATTCCATAATGTTTACCAGTTGTTTTGTGATCGAATTTCCATACGCCAGAGATTCCAGGCTCGCATTCCTGCGGTCTTGTTGATCTCATCGGCAAGGATGCCTTCTTCTGCTTCAAGCGCCTCTATCCCGCCATCCTCAGCGATCGAGATCGCCGACAACTGAATCCGCGCGTTTACCTCAGTATAAACGGCCCGAAAAACGGCGGTCTGCAGCGAGTCGCCTGTAGCGACCGAGCCGTGGGCCCGCATCAAGGCGACATGTTTATCTTCAAGTGTTTCGGCGAGGGCCAGACCCTTGGCGCAATCACAGACCAACATATCCGTCATTCCAAACGACCGTCGAATATCAAAAATGGGGACCCCTGTGGCTAGAAATGCTGCGTTATGGAACATCGCTTTCATCTGATTCTTCACCAATCCAAATGGGATCACGGAGGGTGAGTGGGAGTGCACGACCGCGTTCACATCTGGCCGCATCTTATAGATCTCGCCGTGTATAAATCGTTCTAAGAATGAACCTCGCCCAAGATCCTCACAGGGGTCACTGTCGAGTGTGTACTCGATGATATCTGCGGGTTTAACAAGTGCTGGTGCTATAGATTTAGCCATCAGGTAGCGATCTGGTGCGGAGGGATGTCTCATGGATACATGCCCAAAGCCGTCCACCACACCGCGCGCGGCGAGGATTCTTGCAGCCGCTGCAAGGTCGGCGATGATGGCCGGATCTACCTGACCGGCTGATGGTGGATACTTGCTCGCCATCTTCAGTTTACTCCGTTTTAAATGATGACTTTTGTCGAGATACTTGAAGGGAAAATCTCTTCAGGTGTGAATTGTCTGTGGGATATGCCTTGCTGGTAAGAGTACAGAGCCATCTGCTCCCATGTTCTTCTGTTTTCCTCGACACCATAAGGGAACGGGTCACCATTCATGAAGTCCCGCATATCTCTAGCATAGGTCGCAAGCCATGGCAGTGGGTACCGCGATATCGCCGGATCAAGTAGCCTTGAGATACTTTGGTCTTTCGACTCGAGGAACACATTGTAAAGGTTACGGGCGACCCAGGGATACTTGTCGTGTATGGATCTTTTCATCGCCAGGATATGCATGATTGGCCAGACACCGGTCTCTTTGAAGTACGCCTCTTCCATTTTGACGTAATCAGGGAACAATCGGATTATATCGGGATGGTTTTCGAGGAAGCATGTCGGGGGCCGGGCAATGATAGCGCAGTCAATCTCACCACACGCCAAAAGCTGGCTCAATGATTTATCTCTAATCCGTTCCAGGTTTATGCCCTCGGGTAGATTAAGTTCTACCTTCTCCTCACGTCCCGGGGCGTTTGCACCAGCTTGGACCCAGTTGATATCGGTGAGCTCGATACCTTTATCATTCTGCATCCAACCCCTCATCCATACTGCCGCCGAGTGAGCCCATTCGGGCGACCCTATACGTTTACCTTTTAGGTCCTCGACCGTTTTTATGTCGCTGTTTTTATTGATATAGAATGAACTGAATCGGAACAGTCTCGAGCAAACAATTGGTAATCCGATGATGTCCGGTTTGTCGCGTGTGATCTGGGTGCTGAACTTGGCGAATGACAGCTCTGAAATATCGAACTCTCTATTAGCAGTAAACCTGGCAAAACACTCGTGGTGGGTGAAAATAAACCAGTTAAGGTCAATCCCCTCAGGGTTTAACTTACGGATTCTGACGTCCCTGAAATGGTCATAGTCGTTGGTGGCGATTGACAGATTAATTAGTGACACGGGCAGGACACCTTTTTTTATAATCTCAAAGATAACGACCGTAGAAACCTGATTCTACCTTAATAAGGCATTCATCTAGATCATTTTAAGAGTGACCTGACAGGATAATGCTCCACGCTTTGGCTGCAGGATCATGAATATATACCACTATTTTGGGCCACCGAGACCGCCAATATCTTTGTCCGGCCTTTGGTTTGTGTGGGATAGTCACAATTAACCAAGTGAGACGCCTGACATTGGGGAAATCTGAGATGGGTACCGAAGGAAAGCTTGCAATCATCACCGGCGCCGGCAGAAATATTGGAGAGGCTATCGCCCACCGGCTTGCCGACGATGGTGCCTCGATTGCGGTTGTTGATCTTGACCAGGGACGCGCGGATAAGGTTGTTGGAGACCTTTTAGATAAGGGTGTTTCAGCTGCGCCATTTGTTTGTGACGTATCGAACCCAGAACAGATTATGACCACGGTTGAATCGATCCACGAGGAATTCAAACGAATCGATATCCTTGTTAACAATGTTGCTATTTCAGACAATAAGAACATTCTAGATATCGACTTGACCACTTGGCAAAAGACGCTCGACATCACCCTGACCGCCCCGTTTTATTTCGCGAAATGTGTGGCCCAAAAGATGGTTGACCAAGGAATCCCAGGAAACATTGTTAACGTATCTTCAACGACTGGCTACTTTGGTCGTGGCAGAGCGATTGCGTATGCCGCGGCTAAGGGTGGGGTGGTAAATCTTACGAAAGCGATGGCTATCCAACTAGCAGAGTATAATATTCGTGTGAACAGTGTAGTGCCTAACAAGATCGGGTCGCCGGTCGGTAAAGATGCGTTTGATCCGAGCAGACCTATTGTTAACCTGAGAAATCGCGCCGGTGCTCCGGCGGACCTCGCCAACGCGGTAGCCTTCCTTGTGTCCGATCAGTCAGACTTTATTGTGGGGACTGACCTATTTGTAGACGGTGGCTGCTCTGTCATTATGCCCGGCGGCAGCGGTTGATGAGTCTGACTAACTTATTGGATAGTTAGTGACGCTTTCAGAACAAGCTCAAGCTATTAAGCCTTACTTTTGGGCTCGCCAGCGGCCCGACCTGAGATTCAGGTTAATCGCCGCCCTCGGTTGCTTGGTTTTAGCGAAATTGAGCAATCTGGCAACGCCATGGTTTTTGGGCTTAGCCATTGACCGATTAAATGGTGACGAGGTCCTTCCGGTCTGGGCCTTGGGTGCTGTTGGTCTCGTCGTCGTGTATGTGATTACACGTCTACTTTCACTAATTTTTTCGGAGTTGAGGGAGGTGCTTTTTACCCACGTGTCTCAACACGCGATTCGTGTTTTGACACTAAAAACCTTTGCGCACTTGCATCAGTTGCCGCTTTCTTTTCATCTGTCGCGACACACGGGATCGCTCGATCGATTAATTGACCGAGGCACGAAAGCGATCGATTTTCTTCTCCGGTATGTGGTTTTCAATATTGGTCCGACCTTGATTGAGTTGGTCCTCGTTAGTGTGATCGTGTGGATTATGTTTGGAGGGATTTATGCCCTCGTCATCACCACCACGGTTGTCGTCTATATTCTCCTTACACTGAAAATTACAAGCTGGCGGTTGCGATTCCGACGTGTAATGAACGAGGCCGACAATGCTGTCGCCGGACGCATGGTCGATAGCTTTGTTAATGTCGAGAATGTTCGACTATTCAACAACGAAAAATATGAAACAGATCGGGTCGATCTTGGTCTTTCTGACTACGAACGGGCCGCAAATCAGAGCCGTTTGTCACTGATGTATCTCAACTTGAGCCAGACAATGATTGTTCTGTCCGGGGTGGTTCTTCTCTTGGTTCTGGCAGCTTTCGATGTGCAGCTCGGCGCACTCACGGTTGGTGGATTCGTGACCCTGAATACTTATATTTTACAGGCCTTCCAGCCCCTCAATTTCTTGGGCTCGATCTATCGTCAGATCAGACAGTCTTTAATTGATATGGAGAGTCTCTTCGATATCTTGGACGAGTCTGGTGAGTCGGACCCAGCAAACTCCCCGGTCAGACTTCAGGACTCTAAGATCACTTTCGATGACGTACATTTTTCTTATGATCCAAATCGTCCGACTCTTTCAGGAATTTCGTTTACGGTTCAGCCGGGTCAAACAGTTGCCATTGTTGGTGAGACTGGCGGAGGAAAAACCACAATTGGCAAACTGCTCTTGAAGATCATCGAGCCGACCCATGGATCGATACATATAGGTGGACAAGACACCAAGGAACTGTCACGTGGGGCCGTCCGGGATGCTGTGGGTGTCGTCCCTCAAGACACGGTACTATTCAACGACACCCTGTCCAATAACGTCCGATATGGCCGGGTCGATGCCAGTGACCAAGAGGTGACCAGGGCGCTTGAGGTTTCGGGATTAAATGAGTTCGTTGCAGGTCTACCTGACGGATTAGCTACTCAGGTTGGTGCGCGTGGACTCAAGCTCTCGGGTGGCGAAAAGCAACGAATCGCGATCGCGAGGGTCATTCTAAAGAATCCATCCATACTTTTGTTTGATGAGGCGACGTCATCGTTGGACGCTGTGACCGAGCGACAGGTCCAAAAGAATCTGGAGCAGTTGGCTACCGATAGAACGACGATTGTTATCGCGCACCGACTGAGCACGATTAAAGACGCGGACAAGATACTAGTGATTAGGGACGGCGAGATCGTCGAGCAAGGACATTTCTTGGCTCTGATTGAAACGAGTGTGCTTTTCAAATCTTTGTGGGACGCACAACAAAGATCCAAAGAGAATCTGACCGTGGTCAGTGACTAGGGCTCTAGACCCTGTATCTCAAGGTCTCGGTAGTTGGTTAGATGAGGCAAAAGTGTTTGGAATATCTAAGGCCCTGGCGTCACACCGGGCTCGCCCAATAGGCACAGAATCACTAACGCAGATGAATGTTGATGGCCTTCAGCTGGGTATAGGCCAGCATTTCCTCGAGACACTCCTCTCGGCCCAGTCCAGAATCTTTAAAGCCACCGAAGGGGACACCAGGATAGTGATCACTTGAGTTATTGATCCACACATAGCCGGCCTGAATTTCTTTGGACATTCTTAGGGCTTGGTTAATGTCGTTCGACAAAATCCCGGCAGTCAGACCGAAGTCGACTGAATTTGCGATATCGATAACCTGATCATTTTTCGACCAGGGTAATACCGATAGGATTGGGCCGAAGATTTCTTCGTTTGCTACCCTCATGCTGGGACTTACATCGGAGAATAGGGTCGGCCGGATAAAATATCCGTCTGGATGTGGCATGTTTTTGGGTATGCCTCCCGTGGTCATTTTAGCGCCTTCCGACAGACCTATGTCTAAGTATTCTCTCACCTTTTCGAAGTGGGGTTTGGTCGTAAGGCAGCCCATCTCGGTCTCGTGATCGGATGGAATTCCGAGAGTTAGTCCACGAAAAGATTCCGTTACACCCTCCACCACGTCTTTGTAGATGCTCTCGTGAACCAGAAGACGGCTGGTCGAGCCGCAAGACTGGCCCGCGGTCCAGCTCAGATTCATACCTTTAACGGCTGTGGCTATCGCAAAATCTATATCAACCTCTGGGCAAATAACCAGTGGATTTTTTCCACCAAGTTCAAGTAGGACAGACTTGACGGCACAGGAGGCGTCGGCCAGCACAGCTCTCCCAGTGGGTACACTTCCTACCAGACTGACGTTACGAACTTTTGGGTGTTGGGCCAGCGCGCTACCAGTCTCTCGGCCACCGTTTAAGATATTGAAAATTCCAGGAGGAAAAAAGTTTCCCGCAATCTCAGCTATCCGTAATGCACTAAGAGGGGTATGCTCCGACGGCTTGATTATTACCGCGTTTCCCGCAATCAACGGTGCGACGCTTTTTATGCATGCGAACATAAATGGATGATTGAACGGAACAATTCGAGCGACGACACCCAGGGGTTCGCGGACAGAGAAATTAATTCGGTCTCCAGGACCAGGAAAAGACTCCCCTTTGATTTCGGGGGCAAGACCGGCGAATAGATCCATGACGGCTAGACTGATCTTCACGTCAATCTGCATGCCTTGGTATGGATTCCCAGTATCTAACGAGTCAAGTGTGGCTAAATCTTGGGCGTTTGCTTCGATAGCGTCGATAAATTTACGGACACACGAGACCCGCTCTCTAACGTCGGCTTTTGCCCAAGCAGGTTGTGTGTTCGATGCTTGTATTATCGCACGATTCACGATTTCCGCCGACGCGCCGCTGACTTCCATAAGCATTTCGCCCGTGGCAGGGTTTATCGATGTCAGTAAGCCATCACCGTCTTGGAATGCTCCGTTGAAAAAGAGTCCGGTATTTTCTGGAAGACAAGATAGGTTTGTCATTATTGTTGATCCTGATAACAAAAAAGGCCAGACCGTAAGCTGCCTTGATGGAACGCAGTCCAATCCAGCTACGAACATACCCGGTTCCACGAGGCGCTGGGGAAGGCCAGTAAATACCTATGCCAACTAGTTCCAAGTAGTGAGGCGGCCAGGGGTTCGTTCCCGTCACTCAGTAAATTTTTTTTCGTTTTGAGTGTCAAGAATTCGCTGATCGGGTACGAGTTTGATCTGATTTGGGACTTATCCACAAATAATTTGTCTTTTCGTCACCAAAACTGGCGTGATACCTGTCTTTCCGGAGAATGGGGGTTGCGATTTTTCGTTAGTTTTGAGTAACTGTTGCTCGATCTTAACGTTTCAATAATTCAAAAAATAAGAGGATAATAAAAATGAACAAGTATATTGCGTCATGCGCCGCGGTACTTTTTGTTGTCTCTGCGCAGGCAGCAGAACTAAATATGCTATCGAGTTGGAACACCAACTATGCGGGCGCGAAGTACACGGTCCCTAAGTTCGCCGAGATGGTCAAAGAAAGGGTCCCCGATCTAACTCTTGACGTGAAGGGCCCTGAAGCAGTGTCCCCCTTCGAACAGTTAGAGCCGGTTCAGGCTGGTCTTTACCAATTCGTATACACACACGGTGGCTATCATTACGGTACGACTGGGATAGGCATGGGTATGGACGGCGTTGATGGTGATCCTGACAAGCGTCGTGCCTCAGGGATCTGGGACTTCGTTGACAAGAGCTACAATGAGATCGGCCTGAAGCTTATCGCGATGCCTACGTCTGGTGACGGGTATCACATGGTACTTAAGAAACCAATTGGCTCCTCGGGCGGGCTAGATGGGGCCAAAGTAAGGGGGACGCCTGTCTACAAGGCCTTGATTGAGCACCTAGGTGGCTCCTTGGTGGTGCTGCCACCCGCAGAAATTTACTCTGCCCTCGACAAAGGAACGGTCGATGGAGCGGCGTGGCCTGTTCTGGGTGCGCTTGGATTCAAGTGGTATGAGACCGCGGGTTATATGATGCGTCCACGCTTTGGCGATGTAACCCACCTAATCCTGATGAATCTCGGTGCTTGGAATAATCTTTCTTCAGCACAGCAATCAGCGCTCACTAAGGTCGGTATCGATTTGGAAAAAGAGACCTGGGGTCAATTCTACGGGCTTGCTGATACCGAGGTTGTGGAATTGAAGAAGCTTGGAATGAAGGAAACAAAGCTGGGAGCCAAGTTCGCAAATGATCTCCCTAAAGTTTTCTCGGACGGCTTGTTTGGTTTGGTGATAAAGAAAAACGGATCTCGAGGAGAAGAGTTCGCGGAATTGGCGCGAAGCGCTAAGTTAGCGCCTTAGGATCTAATGGAAAAAGTCATTCACAGTGCGACTCGGACGCTTTTGTACACGAGTGGCCTGTGCCTTTTCGGTATTGCCTGCATCACCGTCATGGAAATAATCCTAAGGTATGCAGGCAGCCCCACCTCCTGGGCCAATGATTTTGTCGGCTACGGCTTGGCGTTCTCTCTCTTCTTTGCATTCCCCGAGGTTACGCGCGTCAAGGGCCATGTCGCTATTACGTTTCTCACCGATAACCTTCCAAACCGGCTCGTTCTGGTTAGGGTGATGAATGGGGTCGCCTTTCTCGTCGTTGCCGTGACTGTTTACATATCAATTCAGGTCTTTTTTGTTCAACTGGCGACTGGTGTCCAGACAGTAAGTGCGACCCCTATACCTAAATACTGGTTGAATATTGGTCTTATCATGGGCCTCACGATCGCTGCTTTGGAGTTTCTTTTACAGATTCTTCGATCGGGCTCGGAACAAGATGGCTGATTTAATGATCGTCGCGACGATCGCGTTGATTCTTTTGCTCGTCTCAGGTCTTCCGATATTCCTCGTGTTTCTGACGGTTAACGCGGCCATCGTGTTGTTTAAAATAGGACCATCTGGATACGGCATGTTTGTGAACAGCATGTTGAATACAGCCACGACACAAGCGCTTGCCACGATTCCATTATTTATTCTGATGGGTGAGATTATTTTTCGGGCAGGCGCCGTCGAGCGTTTATTCAAGAGCATACAGCTCGTCGTGGGATTTATTCCGGGAAGACAAAACGTGGTTACGATGATGCTGGCGGCGGTTTTAAGCGCTTTATCGGGGGCCAGTATGGCCGTCGCAGCGATGCTTGGGCGGACCGTTCTACCCACCCTGTTAAATCAAGGCTACCCCAGAAAAATAAGCGCCGGTACTATTCTCGCCGGGGCGAGTCTTGCGCCGATCGTGCCACCCTCCGTGCTTGTGATCATTCTCGGCACTCTGGCCGAGGAATCTATCGCGAAACTATTGGTGGCGGGAATACTTCCAGGTTTGTTCCTCGCGATTATCTTTACCGGTTTTATCATATTTAGGTCAAGCGGCTTTGACCAAGGCTCAGACGTTGACCAAGGTGATGCCTCGCCTTTCAAAGACACAATGCCGTTACTATTTCTAATTGCTTTAGTGTTGGGGGCGATACTCACCGGTATTGCCACGCCAACAGAGGCGGCATCTGTCGGGGTCTTGGGGTCACTGTGCGTCGCTCGCTTGTATAACAGTCTGAACCTAGATCTCCTCGTTGAGTCGATATTTGAGTCCGCAAAACTTGGGTGCATGATCATTCTGATCATGATCTGTGCCAAGTTCTTCTCACAATTGCTGGCTATGAGCGGGATCGCTGGAGGACTTCAGTCTCTCCTCGCGATGTTTTCTGATTCCCCGTATCTGCTACTGTTTGTCGTTATGATTGTCCCATTCGTGCTCTGCATGTTGATCGATCAGATCGCGTTGCTATTGATTATCGTCCCGCTTTACAAATCACTAATGGACTTGATGCCTGTCGAGCCGCTGGTCTTCTGGTTTTTACTCTTGGTTAACATAACGGTCGGTGGCATAACACCCCCCTTCGGCTATACGTTATTTGCACTAAAGGGCGCGACGACTCTTGTCTCGATGCAAGATATTTATCGTTCTGTTTTGCCGTTCGTAATGATTTACTTTTTCTTCTGCATCCTGCTCGTGTTGAACCCCTGGATCGTCACGCTAATACCGAGCTTACTTTGACAAGGAAATCTAGATGACATCGTCAGTTATTTGCATCACTGGAGCCTCACAGGGAATTGGGAGGGGGATAGCCGATTATTTTACTGAGCTCGGGCATTGCGTGTTTAATCTCGATGTAAAGCCATCACCGGATTCGTCGGAGGCCCTTAAGAGCCTGTATTTGGATATCACGGATTACGAGGCCTGTAATACATCGTTTGCCCAAATTGGGGCGGACCACGGGCGTATTGACGCTCTCATCAATTGTGCCTCAATTTTTTCAACTTTGACCATGAAGCCCTTCTGGGAAATTGAATCTGCTGACTGGGACCAGGTCATTGATGTCAATTTGAAGGGTACGTTTAACACGTGTAAAGCGGCGCTTCCCTGGTTGAAACAATCGGGTGTGGGCCGGATCATTAATTTCTCGTCGGCTGTAGTGCCGATGGGGAGACCTAACTACTTGCATTACGTGAGCTCCAAGGCAGGAGTTCAGGGTCTTACCCGTGCAATGGCACGTGAGGTCGGAGACTTCGATATCACGGTCAACGCCATCCTGCCCGGAGCCACTGTCACTGAGGTGCCCAGGGAGACTGTCTCACCCGACCAAATGAAGGCCATGATTCAGGCCCGTTGCATAAAACGCCCCCAAGAAGTATCAGACCTGACCGGACTGGTCGGATTTTTGTGCTCTGACGAAGCGGGTTTCATAACCGGTCAATCATTTGTTGTCGATGGCGGTCTGGTGGTTACCTGATCACCAAAGACCCCGTTGAGATCGTTTTTCGATTGGCCTGATGCACAACAAAAGAACGAGCTAGGCCTTTTCTGAATACTTTCTGGGGTCTGGGTCTTTGACCAGAAAATGGTTTGCGGTAAGTGAATCTTTGCCACGAAAGCTTTTCAAGACGCTCGGTCGATTTTGTGAAATTAAGTGCCTTTGACGGTTTAAATCAATTCATACTTAATTCATACTTAGTCACATGACAAGACGTAACCGACAGGATTATCTGACCAAGAATCGCCGGTCACCAAACTGGTATCTGAATTTTCGTGTTCCGGAGACCCATCAGCATGTTTCGGAGTTTGAGGGCAGGCGCGTTTACCAGATATCAACCAAAACCTCTGATTATAACAGTGCTTGTAACTACAGGGACGCCTTCTTCACGGTTTTTAAACTCTTTGGCTATGGCATCGATGGGTCCAAGCCAGAAACTCAACAAGATCACTTCTCTGGGGTCGAGGGGCTGACCTTGTATGACGATACCGATATCATAGATTAGATTCCTATATACTTCATACATTACTCGATGCATAACGTCACCGACAAGTCTACAATCTACCAATGATTATCCCTCAAACGTGAGTGAGCAGTAATTGAAGAATCAGAATAAACAATCCCAATTACCAATACAGAGTATATGTTGGTTATTTTTTGTTTTGGGTTGTACCTGTTTCGGCGGAATGTGGGCCGCGATTGACCGGCTACAGCGAGAGCTGGTTGAGCGCAGAAAACTGTTAACCACCGATGATCAAAAATCATTGATGCTAGCAGCCGCGATGATTCCGGCTCCCAAGTTTCTTGCGTTCGCGGTAATGGTTGGATATCGGGTTGGTGGGATATGGGGAGCAGTTGGATCCTCGGTCGCCATCCTTTTACCCGGTACTTTGATCGTGATTGCCGCATGTGTGCTAACCATTACAGCATCTGAACACCCGGCATTGGCTATTGTTCAACGGTACGTGGGTCTCGGCGTAATCGGGCTGCTTGCGGGTAACGCGGTCAGGATGTTCGTCGGCGAAGGGCTTGACCGAGATTCAATTCTGTTCGGCTTGGTGATCTGTTTGGGAATTCCAGTCTACGTGATCCTACACGAAGGGTCGCTCATCATCGCAGCCTGCGCGAGCCTTGTGCTTGGTTCATTAACGATTCGGAGTGACACACGGCCTGGATCAGCCGATGTCGAATAACGCCTCTTTGCTAGTTGAGATCCTTGCCGTGATTGCCTTTAGTACCCTATTTTCTTTGGGTGGCGGGAATGGACAGCTTGCGATCATCCAGGATTACTGGGTAGATCCGGGTATATTAAGTCCCGCCCTTTTCGCATGGGCCTACGCAATCGGTAACCTTGTTCCGGGCCCAAAGTGTAGCTTCGTCGCTGGTATTGGTTACTTCTTGGCGGGATTCCCCGGTGCGTTGGTTTGCTTGGTGGGCATCTCCATACCGACCGTCATCGGAGCGTCTCTGGCGGCGCATTGGCACGATCATCTTAAGCGGTATGTTGCACTGTTCATTCCTGCGTCTGGGTATGTGATCGCAGGGATGATGCTAACGGCGGGGACTGGTCTCGCGCTAAACATCACGATCGATCCGGTCGAGTATGTTTTTGTGGCGTTGATCGTTTTAGGGGTGTGGCTCAAGCGCTGGGATCCGGGGGTTGTGGTCCTATGTTCCGCGGGAATCGGAGTCCTTATTCATTTGTCTGGGTGACAAGTCCTTTTTTGATTGTAGCTGTATTTTTACGGTGAGATGGGATCGGTATGAGTCCCCTCATCATGTTTCGATTAACCTTTCCAAAGAGACGACGAACTACACCAAAGGACTGAGCTTTATGAACGAAGGTAGTTATCAGACTTTCAAATACCAGAAACCATCTGATATGCCCGGTGGCAAGGCTATCGTTCAACTCGCGGGCAGCGATATTATTCGCGGCAGGGTGCAAGTCGTGCGCGAGGGTGGTGAGAATAATCTCCATTCCCATCGTGGTATGGACGGCTTCTGGATGGTGCTCGCAGGACGAGTTCGATTTTACGGGCCAGGCGATGCACTGATTGGTGAGTTTGGTAAGTATGAGGGGATACTGATCCCGCGCGGTGAGCAGTATTGGTTCGAAAGTGCCTCGGATGACGAAGAGCTTGAGATATTGCAGATGGCAGGTTTTGAGAAGGGTGCAAAGATTGAACGTGTCGACGCTGAACCGCAAAAGCTGTCGGTGGAATCGGTGTACGTAAGAGAGGTTACACAGAACCGCTAATCGGCGGGTTTGATCTGGAGGCAGTTCATGGAGATCACGCTTGCTGTCGATCGATATGATCGACATTTTCCGTTTTTTGATGGCTCATTATCTCATGACTTTGATTTGGATATTAAACCTTTTCAGGTCGGCCAAAGCGCCCATCTACAACATGGTACCGACAGGCACGAGTCTTTCCTAAGGGGACAGTATGATGTCGCCGAATTTTCAATGTCGTCTTTTCTGGCGGCGAAAACCAGAGGTTATCCCATCGTGGGGATACCAGTTTTTCCAAGACGTTTATTCAGTACTAGTCAGATGTGGGTGAGTTTGGACTCACAGATGACTGAGCCCTCACATTTGATTGGACGGAGTGTCGCGCTTAGTGCATTCCAGACCACACTGTCGTTGCTCGCGAAGGGAGACCTCGAGTTTCATTACGAAGTGCCGTGGCGTTCGATTCATTGGAAGCTCACGACCAAGGAAAAAATACCACTAGAGCATGGTCCTGACGTTAGTGTTGAATTCATTGGCGAGCGTGACCGGTTGGGTGATCGGCTCCAGTCTGGCGAAATCGATGCGTTCTTCTTGCCCCACCCTCCAGCTAACGTGATGAGTGGAGAGATTCCTGCAAGACGCCTGTTTCTAGACCCTGAATTGGAGGAGGAGCGTTACTTCGACGAAGTCGGCTCGTTTCCGATCATGCACGTGATAGCCATTCAGGAATCATTGGCTAACAAAAGTCCCGGATTACCGTTGGAGCTAATGGAAATTTTTCATTCTGCGTTTGATATCGCTGAGGGTTACTACGATGACCCTAACTGGTCTATGTTACCGGGCTGTAGGCATCAATTTGAGAGGGACCGGGAACGTTTCAAGCGCAAGGCATGGCTCCGTGGATTTGAGGCCAATCGGTCAAACGTCGATATGCTGATGCGGTACGCAGTCGACCAGGGAATTAGCGCAAAGTATATGCCGCCAGAGGCGCTATTCGCTGAGGTCACTTTGGAGACTTAGAGATGAGGCTTATCAATAACGATGAAGTGAATCAGGTACTTCGGATGGCAGACTGTATAAGGGTCCAGGAAGAGGCATTCAGGGGATTGGTTGATTACGGTGCTATTCATCGCCCGAGGGTCGATCTCTACTACCCGGCAGAGGGACCTGAGAGTTATTTTCGTTGGGGGTCTATGGAGGGAGCTAGCTCGCAATATTTTGCGATCCGCATGAAGTCCGACATTGTTAGCTGGCCCAAAACTGATGATGGGGGGTGGACCGAGGAGAAGCACTGTATTGAACCCGGAACCTACTGTGGGCTGATTTTTTTGTTGTCTACCAAAAATGGTGAGCCACTGGCGTTGATCAACGATGGTCTTTTGCAACACTTTCGGGTCGGAGGCGGCGCTGGAATTGGTGCAAAATATCTGTCCCGGGAAGACTCTGAGGTGGTTGGTTTGATCGGTTCGGGTGGGATGGCTAGAACGTTCCTCGACGCGTTTTGCTGTGTCAGACCAATTAAAGAGTGCCGTGTTTACAGTCCAACGAAAGGGCACAAAGAGGCCTTCGCCGAGGAGATGTCAGATAAACTCGGGATACGGGTTGTTGCGGTGTCTGGACCACAGAAAGCGATTGCTGGAGCAGATATTGTCTCATCGGCAACCGACAGCATGGTCCCTGTCTATGATGCGGCCTGGTTAGAGGAGGGACAGCACGTGACAAACCTGGGTCGTCGAGAGATGCCAGAGGCAGCGATCTCCCGGTTTGATGTGGTCGTCAGGCAGGGCGTGGCTGGTCTTCAAATGAAACAAACTGATATTTTTCAGGCCGAGAGAGGCCACTCGCCCGCGGCGTTCATCGGTGGCACTGCTGAGCAACAGCGTGTCATACCAGAAAAGAATCCATCGCCAGGATTTGGTGGTGATAGTCCCGAATTTATGGATCGTGGAAAGGGTGGCGATAAGCCAGAGTTCAAAGATCTTATCACCGGTAAGTGTGAGGGTAGAACGACGAGTAATCAGATCACGTTTTATAGGAACGTGGGAAACCAAGGGCTGCAGTTTTCGTCAGTCGGTGGTTTGGTGTACGAAAAGATCATTGAACGAAATATGGGCCGGGATATTCCTACAGATTGGCTCCTGCAAGATATACGGGACTAGTCAGGATGAGTCCAAAGGCAAAGGTTGAGGCTGTATCAGCAAACGCAGAGCATGGTTTTTCTAAGTTGAATTTAGACGTTATTAGGGTAGTTCGCGACCACGGCGTCGAGGCCGATGCTCATTTTGGTACGACAGTCCAACATCTCCATCACATAAAAAAGGACCCGACCAGACAAAATCTTCGTCAGGTGCACCTGCTCGCCATCGAGAGGATCCACGAGTGGAACACCCTCGGTCACCCTGTCCGGTGTGGATCCTTAGGCGAAAACATCACCACCAGTGGGCTCGATCTCGAGCTCCTACCAGCGGGCACCAGAATGCGATTTGGAAGCGGCGCTGAGATTCGATTGACCGGTCTGCGAAAGCCGTGTCAACAGGTCGATAAGTTCTCCGCTGGATTGCTGAGGCTGGCTGTGTCTGATAACAAGGATACAGAGATTCCATACAGGATTGGTGTGATGGGTGTCGTACTGGTGCCAGGAGAAATTTTTAAGGGTGAGGGAATTCAGTTGTTTCTCCCACCAGAACCCCACCGGTTTATGGTAAAGGTTTAGGGCCTATAAAATACTTAATATTTTTGAAGGTATTTCAACGACCGACCTTCGGTCCCGGACTTTATTTGGTCAGTCTAGAAGCGAATTCTGTTTCAACTTGCTTTAATTCAGTCAGCACTTTTTCTATTTCCTCTGGCCGCTTTACCCAAATATCGATATTTTCACTTTCGTAGCGGACGAAAGGTGCTCTGGCATTATTTGAATCTACTATCTTATCAAGTCGAAAATAAGTAACTGGTTCTGGTAAGCCTTTGATCTCGGTTGGTCCGAATTCACTGCATTCGACGACTTCTTTTAGGGCAGAGTGTGTTTCTGCGCTTAGCAAGATTTCCCCCGATTGACAGAGCCCCTGGAGCCTTGCAGCTAAATTTACCGGGCTACCCAAAATCGTATAGTCCATTTTTTGTGATGACCCGAAATCACCGACCGTACAAAACCCGCTCGCTATGCCCATCCTAACGGAAAGTCCTTCTGGTATGAGATGTTTTCTCTGCCAGACGTCATTGAGGAGTTTGATTCGCTGTCTCATCTCAGCCGCCATGTTAAGGCATTTTACGGCATCCTCTTCCGTGCCTTCCGATGCCGGATCTCCAAAAAATACCATTACCGCATCACCGACGAATTTATCGATCGTACCTCCAAAATCTATTGCTATCTTTGCCATATCAGAAAGGTAGCTGTTAATTATCTCTGCCAGTTTTTCTGGTTCAAGCCTATCGGAAAGCTTTGTAAACCCTTCAATATCAGAGAAAAATACTGTCAAATATTTCCGGTTATATTTCTGTGATTCTGATCCTTCTTCTGAAAACAGATTTTCGAAAACTTGGGGCGATAGATATTTCGCAAGTCTTTCTGCAATTGCCGTTAATCGTTTACCTTTTTCATCCAACGCATTGTTCGTATCCTCTAATTTTTGGATTAATGCATCGTTCTTCTGCTTCAGGCGAAACTCCTCGGTGCGGTCAATAAGTTGCCCCTGGACCCCATTCAAAAAAGGAAAAATTTTGTGATCAGTCTCTGTTGCGAGGAAGGAGTACATTCTTTTACCCTCAGAATTGGTGACGTAAAGCTCAGGTATTTTCATTTTACCCTCTAAGCGCAAAAGTTCTGTGATTCGGACAAGTGTTTCTTGGTCAACTCCCAGCGTGTTCAGGAGATAGGGCAAATTGGCACCCTCGAAGGACTCAACCTGTGGAAATATCTCTTTAAAATTGTCGTTTACTCGGAGGATTCTGAGTTCTGGGTCACAAAAAAAGGTAGCGGTTACCGCGTTTTCAAAATTAAAGAAACTGAGGTCGAGTACGAATTCCTCTTGGAATATGCCGTCGCTAGCTTTCCCCATTACCACTATCCTTTTCATCAAGTCCAAATGCGCGATAATTTAATCTTAAGTTGATCAATTCATTTTCAGTGGTCTGAGCAAGTTCGTTGTCACACCTATATCATGAAATTTGGCCCTGAGTTGCAGAGTGGGTAGGGTTAACCATCTGTTAACTTGTGAGCGGTTATACTGTATCACTCAAACATTCAGATAAAAAAGCGAGACAGGAGGGCGGTGGGTCGAGGGCAGTGACGGGTTAGGCTAAATTTGAGCGCTTTTTTCTGACTCCAATGGATCGATTCAATTGCTGTTTGAATATCTTTCATGGCCCCGCTCAGAGAGGGAAAATTCAGCACAGGGTTTCGAAACTTTTAGAATTCAATAAAGGGATATTTGATAATGACGGAAGGAAAATTCGTCCGACACGCAAAATCCGCTAGGAAAAAACTATACATTCTTTACAGCGTAGGATGGCTGTTATTGCTATTGGTTTTATTTTTCAGTGTCTAATTTCCACAGACGTTTATTTGTTTGGGCAAGATTTGCAAAAAGATTAATCTTTATTACCGGTCGCATCGTTACGAAACGTTATGGTGACACTGTTTCAGAATCAATTCTTAAGGCTATTCAAATTTCAATTCCTTCCAGAAAGTATCCCCGGCTAGGAACTGGCATTTTTTATTCCTTAGTGTGGTCTCGCCTCCCATCGAGATAACCCAAAATAATTGTAATGTTTGCAAATTTAGAGAAAACGTGTAGCCCAAATCGAACCATAATTCTTCGTCATTTGAATAGTAATTTGCTGATTGATAGTGGGCATCTAGCCCTAAATTATCCTTGTCTTGGTGATTCTTAACCTCTACGACGGAGCCTTGATCGAACCAAAATACCAGTGTCTCAGGCGACCAACCGTGTTCTTTCTCGGCGCGACTTGCGATGGCGCTCTCTGCTGGGCAGATCATACCACTACCGTCGAACTCTCTTTTACTGCTAGCGGACGCAATATCTGCCATAAAAAAAATAATGATGAGCAGGGGCAATTCATAGCTTGCGGATAGTTTCATGGGGTTAAGGTTTTTGATGATTAGTTTGTCCCATTTCGGCCTTAGAACAGTATATCAAGTTATAAGTTCAATTTTTTTATTGGGATTGTGAGGCACTTAGCACCCCCGGTTGGGCGTCTCTGCGGAGCCCGTGGACAGGCTTTCTGCCCCTAAATTTCAGTCGGACTTTTGTGGTTTAGGGGATTGCGGACCCCCCTATGTTGTCCAACGGAAAATCTTTAGCCGAATTGCGGTGGTGGTCTTATGAGACACTCCCTGCGACGGCATTTAAAAAATCCATTGGTGCAAATTCGTGATCGCTAGCTAAAGGGGCGGTATATAATCTTGCGCTAGGGTCGCACGCATCCGATTAATCCCTTTAGTTCATAGCGCCGTCTGCGACTCTAAAACGACATCACACAAATGTTTAGAATGGGTGATTGACGGTGTATCGTTTTAGTTTGGTCTATAGTTGTGACTCAGCTAAGTATCGGGAGGTCGAGTTGGATACGAGGCAATTACGCAGATTATTTTTTTCTTTTTTAATAGCCATAGTGATCGCAGTATTTGTGGTGTGTGTATTTCGTATTGTAAATATTTATTTGTATCCCTCTGATAATCATCCGTCACTGCACATGCCCAAGTCACTGGGAGGCTAGTATTTACAAGTTTTAAACTTGACTGTATCAATCCTGGGGTGGTCATTTTCTTTGACCCGATTTACTGGCTAAAGGGCATCGATTGTTGGTAATTCATCATCAGCCCGTGGTGAAAATTGGGATCCCGAGAAACTCCCGCAACAGGTCTAATGTGTTTGAACCTCTGAGTGGTAATCTTGCGATCTTACAGCTTTAGTGGCAGTTGCCTGGGCGCTAGGCAAACCTGAACAGTTCTGCGGGGTTATGGACCAGCAATCTCTTATGATGCTCAGTTGGTACCCAATCTAATGCCAGGTCTAATAGGTCCATATCATCTGGGTAATCTTCTTGTGATTTCGCACCGTTGTGGGGCCAGTTTGTTCCCCAAATTATGCGTTCGGGTGCGTAGTCAGCGATAAAACTAGCGATTTTGGCCACATCCGTGTAGTGAGGGGCACCGATTGCTGATGACTCATAGCATCCTGCGAATTTGTACCAGCAATTGCCTCGATCAATCAGTTGTTTAAGACGATCAACTTCTATGGAGGTTATTTCTATAGGCTTAAAAAATTTGCCATGATGATCGATCACAAAATTAGATTTTAGATTCACCAATGCTGAAAACTTCTCAGTAATAGTGTTCCCATCGAACTGCACCGCAATCATAAGTTCGTTGGCGGCAGTTTTCTGATCCAAACCCTTTATGTAAGAAAAATCGTACGCGCCACCGGGCAAATCCATTATCCGCGCTCCAACGATTCCGTGATCCATCAGGGTCGTTAATGATTTATCGTCAATATCTGGGGGGATTGCTGCGACGCCGTGTGCATCTGTTCCAAATCTCTCTAATACGTTAAGTAGACAATCATTATTCCTCTGGTAAGCATTGGCTACAGTAACGACCGTTTTCGAAATACCCAGCCAGCTACATACCCGTCGGTACTGCTTTTCGTCGGGCATACCGATAGGTAAGCCAGGCCCACCCGGCATTGCAGGGAAATCTGGAGCATAAATATGACTTTGTGTGTCGATAATTCCGTCGGGGAGGACGTGCCTAGATGCTCGTCCGGTAAGGGTACGTTCAATACTCACGGTCTGTATTTGAAGTGCTCGAGCGATTCGCGAGAGATCTCTATCCCTAGCCCTGGCGAATCAGGAATCTTCATAGTCCCTCGCTGATGCTCTAAAGGTTTTTTGAGAACTGCCTGTCTGAATGGGTTCTCGGTCCGATCGAATTCAAAAATTGGCTCCAACGGTTCTTTTCGGTATGGAGAGAACGGGATAGCAGCGATCGCTTGTAAGCTTGCAGCAATTTGGACACCGGTGCCCCAGACATGAGGGACCACCCTAACGCCATTCATCTGAGCGTGATCGACCACCCGTTTGAACTCAGAGAACCCGCCGACTCCGCAAACGTCTGGTTGAATAATATCGACAGCGCGAGCCTCAACGGCCGCTTTCATGGCCCAACGCGCGTGCCAAGTTTCACCACCGGCGACTGGTATTGGTTGCCTTGATCGTACATCGTGATAAGCGTCTAACAACTCCGGTAATACTGGTTCTTCAAACCAATCGATATCATAAGAACTCGCAGCGCGACCAACCGCTACCGCTTCCGTTGCGTCGTAGCCGTGGTTGGCGTCAATCATGACCCTCATGCCTGGACCGACAGCATCGCGGACCTGTCTGATTAACTCCAAGTCCTCGTCCGCATTAAAACCGATTTTGAGTTTGATCGCGTGGAAGCCCTCATTTTTGTAGCTCAGAACCTCAGCGACGACGTCGGAGATACGATCAACTCCCTCGCGCCGAAATGCACCTGTTGCGTACGCTTGGACTGATTCTCTGAACCGTCCTCCAAGAAGTATCGAGATCGGTTGACTGAGAAGTTTCCCTTTGATGTCCCAGAGCGCGACGTCGATGCCAGAAATGGCAGTAACTGTGACGCCCCGCTGTCCCTGGTCTCGGTATGTATGATAGAGGTCAAGCCAAACAACCTCTATGTCTAGTGGATTCTTCCCGATGAGTCTGCCTCTCATTTGATCGATAATCGCAGCATTTATCAACGCTGGCCCCAAGCACTCTCCCCAACCAACTGTTCCGCATTCGCACTCAATTTCGACGAGAAGATGTTGTCGGCTGTTGAAGCTCGTTGAGGCGCTCTCGAACGCTGTCTCGAGCTTGTGGTCTAAGATGTGGGTTTGAACACTCGATATTAGAGTCATAAAAGCGTCAATCCTAAAATTGCCTGAGTAAGTTACTATCGCGGATCGGCTCGACTTGCAGGAGTTGGCTCGGCATGATGTTACAAGTATTACAATCGGGACCGAAAAGTTTGACGTACTCTGAGAGGTCTGCGAGCCATTGCTTGAGTCCTTCTCTTGGTGAGGTTACCTCAAAACAGACCCGCTCAAGACCCACATTTTTTATTATCTGATCGAAAACTACCTTCGCCTGATCTTGTTGAATCTCAAATTCCTCATGATCTAACACAATGTATTCAGCTCCGTCTTCGAGAAACGGGGCTGCGGTGTTAAGAATGTCTTCTGCTGATGAGGCAAGATCTGGGCTTCCTTCTTTCCAGTTCCTGAGTGGATGATGCTCGTACATAAATCGCATCGAGTTATCTATTGCGAAACGTCTCCACTGCATCCACTGTTTTTCGTTGACATCATTGCCTGTGTTCATGAACTCCATCAGCGAAAATCCAAGGTTCCGCGCATGCCTGATCGCCTCTTCGACACAGTTTTTTTTATAAGCAAATTTAAAGTATGTGTGGTCCAAGTATGGTTCTACGCCGAAGTCTCTATAAAGTTTTAGCTTCTTCGAAAGCCACTCCGGAGGAGAGTACAGAACCTGGGGAGTTGTGAGCTTTGCGTAATCGATTCTGTCAGCGGCTACTTGCAAGAAGTCATCCAGCTCTGGCAGTCCCATCCTCTCAAGATAGTGGGGTGCCTCGTGGTATCCAACATCTTTGATCCAGGTTTGTCGAAGCTTTCTCGGTTTATGTTTGAGCTGTACCTCAGGGAATCCTGATCCATGTTTTTTAACGTTCATAACTTTCCAAAAATTTTGTTTTTTGAGACCGGTCTCAAAGTAGTAACACCCGTAAAACACTAAGTCAAATCGTTGTAAGTTAACCCGGTAATTTATTCAAACCTCGGGGACCAAAATGATGGACTCGGATTACAAATGATCTGGTTTTTTGTAATGTAATGCTATTCCGAGTTATCGTCGTTAACGTTCCATGAGCCATCCAATGAAGAAATCCCCCACGCTTGTTGACGTTGCAAAACTTGCGAATACGTCTAAGGCAACAGCCGCTCGTGTTTTTAGTCGAAGTAAATCAGCAAACGTTAGGCAAGAGACCAAGGCTAGGATACTTGAGGCAGCTGATAAGTTGGGGTATTCGCCCAACCTGTCTGCGGCGAGTCTGCGATCGAAAAAAACATATTTAATAGCTTTGTGCATTCATGACATCACCAATCCGTCATCCCCGTCGTTAATTCGAGGAATACAAGATGAGCTTGCGCAACATGGATATGATCTCGTTGTTTTTAACAGTGATTGGGACCCTAATAAGGAAAAAAAGAATTTGCGGGCGGTGGTTCGAAATCAGCTTGACGGTCTGATTTTGCAGGATCCATCCGACGAGCTTGATGTGTCAGAGCTCCCCGATCTTCCCTCAGTGATTCTGACCAGCAACGAAGTATTCTCAACAGTCCGGAACACGGTGAGTACTGACACAGTCGGGGGCGTGAGGAAGGCGCTAACCTACCTGCACTCGATGGGACATGATCGAATCGGAATTTTACTGGGTGGCTCGGTTTCGCAAATTACTAATCGTAAGCGGGCTTACTTGGATTTTTATAAAAGCGCCGGTTTGAAAGTTGAGGACAGATTGATTGTTGACGTGCCGTTTAAGACGCGGGCAAGTGACACTTTTGTTATGGCGAAGGAACTCATCGTTGATCTTATGCGCTCGCCTCAACGTCCTTCAGCGATTTTTGCATCAAACGACATGCTTGGTTTGGCGGCATTGCAAATGGCGCAGATTGAAGGCCTCCAAGTTCCGCGAGATCTGTCGGTTGTTGGGATGGATGATTTATTCTCGGCTGAGAGTGCGTCTCCGGCACTAACTTCTGTTTCAAAACATCGTTTCCAGGTAGGCGCGCAAGCCGCTAGAAACCTTTTAAACCAGATTAATAGCGAGCACTCAATGGAAAAGGGGCCTATCAATGAGCTCGTTGAATGCACCTTGGTGGTCCGAGATTCTAGCGGCCCGATAGCGGAAGTTGATGTTTGATTGCCTTGGTTGACTCTTTACTAAATCTTTTGATACTTTCAAATCTTCGATCAGGTTTTCGTTTTTTTTAATCGAAAATGAGACCGGTCTCAAAAAATAAGGATGTGTTTTAGAGCCGAAAGGTTCAGTCACTTTGGAGAACCACTTTCTGTAAGTCATTGATCGATGGGTGTCTTGAAGAAGGTTGTTTGTCTATTAAGCTAGTAGAATAATACGGAGAAAACAGCATGCGTAATCTCGTACTAGGCCTATTGATTTCATGCTTCGCATGGTCGCCTACAGTGTCCGCAAACCTTGATCTTTCAGGGAAGACAGTCACATGGGTAGTTCCATTCAAGGAGGGCGGCGGTACAAGCCGATTTGCCCGGTTCCTGCAGCCATATCTCACAAAATACTTGCCAGGTAACCCAACGATCCAGATTCAGCATATACCAGGCGGTGGCGCCATTAAGGGCTCTAATTATTTCCAAAAGAATGCGAAACCTGATGGTACTTATCTTTTTGGTTGTTCGACCTCGGTCATCGTCAATGTAGCCACGGGGAACCCGCTGGTGGAATACAATCTAGGTGCTTACAAGCCGGTACTTCTGCTTCCCCAAAATACCCATTGGTTCACACGGACTGATCTAGCGAGTGGCACCAGTGATATCTCGAAGTTAAAAGAGCGGGATCTGGTTTTATATGCATTGAAGACCCCTGCTTCGGCTGATCTTTTTCATATTTGGGTTTATGACAAGTTGGGTATAAAAAAGGCGCGGCCTATCCCGGGGCTCTCCTCGAGCGCGGGTTACCAAGCATTTCTGCGCGGTGAAATCCATCTGAGCTCCCACGGGGCAGCGAATTATGTCAAAAAGGTTAAGCCCGAGATTGAGAGTGGGAAGGTTGTCGACATCATGACGCTTGGGATTGTGGGTGCAGACGGGAGCATATCTAGAAATCCACTCGCACCTGATGTACTCACGTTCCCCGAGATGTATGAGAAGGTGAACGGAAAGAAACTGGATGGTGCAGATCTTGAGGCCTTCTATTCCATAGCCGCCGCGTGGGCCCAGGCGTCTAAGTCCATGTTACTGCCCGAGGGAACGCCTGACGCGATTGTCGAGGCGTATCGTAAAGCCGTCACGGAGATGGTGAACGATCCGGAGTTCAAAGAGAAAGCGACAAAGGCGCTGGGGCCTTATCCACTTATAATTGGCGAAGAAGCAGGCCCGATTCTCAAGAAGGCTGCGATCTTTTCAGACAGTACCAAGAAGCAATTGAATGCGGTACTAAAAAAGAATCGCTTCGTCTACAGGGTTCAATAACCAGTATTCCGCTGTTGGATCACCGACAGCGGAATCAACCCAATTATGGATCAGTTTCTTCTAGCTTTGGGTCAGCTGTTCGGGCTTACCCATCTTTTGTTTTTGTTTGGAGGAACACTCCTCGGATTGACAGTGGGAATCTTACCAGGGTTGGGTGGGACATCCGGCTTGGCCCTTGTACTTCCCTTCGTGTTTGGTCTAGAGCCCTCACACGCCTTAGCTATGATGATCGGTGTTCTCGCACCAACTACTACATCTGATACCTTTCCAGCCGTTCTTATGGGTGTTCCCGGTACATCGGGTTCGCAAGCCACGGTCATGGATGGGTTTCCCTTGTCTAAACAAGGAATGGCTGCACGGGCCCTAAGTGCAGCATTCTTATCATCACTACTGGGCGGTGTGTTTGGCGCAGTTATTCTGTCGGCGTCTATTTATTACGCGATTCCCATCATTATGACCTTTGGATTCGGGGAACAGTTTCTACTGATTGTTTTGGCCCTTTTGATGGTCGGAGCATTGACCGGTGACAACTTTGTAAAAGGTATAACCGCTTGTTTCTTGGGTTTGATAATCGGTTCAGTAGGTTCTGCGCCGATTACTGGCGATCCTCGATTCACTTTCGATACCCTTTATCTTATTGAAGGTATTCCTCTTGTAATCGTCGGCTTGGGTTTATTCGCGATCCCAGAAATAGTCGGTCTTTTGGACAACAAGGGTGCGATCGCAAAATCACTCCGAATCGAGCGGGGTTGGCTTACAGGAATAGCCGATGTCTTTAAGAACTGGTGGCTGGTTCTCCGGTGCTCGACGCTTGGCTGTTTGGTGGGCGCATTACCCGGCTTAGGGGGGACGGTAGTTGACTGGATCGCCTACAGTCATCTGAGACAAACCAGCAAAGATACGTCTCGATTGGGAAAAGGGGATATCCGAGGCGTGATCGCCCCAGAGTCTGCAAATAATGCGAAAGAAGGAGGGGCTCTGATACCAACCCTGCTTTTTGGTATCCCAGGATCTGGGAATAAGGTGCTGCTCCTGGGTGGGTTTATTCTTGTCGGGATCGAGCCCGGATTGGATATGGTAACCACACACCTTGACCTGACATATCTGATGATTTGGTCGTTAGCCGTAGCCAATATACTAGGCGCCGGGTTGTGTATCGGCTTTGCGCCGCATATTTCAAAACTCACCCTGGTCCGATATTACATCCTAGCTCCCGTCATGATCACGTTAATATTTTTTGCAACCTATAACGTGAACCGTGACTGGTACGACTTCGTAGGACTTCTAGGTTTTGGTTTGGTAGGGATCACCTTCAAGCATTATGGGTGGTCCCGACCCGCGCTTTTGATTGGCTTTTTCCTTTCATCGAAAGTTGAGTTATTGAGCTATCAAACGCAGGCCGTTTACGGATTATCTTTTCTCTATCGACCAGTCGCCATAATTCTCATAGTAATGTGCCTCGCCACGATCATTTTATTATTAAGGCAACGATTCGATACTGGTTACGACTCGCAGTTGATCAAAAATAAGTCCAAACAAATGTATCTATCCCTTCTCTTGATGTGCCTGCCATTAGCTGTGATGTGGGATGTATCAGGTATACCGGATTTCAGAGCGACACTTTTTCCGATAGGTGTATGCTTGATATCGATCTCTCTCCTGATTTTGATATTCGCCGTCCAATTAGCCGACCTGAGAAAGCCAGCATTCGCTGGCGGCGGCTTCCTCCGCTTCGTGAACACGAACATCTATGAAAACGTAGCGGGCTTCAATAATCAGTTATATTACTATTTAAGTATATTGGGCTATCTGGCGATGAATTTTATCTTTGGTTTCCCGATAGCATCGGTACTCTTTATTAACCTGTTTATTTTGTTTCATGATAAGCGGGACCTAAAAATCTCGTTTTCTATCTCGCTCTCGCTCCTCTTGATTTTATGGACCCTGTCGTCTTTGCTCACGCTCCAGTTTCCCAATGGTTTGCTTGGGACATTTGTCGATATGCCGTGGTGGTTGGGTGGAGAACTCAACTAGGATTTACTAAAGGAACATACCAATGACTGAATCATCTTTCCCTAATCTTCCGTTTCTCGGACGCGAAAAGAAACCAAGAGAAACGGGCATCAACTACGTGAGAGCCCCGGTCTTGGTAGGACAATGTATTGATGATTACCTGCAGGCCTACAGCGACATCGTTGATATTTTCAAACTTTCTGGGAAGCAGGCAGGTCAGATGTCTCGGAGCTCGTTATTGCGGTTCCTAGAAACATGCAAGTCCAACGATGTAATGATTTCAATCGGCAACCCGTTGATGGATATGGCGCTAAATGGTGGCCGTAAGATAGTCGATGACTATCTCGATAGGGTTGTCGACTATGGGGTAGACATTATTGAAATTTCAAGTATCGCTAGGTCGGCGGATGATGACGATATATGCCGTTTAATCGATGTAGCTTCCAAGAGAGGTTTGAAGGTGATCAACGAAGTAGGGATCGCCTTCGCTCATTCAGAAGTGCAGGACAATATGATATTTAGTGAGAGATTGGGTCGACAGATACAAAGATTTCTAGACGCAGGTTCTTGGAAAATTTTGTTGGAATCTGAGGGTATTACGGAGAACCTGGAGAGAGACAAATTTAGGTGGCAGTTAATCGATCGGCTTCTCAGCCCATTAGCATTATCACAATTTATGGTTGAGGCTGACGATCAAGATGTTTTGAGCAAATATATCGAAATATATGGTCCAAATATAAATATGATGGTTGATTACTCGAGGGTGCTCAAAATGGAGGATGCTCGGACCGGCCACGGTCCAAGTCAGTCGCTTTGGGGGAAAGTTGTAAAGTATTAGACGGTAAATGGACCAATGTTTCATGTTCAGTGGTAGGAAAGGGTATCGATTTCAATTTCTCAGCGGTCCAGCGTATTGGGTGACGAGCATTAGTTGTCCGGTCGAAAATATGAAGAGCTTATCGTTTCGTGGGGGAATGGCACCGCAGTGAAGTCTCCGAACTTTGTTTTCATCATGGCAGATGACCACGCCGTTAACGCAATAAGCGCTTATGGTTCAACCCTCATTAACACGAAACACATCGATCGATTGGCATCCGACGGGATGTGCTTTACACATTGCTATACGACGAATTCGCTCTGCGCACCCTCACGGGCGGCTATCCTAACCGGGACCTACAACCATGTTAACGGGGTTTACACCCTGACAACGAAGCTCAGTTCAATGTTCCCAAATTTTGTGAAGCACCTGCAACGGGCAGGATACTCGACAGGGATAATTGGTAAGTGGCATCTTGGGGATGACAAGTCGTCAGAACCCTCGGGGTTCGATCACTTTGATGTTCTGCTGGGGCAGGGCGACTATTACGATTCAGTGTTTAATCTAAACGGTAAACTTACCAACAGCACCGGCTATGTCACCGATGTCATCACATCTAAATCAGTCCGGTGGTTAGAGACCAGAGATGTCTCGAAACCATTTTTCTTAATGGTCAACCATAAAGCCCCGCACAGGGAATGGGAAAACCACCCGAAATATGATGACGAGTTTCAAGACAATATTCGGCTGCCAGACACCTTCAATGATAACTATGACAATAGGGCCAAGGCCGCTGGTGCAGCCAAAATAAGAATCCGTGAGGATCTAAAGTACGATGACCTGGGTCTCGTTCAACCTGTGGGTGGAGCCGAGGTCGGTCAGCCAATTAAGCCGGGGAGCAAAGAACGAAAAATCCCAGACCTGAAAGATTCGAACGTTATTACTTTGATTGATAAGAAAACGGGTGAAAAATTTGAGTTTTCTGATCCCGAGTATTTGGCAGAATTTAAATATCAGAGATACATCAAGCGATACCTCCGAACCGTTCTTTCACTCGACGAAAGCGTTGGTAATATTCTAGATTGTCTCGATAAGATGGGGCTCGCCCGCGACACGGTGGTGGTTTATACGTCCGATCAAGGCTTTTTCCTCGGTGAGCATGGTTGGTTTGACAAACGTTTCATCTACGAAGAATCGTTTCAAATGCCGCTCTTGATCAGATACCCCGGGATGACCAGTGGTGGTGTCTGCCCAGATATCGTCTCTAATGTCGATTTCGCACCCACGTTGCTAGATATCGCTGGTCTACCTTCGCCAAGCTACATGCAAGGCCGTAGTTTTTTAAAACTACTGATGGGTAAAACGCCACCAAACTGGGAACAGATCGCGTATCACAGATACTGGATGCACAAGGATCTTCAGCACAACGTCTACGCCCATTACGGCGTACGAGATCAGAGATACAAACTGATTTATTGGTACAACGAAGGGCTCGGCGTTCCCGGTGCAACCGACGGCGCAGAGCCTCCTGAATGGGAATTTTTCGATTGCGTTGAAGATCCCCTGGAATTAATTAATTGTTATGGGGATAGCCGCTATTCAGACGAAGTCAGCCGTATGCGGGCCCTGCTTGACGCGAAGATGAGCGAGATTGGCGATGTTCCTAGACACTAATATTAGCTCGATAGGATTACGCTCCAAGCGCTTCTTTACCTGGGGATGCGATGCTTGAAAGATTACTAGTGACAGGTGCCGCGGGCGGGGTTGCCAATCTCCTCAGGCCACGACTTATTGGTGTTTCTAAAAAGTTCCGTCTAACCGACATTCAGCACTTCGCTTCAGCCTCGGACTTGGATGAGACAATGATCGGAGATTTGGCAGATTCCGCTTTTGTTGATCAACTCGTTCAAGGCTGTGATGGCATCCTTCATCTCGGCGGAGTGTCGACCGAGCAACCATTTGACGAGATCCTGCCGGCGAACATCGTGGGCGTCTCCAATATATACAGGGCCGCGGCAAAGTACGGCCGACCAAGAGTCATTTTTGCGAGCTCGAATCACGTAACGGGCGCCTACCGTACACAAGAAACAATAACGCCAAATGAGCCATTTCTACCTGATAGTTTTTATGGGGCATCGAAGGTTTTTGGTGAGGCCGTCGCGAAGTTGTTCTTTGTTAAGGCAGGGATCGAGTCCGCGATCGTAAGAATAGGATCGTGTTTCGAACAGCCTTCGGATCTTCGAATGATGTCTACTTGGTTTAGCCCAGACGACTTTGCAGCGTTAATAAAGAGTTGTTTTGAGGTAGAGACCTTAGACTGCCCGACCATTTTTGGAGTTTCAAACAATGCTGGTTCGTTTTGGAGAAATACTGAGATTGGCCATCTGGACTGGCACAGTGAAGCGCGAGCAGAGGACCTTCTTGAGTCGATGAATCAACCAAATGTCTCCCCAGAGGAATTAGCGGCGGGTCTTATGGACTATCATGGTGGGACTTGGGTCAAGAGGCCCCTCGATACTGAGTGAGATTAGTCTATGAGAACAAATAAAATTCGAGAGAAATGGGACGCCGATGAACCAGTATTAAATGGCTGGCTAACAATTTCTAATGGCTTTTCAGCTGAGGTAATGGCGCATCAGGGTTACGACACGTTAACGGTTGATCTTCAGCATGGTGTCAATGACGAGATGAATCTCATCGCTATGCTGCAGGCAATCAGCACCACTGAGACTGTCCCAATTATTCGGGTCCCGTGGCTGGAGCCAGGGATCATTATGAAGGCCCTTGATATGGGCGCGTATGGTGTGATTTGCCCGATGATAAACACGGCAGAAGATGCCAAAAAATTTGTCGAATACACGAGTTATGCGCCAATGGGGCGGAGAAGCTTCGGTCCTGTTAGGGCATCAATCTACGGTGGTAATGATTATCCAGACCATGCAAACGATATGATCGTTCGGTTCGCGATGATCGAAACAGCGGAGGCTCTTGATAATCTGGACGCAATTTTGGGAGTTGAAGGTTTGGATGCTATTTACATCGGACCGTCGGATCTCTCCTTGTCACTGGGGTGTAAGCCAACCTTTGATGAAGTCGATCCGCCTGCGGCCGAGGCAATCGACCACATTTTAGAGCGTGCCACCGCGCATGGATTGAAGGCGGGTATTCACAACGGAACAACTGCGTCTGCAAGAGCACGAATCGGAAAAGGATTTCGATTTGTCACAGTATCCTCCGATGCGCGAATCATGGCCGATGGATCACAGGCAATTATCGCTGAGATGAAAGATCCGTTTAAGTCATGAACGGCTGTGATTTTAGCCGGTGATGAGTACGCGCTTGCACAAGGGGACGCCCGAGGCGCGCGGAACTCTATCAGTACACCTGAAAAGCATTTGTCAACGGAGTGGAAGTAGCGCCGTTATGACGCCCCCGCCGAAGTGGAGTCGCAGGAAGATACGCTACTGAACGAGACAGGTGTCTCGCACGAACCAACCCCCGGTGGCTTCCCTTCACAGGGCAAGTGTGTCACCGCTAGCGCGATTGCGCAACTAAAGGGGTTTGGTAATACTGGCCCCGCAAAAGTGAGGGGCCATCTTCATTCGTGAGGCTTAATTAAAATCTCGTTTTTGAATCACATTTTTGGCCTGGGCCATCAATGCCTCATACAGAGCCAGATTGCCATCCGCTTTAGCTTTTTTGGCCTCCGCTTGTAACTCTTCAATTTTCATGGCATCACTAGCTGAAACCATTGGCTTACTGTGAGTGCTGCAATTGCCAGCAAAACCAGCGGTTGAAAACACGGTTAACAACACGCCTAGCAAGATTCTATTCATAATTTTCTCTCCGATGATGTGGAAGGCTCTCTCCGTGCCCCGAACTCCTTAATTAAGAAATAAAGATGATTTAGTGTTTTGCAAGGAGGTGCAGAACGAAAGCATAAGAAATTTTATTCGTATATTAGCCCACTGATTTCTCTCAGAGGTCCTTCAGCACAATCAATTACTGAGGGGAAGAGTTCGCGAGACCTAAAATCTCTGAAGCCTTTTGAAAAAATCAGCTGGTGTCACTGCATCTTGAACCAGAGTATCTCGCCCTCGGCGTCGCCAATGAGTATGTGGGATCCTGTCTCAGTAACTGCGATGGCGGTGACTTCGACACCGGTAGCGTTCCGCAAAACGACCGCATCTGACTCAGGCTTTATTTGCGAAAGCACAACGGTCCCATCATGGAACCCTGCCAGTACCCCGTTCACATCAGGGAAGCCTTGAACACAGCTCACTATCTGTTTTCGTCCTGCCACACAAATCGGACCTTTTCCCATCGGACCATCTTTGCCTTTAAAGGGCCAGCACACTGCCTCGCTGGCTCCTGAGGTCACTAAGTACGGAGCGTTTCCGGCCCAGGCTATGCTCTTGATTTTTGCTGGATACGGTGACATCGAAAAGTCAGCATTGTCGCTCAGCCGCCAGCCATGTAACGCATTTTCCTGCATTGTTGAGACTACAAATTTACCGTTAGGGCTGAACGTTACCGAGGCGTGGAATCCCTTATAGGCTAATACTGATTTTGTCCACTTAATTCCCCGCCGTGTCCAGATCGTTACCCCGCCATAATGAGCCACGGCGAGCTGGTTACCGCGTGCATTGAAAGCGAGCCCACCGACCGTGCTTTGGTGCTCTAGCGGCACTGGTTGGGATCTGTCCGGGGACCATACATAAGCAACCCTTCCAGATGAGCAGGCAAAATGCTCTCCATCTGAGGCCACACAGTCGACCCACTTGGAGCCGAAGCTCGCTATCTCCTCGACTTCGCCCTTCAGAGAGACTCGCAGGAACCGTCCGTCCTCACCCCCTGTCAATAGATACCTTGACTCCCTAGCCATGGAGAGAATCACGCCCTCATGGGTGTTGAAAACTAATGGATCTCTATCAGGTTGAAATAGCCTGAGGCTGCCATCGCCGGAAGTTACAACGATAACCTCGCCGACAGTTGAGGCATTGACAACTGGTGCGCCGGTTCTCTGCTGGACCCCATTAACTTTTGGATCAGTCGGCATATTTTCTTGGCTTTAGCCCTGCAACATATTGAGAGTTAAGGACTACGCTACCTTGCAAGCATCAAACCCCTCTTGCAAACGCATCGACTCTAGATCCCTGCCAATGAAAACGATCTTGGAAGTTCTCTGACCTCCCTCTGGCCAATCACCCATTGGGGCACCATCCATGAGCATGTGGACGCCCTGAAACACATAACGTTTGTCCATACCTTGAAAGTCGAGGATCCCCTTTGAGCGCAAAATATTTTGACCCTGGGTGCGTAGAAGGGTGCTAAACCACCGCTCGAATTTGTCATAATCTAGCGCTGTCTCTGATGCCAGAGAGATGCTGCTGATATCATCATCATGTTCATGATCGTGATCGGATTCTAGGAAATCGGGCTCAAATTCCGTGATCCGATCGAGGCTGAAGGCGTCCAAGCCAAGGATCTCATCAAGAGGTAGGTCACACCTTGTTGTACGCCGGATCTTTGCGTAAGGGTTAATTTTCTTAATGCGTGCCTCCACGCGGTCCAGTATCGCGGGATCAACTAAATCGGTCTTGTTCAAAAGGATGACGTCAGCAAACGCGATTTGCTCCTCCGCCTCGTGGTGGTCGTCGAGTTGGAGCTCCAAATGAACCGCGTCCGCCATTGTGACGATCGCGTCAAGTGCAGTGCGATCTGCTACTTCCTGGTCCACGAAGAATGTCTGGGCGACGGGGGCGGGATCAGCGAGCCCTGTGGTTTCAACGATGATCGCATCTAGTTTGTCAGCGCGTTTCATCAGCCCACTTAGGATGCGGATTAAGTCCCCCCTGACTGTGCAACAGATACAACCGTTGTTCATTTCGAAGACTTCTTCGTCGACGTCTACCACTAAATCATTGTCGATTCCTTCTTCTCCGAATTCGTTCACAATGACAGCGAAACGTCGACCGTGCTGCTCCGTAAGTATACGATTTAAAAGAGTCGTTTTGCCCGCACCTAAAAAGCCGGTTAGGACGGTCACAGGAACCTGTGCGTTCATATCTAAATATCCCCTCTGATCCATGAATCTGCGATAAGTACTCGTAGACCCTTTTCCCGTTTAACGTTATGTTATAACATATCGATAATATTGGTACGGGGAAAGAGTTTTTTGCTATTTACTTTTTGGTCACTGAGTAAGTCTGAGGGTTACAGAGGTCCAGACTGTGAGTCTGTTTAAACCGAAAATCGCGTCCGAAAAAGTAAGGCAATTGAGTGCGCTAGTCCGAGAGGTCTGGGCTCTGCCAGAAGAAGTGATAGTTTCTGTGATGGAGGTTGAGTGTATGGAGGCTGATTGTCCAGACCTAGAGACCAACATCATTTTGATGTCTG
>CAJWIY010000018.1 GCA_913042205.1 uncultured Gammaproteobacteria bacterium
ACTGCGTCACAATGGTGCGGTTGACGGCCTCAAAATCGTCGGCCACCACGGCGTGCAGCGGTGAAGGCGAAGGGCTGGCAGGCGGGATTGAGGAGACGTTGGCTGTCATGGGTTCCGTTCATCGCGGCAGGTAAGAGTGGAGCTCATGCTATGGGGCTGCCTGTAAGGCGTCAAGGCATAGCCGCGCTAAGCAGGCCCAGGCCGGCGTTTGGAAGATTGACAAGCCCCGGTGGCCTTGTGGTATGAAGCGATAGTCGTTATAATCCGCGACCCACTCATCATGCTCCCTGTCAGATGGCTGCCAAAAGAGGCGCCACTCGCAGCAGGTCGATAAGAGCGGAAGGCGATGAGCGTTGGTTACGCGGGGCGTAACCGGCATTAACGACAAGTCCGGAGAGCGACATGTACGCAGTTATTAAAAGCGGTGGTAAACAGTACCGCGTTCAAGAAGGTCAAACCCTCAAGCTCGAGAAAATCGAAGTCGCTACCGGCGAAACGATTGAGTTTGATGAAGTGCTGCTGGTTGCAGACGGCGATGACGTAAACATTGGCGCACCTTTCATTAGCGGTGCCAAAGTTTCCGCTGAAATCGTTTCCCACGGCCGTGGCGATAAAGTGACGATCATCAAATTCCGTCGCCGGAAGCACCACATGAAGCGTCAGGGCCACCGTCAGTGGTTCACTGAAATAAAGATTACAGCAATCAACAGTTAAGGTAGGAAACGGAAATGGCACACAAAAAGGCTGGAGGCAGTACCCGTAACGGTCGCGATTCTGAAAGTAAAAGGCTCGGTGTGAAAAAATTTGGGGGGGAGAAGGTGCTTGCTGGTAATATCCTAGTTCGTCAGCGTGGGACACAGTTCCATCCAGGCGTTAACGTCGGATGCGGCACAGACTACACCCTTTTTGCCAAAGCTGAAGGCGTGGTGAAGTTCGAAGTGAAGGGGCCGCAAAAGCGGCGTTTTGTGAGTGTTGTAACTCCTGCCTGAGCAAAGCATTTACTGACTAAGAAGCCCCGCGCGAGCGGGGCTTTTGCGTTCTGGACGACCAATGAAATTCGTAGATGAAGCGTTAATTATAGTTGAGGCTGGAAATGGGGGCGCAGGATGCCTGAGCTTCCGTCGCGAGAAATATATTCCCAGAGGGGGTCCAGATGGAGGCGATGGTGGGGATGGTGGTTCTGTGATTTTACTCGCAGATGAAAATCTGAACACACTCATCGATTATCGCTACCAGCCGCGTTACCGAGCAGAAAATGGTAGCCCGGGAGCTGGTCGTAATAAGACGGGCTCGGGTGGTAATGACTTAGTTCTGAAGGTGCCTGTTGGAACAACTGTTTATGACGACGAAACCAATAACTTAATTGGTGAGGTGGTGTGCAACGGGGATGCCATGGTTATCGCAGATGGTGGTCGAGGTGGGTTGGGAAACACTCGGTTTAAGTCATCCACTAATCGAGCACCCAGGCGAACCACTCCAGGGTCCCTGGGGGAATCTTTCAAACTGAGGCTGGAGTTACGGTTGCTGGCGGATGTTGGTTTGGTCGGGTTTCCCAACGCGGGTAAATCAACGTTGATCAGTCAGCTGTCTGCTGCGAAGTCCAAGATTGCTGACTATCCCTTCACAACACTAGCGCCTCAGTTAGGAGTGGTGTCGCTAGCGCCCCATCGAAATTTTGTTGTGACTGACATACCAGGTTTGATTCCTGGCGCGGCAAAGGGCGCGGGGTTGGGTACACGGTTTTTGAAGCACCTGACCCGAACCCGTATATTGCTTCACTTAGTCGATGTAGCGCCTATCGACGATGGAGATCCGGTTGATATTGTTGAGACTATAGCTGACGAACTCGAGCAATTTAGTCCAGCTTTGGCAGCTCGTGAGCGTTGGTTGGTCCTCAATAAAGTAGACCTAGTCGATTCGGATAAAAGAGAGGCATTGATTGAGTCTCTGAAAGTAAAGTTCAATTGGCCGTTTCCGGTGCATGTGATTTCTGGTGTGACTGGTGAAGGCTGTGAGTTACTTGCCTATAATCTGATGACACGGCTTGAGGCGTTGGCGTCTGAGCGACGTCAGGACCCTGATGCCGAGTCTGCGGAACGTATGTGGCTTGATCAAATGGCGGCAGAGGCACATGAGCGAATCGCTGAGCTTCGTGAAAAGCGTCGAGTACAACATAAAGACAACCACCGTGGGGATGGAGATGATGGCGATGATCATACGATGGAGGTCATTGTAGCTCGTGACTAAGCGCACCAAGCTCAAGAGTGGTAAGCGATGGGTTGTGAAAATTGGCAGCGCATTGCTGAGTAATGATGGTCGAGGTCTCGATGTCGACAGAATGCAGATCTGGGTTAAGCAGATGTCCGTATTGATAGCAGAAGGGGTCGAGCTCTGTCTGGTCTCGTCTGGGGCAATTGCTGTCGGTCTGGAAACCCTAAAAATCGATAAACGGCCTCAGGATCTACCTTTGCTTCAAGCTGCTGCGGCCATAGGCCAGATGGGCCTTGTTCAAGCCTGGCAGAGCTGTTTTTCTGAGTGTGGGCATGACACTGCTCAGGTATTATTCACACATGAAGATCTTGCCGATCGAAAGCGCTACCTCAACGCGCGCGATACATTAAAAAAATTAAACGAATTTGGTGTTATTCCTGTCGTAAACGAGAATGACACGGTCGCGACCGATGAGATTCGATTTGGTGACAACGATTCTCTAGGGGCACTTGCCACCAATCTTCTGGAGGCTGATGTCTTAGTAATTTTGACTGATCAAGATGGTTTTTTTGACAAGGATCCGCGTACCCATGCAGACGCTGTTTTAATCCCTGAGGCGCGTTCGCTAGATGATAGGCTTCTCGGAATGGCTGGAAAAGAAGGCGGTACGCTCGGCAGGGGCGGTATGTATACAAAAATAGTTGCAGCTCAGCAGGCCGCGAGATCAGGGGCGATGACTGTGATCGCTAACGGTCGAGTTGATCAAATATTAGAAAAGTTGCGGATGGGGGAAGAGGTTGGATCATTATTGTATCCTGATCTAAAGCCTCAGGCCGCACGGAAACGCTGGTTGGCCTCCCATAAACAAATACGGGGCACATTGATTGTGGATGCTGGCGCGGCCAACGCTTTGAGAACAAAGGGCCGAAGTCTGCTGCCGGTTGGGGTGACTGACTCGCGAGGAAGTTTCGATCGTGGCGATATCGTCGCGATCGAGACTGCAGACGGTGAACGTATCGCGACGGGTTTGACTAATTATGGATCTGATCTAGCCCACCAGATGTTTGGAAAGACTACCGCACAGCTTGTGGACCGGCAGATGTTGCTAGAAGGGGTCGCATTGGTGCATCGTGATAATCTGGCGCTGGTATGACCTACCCGCCGTTGTCGATTATGACGCCATCGCTTTGACTTTGGCGTTTAGACGACTCTTGGTCCGTGCACATTTATTTTTCTTGTAAATGCCCTTCGTGACCATGCTATCAAGAACCGGTACTGCCTCACTAAGCGCTTCTGTAGCGGCCTTTTTGTCGCTGGTTGCGATAGCCGCTAAGGTTTTTTTGACGTACGTGCGAGCCCGCGACCGCAGGCCAGCGTTATGATTGCGACGGACATCCGCCTGTTTTGCACGCTTCCGTGCTTGGGGACTATTTGCCAACGGGGTTGCTCCCTTACACTACACTGTGGATCTGTCGATATAACTGAAAAATCAACCGGGGGGAGGGAAATTACCGAAAATGGGGCCTCGGGTCAAGGAAAGTAAAGTGTGACAACAGAAAAAATGATTCGGTCCGGTGTCACTGTCGGCGGTTGGACGCTGGGCTCCCGTGTACTCGGATTGCTACGAGATATCGTTCTGGCTAACACGGTTGGCGCATCCGCAGGCGCTGATGCATTTTTTGTGGCATTCAAAATCCCCAATTTTTTGAGACGCCTTTTTGGTGAGGGGGCTTTTGCTCAAGCATTTGTTCCGGTGTTTACCGAGACCCGTGAAAAGGAAGGTGACCAGTCCGTTAAGCTGTTAATTGACCAGGTAGCTGGCCGATTGGGATTGATCCTTATCGCTATCAGCATTCTCGGTATCCTGCTGGCGCCTTGGATCGCGAAGCTTTTTGCGCCAGGATTCTCGGATGATCCTGAGAAACTGACACTGACAGCTGATCTGTTACGTTGGACCTTTCCATATCTTGGTTTCATTTGTTTTGTTGCGTTTGCGGGAGGCATCCTCAACAGTATCGGGAGGTTTGCTGTGCCAGCCGCGACTCCACTATTTTTGAATCTATCCTTGATAGGGAGTGCGTTATTTTTGGCACCCCTAATATCTCCCTCAGTACTAGGGCTCGCGATCGGCGTGGCGATCGCAGGCGTAGTACAGTTGATAATTCAGATCCCTCCGCTTATGGCGGCGGGGTTATTACCCAAACCTTCGTTGTTGGCAGACCATCCGGGTGTCTCAAAAATCTTAAAATTGATGATTCCTGCTTTGTTCGGTGTTTCTGTCAGTCAAATTAATTTACTGCTTGATACCGTCCTCGCATCATTATTGGTATCTGGGTCGGTTTCGTGGCTTTACTACTCAGATCGCTTAATGGAATTACCTTTGGGTGTGATCGCGATCGCTATTTCTACTGTGATTCTTCCCAAGTTATCACGTGACTTCGCGCAGGGAGACAACACAGCATCACATCAAACACAGAGTTGGGCGGTTTGGGTAGTCCTCGTATTGGGGCTCCCGTGCGCTGCAGTCTTGGCCGTTTTTGGTGAATTGATTTTGGCGACACTATTCCAATATGGGGCAATGACCGTTCAAGACATCGAGGCATCATCATTGTCACTGATGGCTTACTCCATAGGGCTACCAGCATTCATGTTGATCAAGGTGCTTGCTCCACATTATTTTGCGCATCAAGATACTAAGACACCTGTTAAAATAGGTGTGATCGCTATGGCCTCGAATATGGTGTTTAACCTGATCCTGGTTTGGTCGTTAGAGCACGTTGGGTTAGCCCTTGCAACGTCCTTATCTGCGTGGGTCAATGCATTGTTGCTACTAAGGGGTTTGCATCAACGCGGTTGGTATGAGGTCCGTCAGCCGCCATGGCGTCCAGCGGCACAAGTTATTTTGGCCATCTTGGTGATGGTTCAAGTGGCGTGGTGGGCGCCGTCCTCGGCATCTTTGGAAGATGTCTCTCTGTATGGACGTATGAGTTGGACCTCTGTTTTGTTGTTTACCTCAGGGTTTTTGTATCTGATTACATTGAGATTAGTTGGGATCCGCTATACTTCGTTGCTCATGCCACCAGCAGCACGATAACGCAATGCGATTTATTTTCGGTCGACACTTTGAATTCCGGTCACCACATGTTTTAACCATCGGTAACTTTGATGGTGTGCACGTGGGCCATCAACGCGTCATCGAACAGGCAAAAGCAGTTGCTACTCGACTCGGGCTTCCGTTGACAGTCTTGTTGTTCGAACCCCAGCCGAGGGAATTCTTCGCAAGACAAAGAGGTAAGTCCGCCCCAGCCAGACTAATGAGCCTGAAAACAAAAGTGGCCGCTCTGAAATCATTGGGCGTTGATTCGATTTGGTGCTTGAAGTTTTCAGATATCAGACCCTTGACAGCCGACAATTTTATCGATCAGTTGGTCTCCGGTAAACGCGTTGCTCAGGTTGTCGTTGGTGATGATTTCCGTTTCGGTTGCGATAGGCAAGGTGACTTTGATTACTTGCTGGCAGCGGGTAATCGACGTGGGTTTAAAGTCGAACAGTCAGAGACGCATCTTCTAGACGGTGTACGTGTCTCATCATCCCGTATTCGTGAGCTGCTAAGGCTGAATGATTTTGATGGCGCCGCAAGAATGCTGGGTCGCTCGTATGCCTTTTGTGGACGAGTATCCTACGGGCAACAACTGGGGCGGCAAATTGGCTTTCCGACTGCTAACATAGCACTCCGAAACTGTCCACCAATACACGGGGTGTTTGGTTGCTCGGTTGAAATCCCTAATGGACGAGTTATGAGTGGGGTCGCCAACATCGGATCGCGTCCCACTGTCTCTGGCCAGAAGGACCGACTAGAAGTACATTTGCATGGGTTCTCTGATGAGCTGTATGGTCTTCACCTGACCGTGACTCCACTGATATTCATTCGCGCCGAGCAGAAATTCGAGAGCCTTGAGGCACTAACCGAACGGATTAGGTTCGACAACAATAAGGCTCGGGAGTCGCTGAGTTTTTTAAATGGATCTGAAATTGAATGACTGATTACAAACAGACACTGAATCTTCCTGAGACTGAATTCCCGATGCGTGGGAACCTGGCAAAGCGTGAGCCTGATATGCTGGCCACTTGGGAGGCCGACGACTGGTACCGGCAGGTACAGGATGCGCAGTCAAATAGAGAGAAGACCTTTATCCTACACGACGGTCCTCCGTACGCGAACGGCGACATCCATATCGGTCACGCTGTTAACAAAGTCCTTAAAGATATTGTTGTCAAATCGCGTGGTCTCGCCGGCTTCAATGCTCCCTACATACCCGGCTGGGACTGTCACGGTCTACCAATCGAGCACAAGGTGGAGACCACGGTCGGTAAGATTGGTGGAAAGTTTCAATCCACCAGTGAGTTCCGAGACGCTTGTCGTGAGTACGCTACCTCGCAAATTGAGCGGCAGAAGGTCGATTTTAAACGTTTGGGGATTCTTGGTGATTGGGATAACCCGTATCTGACAATGGACTATAAGGTCGAAGCAGACATCGTTCGATCACTGGGTCGGATCATCAATAATGGTCATTTTCATCAGGGCGCGAAACCCGTTTACTGGTGTACCGACTGTGAAAGTGCCCTCGCGGAGGCTGAGGTCGAGTATCAAGACCGAGAGACGTGGACCGTTGACGTAGCCTTTCCAATCCAGAATACGACCCAAATCGAGACCGTATTCGGTGTTTCTTCTGAAATTGCCTCCGAGGCCGCGATAGCGATCTGGACGACCACCCCATGGACGCTTCCGGCGAACCAATTTGTGGCCGTTCATGCGGCGCTTTCGTACGTGTTAGCTCGGTTTGAGAAGGACGGGCAACGCTGGACATTAGTCCTGGCCGAGGGTCGCCTGGAGGCATTGGCTGCGAGGTACACGATCGAGTCATTTGAAATTCTTGGGGAGGCAGATGGTAGCGCCTTAGCTGGTATTCAAAGTGAGGCACCTTGGGATGGACGCATAGTCCCTGTAATCACGGGCGATCATGTGACGCTCGAGGCCGGAACCGGCGCCGTACACTCAGCTCCAGCATATGGCCTCGAGGACTTTCATGCCGCCACCTCGTTAGATCTTGAACTTCTCACACCGGTTCGTGATGACGGCACATTTGCTGAGTCTGTAGCCATTGTCGGAGGACTTCATGTTGAAAAAACGGGTGCTGTTATCGCTGACTATCTAGCCAAGAACGGCAGGTTGGTTCATAGAGAGCGATTAGAACATTCCTACCCTCATTGTTGGCGCCATAAAACGCCAGTGATCTATCGGGCCACTCCGCAGTGGTTTATCCGTATGCAGGGCGAGGGACTCCTCGAGACAGCGCGTCAGGAGATTGACTCGGAAATTCAATTCACCCCTGGTTGGGGTAAGAACAGACTGGCCGCAATGCTAGAGGACCGTCCTGATTGGTGTATCTCACGACAGAGAAATTGGGGCGTGCCGATCACAGTCTTCGTGCATAAAGAAACCAGTCAATTGCATCCAGATACCGAGATGTTGTTCGAAAAAATAGCCCATAAAATTGAAAGGGGTGGGATCAATGCGTGGTTTGATCTCGAGGTAAGTGAATTATTAGGCGACGAGGCGTCAAATTACCGAAAGGTCACCGACGTATTGGACGTATGGTTTGACTCAGGGACGACGCACGCCTCAGTCTTGGGCCGTCGGGATGGACTGCATTTCCCCGCAGATTTATATCTCGAGGGCTCGGACCAGCATCGTGGTTGGTTCCAGTCGTCACTTTTGACCTCGGTAGCCATCCACGGTAAAGCGCCTTATGGGGGCCTTCTCACACATGGGTTTACCGTGGACCAAGACGGCCGCAAGATGTCGAAATCACTGGGGAACGTGATACCACCACAAGATATTGTGAACACACTTGGGGCCGACATCTTACGCCTGTGGATTGCGTCTACCGACTTCACGAAGGAAATGACGGTGAGTCATGAGATTCTGAATCGAACGTCAGACACGTATCGACGTGTCCGAAATACTGCCAGATTCTTGTTAGCAAATATGACCGGATTTAATCCCGAGACCGATCAGGTTCCGATGGACGATCTGGTATCTCTCGATGCAGAAATGATTCGACGAACTTATGAACTGTCGACTAAAATTATGGCCCATTACGATCGTTATGAATTCTCTGAGGTCACCCAGACTTTGCATCACTTCTGCGTTGATGATTTGGGTGGCTTTTATCTGGATATCATCAAAGACCGTCAGTACACACTGAAAGCGGAAAGCCATGCTCGAAAAAGTTGCCAAACGGTACTCTACTGGATTACAGATGCATTGGTGCGTTGGATGGCTCCCATTTTGTCTTTCACGGCTCAGGAAATTTGGGAGGCAATGCCCGGTGAACGTCCTCATCGCTTCGTGTTTGCTGTTACTGAAGCTGAAATACCAAGGGCGGGTCGTCGTGCAGAGGTAAATTGGTCACTAATTCAATCTGCTAAGAGAGTAGTCAATCAAGCTATAGAGGCTGCGCGTTCCGACGGTCTTGTGAAGGGCTCTTTGTCGGCTGAGGTTGAATTGTTCGCTGCTGGCCCAATTTTCGATGCGCTAGCGGCTTTGGGGGAGGAACTTCGTTTTGTTACCATCACGTCTGATGCCACGTTGGGTCGCCTAAAAGAGGCCCCTGATCAAGCGATATCAGACTCTACATGTCCAAACCTTTCTGTGGTTGTGAAGGTTGCAGAGACGGAGAAATGTGAGCGCTGTTGGCACCATCGTCTCGATGTTGGTTCGGTACGCGCTCACCCTACACTCTGTAAACGTTGCGTTGATAATATCGAGGGCGCGGGCGAAGAGCGGACTTTTGCATGAGGCTTGACCTCGCTTTGGTGATTGGGTCGATCTTCTTAGTTGACCAGTTCACCAAGTTTTTGGCGTCCGCTTATCTGACCTATGCAGAGCCCGTCGGTGTGCTGCCGTTTTTCTCTTTCACGTTGTTGCACAACACCGGGGCGGCGTTTAGTTTTTTGGCGGATGCAAGTGGGTGGCAACGATGGCTATTTTTGACTCTCGCAGTGGGTGTTTCGGGATACTCAATCTGGTCTCTGCGAGATCCTGGGCTTTGCCGTTGGGTGCGGACTGGATTCGTGTTATTGATTCCGGGCGCCATTGGCAACGGGGTTGACCGTATCGCCTTTGGTTATGTTGTCGATTTTTTACACTTCCATTGGGGAGGTTGGTCATTTCCGGCCTTTAATATTGCCGATACAAGTATTACTTTAGCTGCTGGTTGTTTGTTGATTGGATGGTACCTAGATGCTCGACATCGGTCTAAATTGCAAGGTTGAACTTCACTTTGCACTCAGGCTCTCTGACACGGGTGAGCTAGTTGATTCAACCTTCGGGAAAAAACCTGCTTCTCTAGTCATTGGTGATGGAAACCTGCCTGAAGCGTTCGAGATGGTTATTCATGGGATGAGCGCAGGTGAACGGAAAGTCGAGATTATCAAGCCTAAGGACGGATTTGGGCAGCGCAATCCCTCCAATATACAGCGGATCCCGAGAGATCAATTTGATCCCACTATTGAACTCGCCGAGGGCTTGGTACTGAGTTTTCAGGACAAAGCTAAATCTGAATTACCGGGTGTCGTATCCTTAATTGAAGACAGAATGGTGACGGTTGATTTCAATCATCCATTGGCGGGGCGAGATCTTGAATTCGAGGTTGAAATTCTCTCTGTAGTTCCGGCGGAGACACATTGATGCAAGCGACTCTTGCCAACCCTCGCGGCTTTTGTGCTGGTGTCGACCGCGCGATTGACATCGTTAATCGTGCGCTTGAGATCTTCGGGGCACCGGTTTACGTGAGGCACGAGGTGGTCCACAACAAAACAGTGGTCAACGACCTCAGGTCGCGGGGAGCGGTGTTCGTGGACGAGCTTGATGAGGTCCCAGACGACACCATTGTGATCTTTTCAGCCCATGGCGTATCGCGGGCGGTTCGAGACGAGGCGACGCGACGAAAACTGAAGGTGTTTGATGCCACCTGTCCATTGGTAACTAAAGTCCACTTGGAAGTGCTCAAGTTTTCAGAGGAAGGCCGTGAATGTATTTTGATAGGTCATGCCGGCCACCCTGAAGTCGAGGGAACCTTAGGGCAGTTTGATAGAACCCATGGCGGTGTCATGAAGCTTGTTCAAGATGAACAAGAAGCGCAGACAGTCGTGATTGACGATCCCAAGAGTGTATCCTTCGTGACACAAACGACATTGTCGATGGACGACACAGTGCGAATTATTGATATCCTTCGCGAGCGCTTTCCCGACATCCAAGGCCCGCGAAAGGATGATATTTGCTATGCCACACAGAACCGGCAAGATGCAGTCAAACGGCTCGCTTTGGAGCACGATCTCGTTTTGGTGGTCGGCTCTATAAACTCGTCCAACTCCAACCGACTCAAAGAACTTGCTGAGCGATTGGGCTCGAAGTCATATCTGATTGACGGCCCCGAGCAGATTGACTCAGTGTGGGTTAAAGAGGCGAACGCAATCGCTGTAACTGCTGGCGCATCTGCCCCTGAGAATGTCGTTCAGGCTGTCTGCGATCGTTTGAGGGAATTAGGTGTCGATACGGTTGTCCAAGAAGATGGCGTCACAGAATCGATTCAGTTCTCCTTACCGAAAGAACTAAAGCTACGTGTCGTGGATTAGTACGGTAGTCTAAACAGAAAATCTGCCACTCATTCATCTGCATAGTTTGTACGGAATTGACTCTGACGGGCGGACGTCTGCGTGCGATAATCAAACGATGGTGAGATCTCAATCTTATTCGGCCGATGTATTAGTGATTGGTGCTGGAGTAATGGGCATGATGTCTGCTTTGGAGTTAGCTGAGGCAGGTCTTTCGGTTTTTGTGTTCGATAAAGGGCGGGCGGGGCAGGAGGCCTCTTGGGCTGGTGGTGGAATTATTTCGCCACTATACCCATGGCGGTACGCGCCTTCGATTACGGCACTCGCCACATGGTCGCAGCAGGCGTTTCCCGATCTGATTGCCTCACTGAACGAATCAACCGGGATTGATTCCGAGTTATCTACAGAAGGAATGTTGGTGACCGCAACTGATGAGCGTGAAAAGGCACTCGCTTGGGGTGTCGGTCTATCACCTAAAGTTATTGAAATCAGTGACGAAGAGGCGCGAGTGCTCGAGCCGAATGTAGTATTGGATGAAACGCCGCTTTGGATGCCACGTATCTCAAGCGTTAGGAACTCGAGAATGGGTCGGGCACTGAGACAGGCTTGTTTGAACCATCCAAAGATTCAATTACTTGAATATCGTGAGGTCATATTGTCGGGGGATCTTGATTCGCCCAAGGTCTCAAGTCAAAGCCAAGGCTACGTCAGTGGTCGAGTCGTTTTAGCAGCCGGGGCGTGGACCGGAAATATGTTTACGGGAGTTAAGCTCAGTTGCCCGATAAAGCCAATGAAGGGGCAGATGCTGTTGTTCGGTCCATGTGATTTGGTAAATAGAGTTGTCTTGGCGAATGGGCGCTATGCAATACCCAGGGCCGACGGGCGGATTATATTTGGATCAACATTGGAGGATGTTGGTTTTGAAAGGATACCTGACCGTGACGCATTTGAGTCGCTATACGCATCTGCGCTTTCGATGATTCCGATACTTGAGGAGATTCCATTAGAGGCACAATGGGCCGGGTTCCGACCTGGATCACCTGAGGGGTTACCTTGGATTGGAGCCGTCTCGGACAAGCTATGGGTGAACTCAGGTCATTTTCGAAATGGAGTTGTCTTGAGTCCCGCGTCCAGCCGACTATTATGCGACCAGATGATGGATCGAACACCGATTGTTGACCCCACGCCTTATCAACCTTGGAAAACCTTATGACGCAACGCTCTATCCGATTATTTCAAATGGATGCCACAGTTGGAGATTTCAGCGTCAACTTACAGAAGCTTTCCCGAGCGGCAGCGCAAGCTCGGGCTGATGGTATCTCTATCTTGATCGCTCCTGAACTAGCTTTGACCGGATATCCGCCTGAGGACTTACTTTTACGTCCCGCGCTGATCCATAAGTTGGAGTTCGCCGAGACAAAATTGTGTGAAATCAGCGAAGGATTGACGCTCTGTGTTGGGCTGCCGACACTAGCACCAAAAAAGCTTCGAGAGTGCGATCGAGGTGACCTGAGTTTCAGACCTTCATCACTGCACAACAGTCTAGTTGTTTATCAGTATGGGCGGCGTTTGACCGCTTATCACAAAAATTCCCTACCAAACTATCAGGTATTTGATGAACGTCGTTATTTCGTTGCTGGGACGGAACCAATGGTATGCGAGATCGAGGGGATACGAATTGGCTTGTTGGTCTGCGAGGATGTTTGGGTCCCAGAGATTGTTGAAGCCACCTGTGCGCTTGGTGTGGACTTGATTATGGTTGTGAACGCGTCGCCATTTGCGGAGAACAAAATCTCTGAGAGGTATTGGCATCTGACGGATCGAGCTAGCAACAATCAGATACCAATTGCTTACGTGAATCTGGTCGGTGGACAGGACGAATTGGTCTTTGATGGGGGTTCATTTGCCGTCAATCGGCAGGGAAAAATCGTCGCACAAGCTAATTTTTTTGCTGAGGAAATGCTCGATATTATCTGGGATGGGAAGGACCTTGCTAAAAGCTGTACAGCCGCTTTACCGTCTAAGGATTGGTTGCTATACCAGGCGCTCGTGACGGGTGTCCGTGATTATTTTGCAAAAACAGGATTTAAGAAGGCTGTTCTCGGATTGTCAGGAGGCATTGATTCAGCACTGACACTCGTTTGTGCCGTGGATGCATTGGGTGCTGAAAATGTGCACGCGGTGATGATGCCCTATCTATACACAGCTGAAATCAGTGTCACTGATGCTAGACGACAGGCGGAGATTCTGGGCTGTGAGTTTTCTGTTGTTTCTATCGAACCAATGGTCCGTGAATGTATGGATGTGTTAGGGCCTTTCTTCAAGGGTCATCCTGTTGACGCGACAGAAGAGAACATACAGAGCCGGTGCCGGGGCGTACTTTTAATGGCGCTCTCCAATAAAACAGGCGCCCTGGTCCTTACTACAGGCAACAAGAGCGAGATGGCGGTAGGGTACGCCACCCTATACGGAGATATGGCCGGTGGATTCGCGGTATTAAAAGACGTCTGGAAAACAAGGGTTTATGATCTTGCTCGGTTTGTGAATCGAGACAGGGAGGCTATCCCCGAACGTGTCATCAGCCGACCACCTTCGGCTGAACTTGCGCCGGAACAGGAGGATTCTGACAGTCTGCCCCCGTATGATCGGCTTGATCAGATGCTGTCACTATATATTGAATCCGACCAATCGCCTCAGGCCATCATCGATTCCGGTTTTGATTCGGAAGAGGTGAAGCGAATATGTCGGCTGGTCGATATCAACGAGTACAAGAGGCGACAGTCGGCTGTTGGTCCCCGAGTGACCGCGCGAGGCTTCGGCCGCGATCGGAGGTATCCGATAGCGAATCGCTGGTCATTCTAAAAGAAGACATCTGTAATCACACTTGGTTTATCAATTGTGGGTGCGCCCTCTGCTGGTCGAAGCGTTGCTAGTGGACGACGACTCGCATCTCGACGTCTCAATTCGCTGAAAGTAGCCAAACGGTCGGCAAGGTCGCTCGCACTTCCCAAAAAACCAAAGGTGAGTATGCTGGTCAGGGTCTCACCCTCTGCGTAGAGCACCCCCGGGGCCAAACGTTGATCACCGCGATTACCAGCAACATATTGCGGATAATTCTCAGATAGTACGAACAGCGCATCCTGAGATTCTTGCGGCAAACCTAGCGCTTCATAGGCCAAATACATAATGATTAAGGCGTCTATTACGGCGGGCGTGGAGGGGTAACCTTCGACCACCTGTCTTGCTCGATTTGCGGCCGCAAGGTAGGCACCACGTCGGATGTAGTAACGAGACACGTTGACTTCGTATTCAGCGAGCTGGTTGCGTACATAGATTAATCGAAGGGTAGCATCTTCTGCAAATTCGCTGTCTGGGTAACGTTCGAGCAGTTGTGTGAAATCGGTTATCGCGTCGCGAGCGCCACCCAGATCTCGGCCAGTCTCATCGCCCGGGAGGTAACGGGATATTATGGAATTATTTGATGCGTAGGATGATAGCCCCTTCATATATTGCGCGTAGGCCGCTTGAGGATGATCTGGATTGAGACGAATGAAGCGATCAGCGGTAAGGCGCGCAAGGTCAAATTTTGATGATTTAAAGTAAGCGTATACGAGGTTGAGTTGGGTACCATCTGCATATTGCCCAAACGGAAAGCGACGATCGAGCTCCTCGAGTGCAGTGATTGTGTCTAGATAACGACGACCATCCATGTGTATCTGGGCCGTCTCCCATAATTGCTTTTCACTCTTAAGATTGGCTTCCGGATCGAAGATCGAGCAGGCTGTCAACACAATAGAAATGAGCAGGAAGCTAAGAGTCCGGGTTATCATAAAAGTCCTTTTTTAACGAATCGAAAAATGGCTGATCGACAAAACAATAAGACCTATATTCAAGCACAGTTTGAAGTACCTTTGGAGGAGTCTGGGTCTCGGATAGATCAGGTCTTGGCTCGTCTGATGCCAGATTACTCCCGAGCACGTCTTTCGCAATGGCTTGTCAATGGCCAGATACTAGTCAATGGAGTGGCTTTGAAGCCTAAAAATAGGGTGCTAGGTGGCGAAAATATAGCGGTAAACGTGGAGCTTGAGCCACGGATCGGCTGGTCAGCTGAAACAATTCCATTAGATGTGGTTTACGCCGATAGCGATCTGATAATAGTGAACAAGCCGGCTGGACTTGTTGTTCATCCGGGCCATGGGAATCCCTCGGGAACCCTGGTGAATGCCTTGTTGGACCTATATCCGGAGCTAGAGAAAGTCCCGCGTGCGGGCATCGTTCACCGACTAGATAAAGATACTAGTGGTGTCTTGGCAGTCGCACGCTCACTCAAAGCTCAAGCCAATCTAGTAAAGCAACTTAAGAATCGTTCGATGAGTCGTCGATACTGCGCACTAGTCTACGGTCACCCCAGTAAAACGGGAACGATTGATGCGCCCTTGGACAGGCATCGGATTCAACGAACCAAAATGACCGTAGTCTTTTTAGGTAAGCCAGCAGTCACTCAATATCGATTGATTGAGACAACCGCGCATTTCGCTTGGTTGGATGTGAAGCTAGAAACAGGTCGGACGCATCAAATTCGTGTGCATATGACGCATATTGGTCATCCGTTGGTTGGTGATCCAGTGTATCGCCAAGGTCGGCTAGGTCTTGGTCGTGCGACACAGGAAGTGCGTGCATTAATCGATGGATTCCCAAGGCAAGCCCTTCACGCTAGAAATCTTGGCTTGATTCATCCGATACGTGGTGAACCCGTTGAATTTGAGGTGCCAATTGCCTCTGATTTGAATGATTTGTTAATTGCTCTGAGGAGCGTGGATGTCTGAGCCGTGGTTTGAAATTGATTGTGGGCCGAAAGTTGTGGCACTGCAAACGACTAGTGACCCTGAGCCCGCTCCCTTTGGTTCATTTAACTTGGGCCTGCATGTTGGCGACAATGAGGCTTCGGTTCTTAGAAACCGCGAACATCTTGCTAGCCGGTTTGGTTGTGGTGTCTACTTTCCCGAACAAGTTCACGGCATCAAAGTAGCCCACGTAAATAGAGAGTCCTCAGTCACGTCCGCCGACGCGGTAGTGACAGATCAACCTAACTGTCCCATCGGTGTCATGACGGCCGATTGCCTTCCGGTGTTATTTGCGACCCAAGGGCTCGTGGGTGCAGCTCACGCCGGTTGGCGAGGGCTCGGCTCTGGAGTGCTTGAGAATATCCTTCGAGAATTCCCGCATCCGAGTCGGGTGCAGGTGTGGCTCGGCCCCTGCATCGGTCCAGATGCCTTTGAAGTTGGCCCAGATGTTGTGGACGCTTTTGTGTTTAGAAATTTGGCGTGGGCTCGTTATTTCGAGGCCGGCTATGGCGCTGATCGTTCATTTGCTAATCTCCGGGGCCTCGCCACAGATATTCTTGAAAATCTTGGTGTCATGAATATTACAGGGATTGATGCATGTACATACTTTGACTCGAATCGGTGGTACTCCTACCGTCGCTCAGGAGTCACTGGACGGATGGCAAGTTGCATTATGCTCACTGAATAACCTGTGGATAACTTGTGATCGTGGTTGGTCGTCCCCACCTCCTCATTGTTAGTTGTTTTAGATAAGGGATTACCTAATGCGATTGGATAGATTAACAAATCGTCTCATGCAAGCTCTGCAGGATGCGCAAAGTCTTGCCTTAAATCTTGACCACAATGAGGTGTCACCTTGGCATCTCCTGAAAGCATTGCTCACACAAAGGGGTGGTTCAGCTCGATCTCTAGTGTTGACTGCTGGCGGTCAAATTGATTTGTTGCTGGCGGAAGCCGACCGGGCCTTAGATCGGATGGCTCGATTAGAGAATCATGACGGCGAGGTGCGAATTAGTCAGGATCTTGCGCGTCAGTTTAATTTGGCTGAAAAGCAGTCCATGTCACAGAAAGATTCCTTTCTCTCTTCAGAGACGATTCTCGCTGTGATGTCCAAGGACAAGGCGACAAAGCGGGCGTTTCAGGCGGCTTCTGTCGATGAAGATAGGTTAGCGGACGCAACGGCGAAACTCCGTGGAGGCGAGTCAGTGCAAACTGAAAATGATGAAGAAAATCGTGGTGCTCTTGATAGATATTGCCTTGATCTGACCGCGCAAGCGTCGGAGGGCAAGTTAGACCCGGTGATTGGTCGAGACGAGGAAATCCGTCGAGCGGTCCAAGTGCTACAGCGTCGTACAAAGAACAATCCAGTTTTGATCGGTGAGCCTGGCGTTGGTAAAACGGCGATTATTGAGGGCTTGGCGGCTAGAATTGTTAATGGCGAGGTGCCAGAGGGTTTGAAGGATAAGCGTGTCTTATCCCTTGACATGGGTTCCTTGATTGCTGGCGCAAAATTCCGAGGCGAATTCGAAGAGCGACTGAAGGCTGTGTTGAAGGAGTTAGCGCAGCAAGAGGGGCAAGTTATTCTCTTTATCGATGAAATCCATACCATGGTTGGAGCTGGTAAGTCTGAGGGTGCAATGGACGCCGGTAACATGCTGAAGCCGGCACTCGCGCGTGGAGAGCTTCATTGTGTGGGAGCATCAACCCTTGATGAATACCGCCAGTACCTTGAAAAAGATGCTGCACTCGAACGTCGCTTCCAGAAAGTGTTGGTGGGTGAGCCTACCGAAACCGATACCATCGCAATTCTTCGGGGATTGAAGCCAAAATATGAGGTGCATCACGGTGTAGAGATTTCTGATTCCGCAATTATTTCGGCAGCAAAATTGTCGAGTCGTTACATCACAGATAGAAAGCTACCAGATAAGGCCATCGATCTGATGGATGAGGCAGCAAGCCGTATCCGTTTAGAAATGGACTCCAAGCCCGAAGAATTGGACCGTTTGGATCGTCGATTGATTCAATTAAAGATCGAACGCGAGGCGCTTAAAAAAGAAAAAGATGAAGCGAGTAAGGCGAGGCTCACTGAACTTGAAGAAACAATTTCCGAAGTGGAGAAGGAAGCGGGAGCACTGGAGGAAGTTTGGGCCTCTGAAAAAGCGCTGACTCATGGTGTGCAAGCAATTAAGGAGGAGCTTGACCGCGCGGAAATTGATTTAGATCAGGCACGGCGCGCGGGTGATTTAGCTCGGATGAGTGAGATCCAGTACGGTGTGATCCCAACCCTCGAGAAAAGGATGGCCGAGGCCCAAGAGGCCAATGAATCTGTTGAAGGAAAACTTGTTCGGTCTCGGGTCACCGGTGAAGAAATTGCTGAAGTTGTCAGTCGTTGGACCGGTATCCCTGTGTCGAAGATGCTTGAGGGTGAAAAAGATAAATTACTTCATATGGAAGATGCGTTACACGCACGAGTGGTAGGCCAGAGCACTGCGGTGACAGCGGTCGCCAATGCGGTGCGTCGATCTAGGTCTGGCTTATCTGACCCAAAGAGACCCAATGGTTCGTTTTTGTTCCTTGGGCCAACAGGTGTCGGTAAGACTGAACTCTGTAAGAGCCTGGCCCAGTTTTTGTTCGATTCAGAAGACGCCATGGTTCGCATTGATATGTCTGAATTCATGGAGAAGCACTCGGTGGCTCGACTTGTTGGAGCACCTCCCGGATATGTCGGATATGAGCAGGGTGGTTATTTGACCGAAGCGGTCCGTCGACGTCCGTACTCTGTTGTGCTCTTGGATGAGGTCGAAAAAGCCCATCCAGATGTCTTTAATATTCTTTTGCAAGTGCTCGATGATGGCCGTCTGACCGATGGTCAGGGTCGTACGGTTGATTTTTCGAATACGGTTGTGGTGATGACATCGAACTTAGGGTCAGACCTGATTCAGAGCATGGTACACGAGTCACACGAGACAATTCGTGATGCTGTGATGGGTGTCGTCGGCACTCATTTCCGGCCAGAGTTAATCAACCGAATCGATGATACTGTTGTTTTTCATGCGCTTGGCCGAGACCACATTCGCGGTATTTTGGATGTTCAGTTGTCCTATTTACGTGCTCGTCTAGAGGAGTTGGATTATGGACTCGAGCTGACATGTGAGGCCACTGAAAAACTGTGTGAAGCGGGCTACGATCCGGTCTATGGGGCACGTCCATTGAAACGGGCCATACAGACGCACCTCGAAAACCCCCTCGCAGAACTGCTCCTAAAAGATGAGTTTGCTGCTGGCACGACTATCAGGGCAGAGCTTACTTCATCTGGTGGGATAGCTTTCCACGCCTAAATAACCGCGGCCTGTCAGTTGACAGGCTGGTTATGAGTGTCACAATTCCCGGTTTATCTTAACTAATTGACGAAAGAGGGTCGGGAGTGGAGTTGCTTTCTGGCGGTGAAATGATCATGCGCGCGCTGAAAGAAGAGGGAGTCAAAATGATATTTGGCTATCCCGGCGGTGCGGTTTTACATATTTATGATGCGCTCTATCAGCAAGATTCGGTCGAGCACATTTTAGTGCGGCATGAGCAGGCCGCGGTGCACGCGGCAGATGGTTTTTCGCGGTCAACTGGTGAAGTGGGTGTCGCGCTCGTGACCTCGGGCCCTGGAGCGACTAATGCAATCACTGGCATCGCGACTGCGTATATGGATTCGATTCCACTGGTTGTAATTTCAGGAAACGTTCCGAGTCATCTCATTGGAAGCGATGCATTTCAAGAGACTGACATGATCGGGTGCTCGCGGCCCATCGTTAAACACTCTTTTTTGGTTCGCTCAATTGAAGAGATACCCGGTGTTATGAAAAAGGCTTTCCACATCGCCAAGTCGGGTCGTCCGGGCCCCGTCGTCGTCGATGTTCCAAAAGACATGACAGCGCCACAGGAAAAACGTCCATTTCAGTATCCAGAAACCATCAAGCTGCGTTCTTACACGCCCGCCTTGAAGGGCCATACAGGTCAAATCCGTAAAGCGTTGGACCTTTTGTTGGAGGCGAAGAGGCCAGTGATCTATGCGGGTGGGGGTGTGGTCTTGGGTGACGCCGCAGAGGAGCTGACCATACTCTCTAGACGATTCGGATATCCAGTAACCAATACTCTGATGGGTCTCGGAGCATTTCCTGGTTCCGACGACCAGTTTATTGGAATGCTTGGAATGCATGGCTTCTATGAAGCGAACCAAGCGATGCATCAGGCAGATGTTATTTTTGCGGTTGGCGCTCGTTTTGATGACCGGGTGACGAACAATCCGAAAAAATTCTGTCCAAATGCGCGGATAATACATATCGATATTGACCCGGCATCCATCCAGAAAACAGTGCGTCATATCGAGGTGCCATTAGTTGGGCCTGTGAAGCCAGTTTTGGCAGATATGATTGAGATGTTAAACCAAATGGACATCGAGCCCGATCAGGAAGCTTTGAAGGCATGGTGGGAAACCATCAACGGTTGGCGTGAAAAGCACGGCCTTTGGACGGGAGATCGTTACACGCGTCGCGACCAGATTATGCCACAAGATGTGATCCGGGTTCTTTATGAAGTGACCAACGGCGAGGCGTTTATTTGTTCCGACGTTGGCCAGCACCAAATGTTTGCCGCGCAATATTACAAGTACGATAAACCTCGTCAATGGATTAACTCGGGTGGTCTCGGAACCATGGGATTCGGATTACCTGCAGCTATGGGTGTGCAGCTTGCCCATCCCGAGCGCGCGGTTGCGGTTGTCACGGGCGAGGGATCAATCCAGATGTGCATCGAAGAATTATCGACCTGCACTCAGTACAACATGCCTGTGAAGATTATCAATCTGAATAATGCAGCACTGGGCATGGTAAAACAATGGCAGGATATGCAGTATGGTGGCCGTTATGCTGGGTCCACTTACTCTGACTCTTTGCCGGATTTTGTCAAACTAGCGGAGGCTTATGGTCACATTGGTATGAAAGTGACTGATCCGACTCACTTGAAAACGAAAATGGAAGAATGTTTTTCAATGAAAGATCGTGTGGTCTTCATGGATATCTATGTTGACCCTGAGGAGCACGTGTACCCGATGCACATTCCAACTGGCTCTATGAAAGATATGGTTTTGAGTAAAACGGAGCGCACAAAGTGAGACACATTATTTCGGTTCTAATGGAAAATGAGCCTGGTGCGTTGTCTCGCGTTGTTGGTCTATTTTCACAGCGTGGTTTTAACATCGAGTCATTGACTGTCGCCCCAACAGAGGATGCGACATTGTCGCGTCTGACAGTGACCACTATCGGGGAAGATGGAGTGATCGAGCAGATCACCAAGCAGCTCAATAAGCTAATCGACGTTGTTAAACTTGTTGATCTTACCGAGGGAGATCACATCGAACGCGAGCTGATGCTGATTAAGATCAAAGCGACTGGTGCTCAGCGCGCAGAAGTTAAGCGGACATGTGATATCTTCCGCGGGCAAGTGGTTGATGTGGCTCCTGCTATGTACACGGTGCAGCTAACCGGGGCGAGTGAAAAACTTGACGCATTCATTGAGTCAATTGGTACCTCGGCCATTTTGGAAGTGGTCCGAAGTGGCGTCAGCGGTATCGCGCGCGGCGAACGCGTGCTTTCTGTATAGCCAGCCAAGATAACTAGAGGGAAATATTTCATGCAAATTTATTACGACAAAGATTGCGACCTTTCGATCATCCAGTCTCACAAGGTGTCAGTCATTGGTTATGGCTCGCAGGGCCACGCGCAGGCGTGCAACCTAAAGGATTCGGGCGTGGATGTCACCGTCGGTCTTCGCGTAGGCTCATCTTCGGTTGCTAAAGCAGAGGCGCATGGTCTCAAGGTTCTCTCGGTTACAGAAGCTGTGAGCCAAGCCGACTTGGTCATGATTCTGACACCTGACGAGTTCCACGGTGATCTTTACAAATCGGAGATTGAGCCAAACATCAAACAGGGAGCAACACTGGCGTTTTCGCATGGTTTCTCAATCCACTACAATCAGGTGGTTCCTAGAAGCGATCTTGACGTGATCATGATTGCACCTAAGGCCCCAGGACATACCGTCCGCAGTGAATATGTCCGGGGAGGCGGTGTGCCGGACCTTGTAGCGATCCATCAAGACGCGTCAGGCAATGCGAAGAATGTTGCTATGTCGTATGCGTCTGGCGTCGGTGGAGGTCGGACGGGTATCATTGAAACGACGTTCAAAGATGAAACCGAGACAGATTTGTTTGGTGAACAGGCTGTCCTATGCGGAGGTTGTGTTGAGCTTGTAAAGGCTGGCTTCGAAACCCTCGTAGATGCGGGCTATGCGCCAGAAATGGCCTATTTTGAGTGTCTACACGAGCTGAAACTGATCGTTGACCTGATGTACGAGGGTGGCATTGCAAATATGAACTATTCGATTTCAAACAACGCAGAGTTTGGCGAATATGTCACCGGGCCTGAAGTTATCAATGAAGAATCGAAGTACGCGATGCGAGAGGCACTGCGCCGCATACAAGATGGCGAGTACGCGAAGATGTTCATTGCGGAAGGACAAACTCACTACCCGTCGATGACCGCTCGTCGACGGAACAATGCAGCACATCAGATAGAGCAGGTTGGGGAACAACTACGCGCGATGATGCCGTGGATTGCGGCCAACAAGCTAGTCGATAAAGATAAGAACTAGTTGCATACGGGCCTTCGGGTCCGTTTTTCGCGATGGCTCAGTCAAAAGGTATTTACCTTCTTCCAAACATCCTTACTACGGCCGCGTTGCTAGCGGGATTCTTTTCGATTATCACCGCGACTCGTGCCGTTTATCAGGGCGAAAGCCTCTTTGAAACAGCGGCGATTGCAATTCTGGTATCAGGCCTTTTCGATGGGCTTGATGGTCGCGTAGCGCGACTCACAAATACTCAGAGCGAGTTTGGCGCACAATATGATTCATTAAGCGATGTGGTGGCTTTTGGTGTCGCGCCCGCTGTCTTGGTTTTCAGCTGGTCACTGTCTGCGCTGGGCAAACTGGGTTGGGTAGCTGCTTTTATTTACGTTGCTGGAACCGCGTTACGGTTGGCTCGTTTTAACATACAACGTGAAATCGTCGACTCCAACCATTTCGTGGGTCTCGCCTGTCCCGCTGCTGCTTACTTCTTGGCTTCGGCTGTTTGGACACTGGTTGACTCTGACATCCAAGGTGAGACGGTAGCGTTAATTATGGTTGTTCTCACAGCGGTATGTGGTCTTTTGATGGTTTCATCGGCTCTATATCCATCTTTTAAAAACTCCGACCTAAAAGCTCGCGTACCCTTACTGAGTATTATGGCGGCCGCTCTCGTTTTTGCTTTTGTATCGCTCGATCCGCCTAGAGTATTATTTTTACTGACCGGATGTTATGTATTGAGTGGACCAGTGCTGTGGTTAAAAGATCGTTTAGAAGTGAAACATGATGCGTCGGAAGAAGAGTAAACGTGGGATCATTGACGAGGATATCCCTCGTGTGTCAGAGAATGAAGCACGGCGCCAAGTAGTCTATGGCGGCATTGGGTTTGTTGTAAGCCTAGTGTTGGCGTTGCTGTTTCGACCTGGAACCGACCACCTGCTTGAGATGTTCGTTCTAATAGGTTTTGTGGCCTCTAGTACACTGGGTGGGATGAAGCTAGCCAGTCATGTAGAAACAAAACAATACAACCTTAAAGGATAAAAAATGCAAAAAGGGTATTGGGTTAGTTGTTATCGCGAGATATACGATCCAAACAAGCTAAGCGCGTATGCTGAACTAGCAAAGTCAGTCGTCGAAAGCCGTGGCGGCCGCTTCCTGGTTCGTGGTCTTTCAATCTACGCCTCGGGTTCTGGGCTCTTGGAAAGAACTGTGATCGTTGAATGGCCAACATTAGATGCTGCACAGAGCGCATATGATTCCGACGCATACCAGGCAGCGCTTGATGCTTTGTCTGATGGTGTAGACCGTGATTTCAGGATCGTGGAAGGTGTGTGATTACTTTTAGCTACTGCCTATCATGATGATAAAAAACCGACTTGCACAATCGGTCGTTCATTGGCATCCTCAAACCATGACAGCGCATTGCACTATCTACTACATTCTACTTGGTCGTCGACTGCCCTGATGGGCGGCTCAATTTTTCTCATTCTTTATTTCTACTCTTTTTGTTTGCATTGCCGAGCGGTTACAGCCCGTTGGAGAAGTTAAGATGGCAAAAGATCAATTAATTATATTTGATACGACTTTACGTGACGGGGAACAGAGTCCCGGCGCATCAATGACACGTGACGAGAAAGTGCGAATTGCCAAGGCCCTTGAACGGCTCCGTGTGGATGTAATCGAGGCCGGATTTGCGGTTGCGAGCCCAGGTGATTTTGAGGCCGTTAAAGCGGTCGCCTCAGCTGTTACGGAATCGACAGTGTGCAGCCTTTCGCGCGCGCTTGACCGTGATATCGAAGTTGCAGCGGAAGCAATCGCATCAGCGCCACGACATCGAATTCACACATTCATCGCAACCAGCCCAATTCATATGAAGCACAAGCTGAGGCTTGAACCCGAGCAAGTTATTGACCAAGCGGTCTATGCGGTGAAAAAAGCACGCTCATACACAGATGATGTTGAGTTTTCAGCCGAGGATGCGGGCCGATCCGAGCTCGACTTCCTTGCCCGGGTATTTGAGGCCGTGATCGATGCAGGAGCCACGACTTGTAATTTTCCAGATACTGTTGGATACAACCTACCATTCCAGATTGAGGAAACAGTGCGGACGCTATTAACGAAAATCCCAAATTCTGATAAAGCAATTTTTTCAGTGCACTGTCACAACGACCTGGGACTGGCCGTCGCAAATTCAATCGCCGCGGTTCGTGCGGGCTGTCGTCAGATTGAATGCACCATCAATGGTCTAGGTGAGCGTGCCGGCAATACATCGCTCGAGGAGGTGGTTATGGCTGTGAAGACCCGCGCCGATATTGTCGACGTCGAAACGCATATCGATACACAACATATCGTACCCACATCACGACTTGTATCATCTGTTACTGGTTTTCCAGTCCAGCCCAATAAGGCAATTGTGGGGGCCAATGCCTTCGCTCACGAATCAGGTATCCATCAGGATGGTGTTTTAAAGCACCGTGAAACCTATGAAATCATGCGCGCTGAAGATGTGGGATGGCACACCAACAAGATGGTCCTTGGTAAGCATTCAGGTCGCGCGGCCTTTAAATCTCGCTTGGACGAATTGGGTATTATTTTGGCGGGTGAGCAGGCATTGAACGATGCATTCGCACGGTTCAAGGATCTGGCTGATAGGAAGCATGAGATTTTTGATGAAGATCTTCAGGTACTGATGAATGCCCAGAAAATTGAAGCGGACAAAGCGCGCTACGAACTAATTGACTTGTCAGTAACATCAAAACTAGGCGTTGCGCCTACAGCGAATTTGAAATTGTGCGTGGACGGGTCAGACATCGATGCAACAGCGGAGGGAGACGGTCCGGTTGATGCTGTTTACAAGGCAATAGAATCAGTCGCAAAGTCGGGCAGTGATCTTCAGCTTTACTCAGTGAATGCCATCACGACTGGCACAGATTCGCAGGGCGAGGTTACTGTCCGTCTTGAGAAGTCGGGTCGTATCATCAATGGTTTGGGTGCTGATACCGATATCATCGTTGCATCGGCAAAAGCGTACCTGCATGCGCTCAACTTGATTGAAAAGCCACTCGAGAAACAGCACCCTCAAAAATCTGAAGGGATTTGATGCAGACACTATCGCCAGATGAGTCTCGGGGAATTTTGGACGCTATGGGTATCCCGGTCGTCATTTCTCGGGATCGAATATCCGTTGGACCTTTGCTGGCGGCAACGGAAACCGATTCTGAGCGAAAGTCAAGCAGCGAGACTGAAGCAGGTCTTGAAGAATCGGACCAAGGTTTGGCAGACGTTGACATCGATATAAAAGTCGATTCGCCTGAAATTGGTGACTTGGTTGAGGTAGCGACAGCCGCACGGAAAAACATACCCAGTGGGTCATGTATGACAGAGCCGTTGCAGTTTTCTGTCGTCAGCGCTGTCACGGCTAATACGCTGTTGGCGTGTGAGCTTCCTGTTTGGGCCGGGGGCTTGCTGGAGGGTCGGTTAACGGGAATCTGTGCGGACTTGATGAGACTGCTTTCGCCCGGGAACGTTGATGCTGATTGGCAGTATTTTCATTGGCCAATCGCTGGTTTCAGAGATCAGAGCGTGGAGCAAGCCTATGAGGCTCTCGATGCGTGGTTACACCGAAGATGGGCAGAGACGCGCGCACAGGAGCCCTTAATAGTTTTGTCTAGCTCATCTATCGACCTATCCACCATATTCGCTGATGCTCTAATGCTACCGGCGCTTGACGAAATGACCGTGTCTGGTGATGCAAAGCGGGCAGCGTGGCAGGCGATACAAGACTACCACTGTGTCTGATACCGGTAGCCTTTCTTTCAGACTGATGAGCGACAATGACCTGGATGCCGTTTGTGAACTGGAGGCGCGCGCATACCAGTTTCCGTGGTCACGGGCGATCATCAGCGGTTGTAGGTCTGTTCAATATCGAATCTGGTTGGGTGAGCTTGTTGGTCAGCTTAGGCATGTATCACAGGCATTCCTATCGATCACATTGGATGAAGCACATATCCTAAATCTCGCAGTCGAACCCAACTTACAAGATCGAGGGTTGGGTAGCCAAACACTTAGATACTTGGTTGAGGACGCCCGGGGACAGGGCGCTCGACAGATATTTTTGGAAGTTCGGGCGTCAAATCAACCGGCGATCCAAATGTATTTAAATCAGGGGTTTAACGAAATAGGCCGACGCCGGCACTATTATCCAACCAAAGATGGCCGCGAGGACGCACTCATTCTTGGGATGGAGCTTTAGGTTTGATTAAGTCTGAGTATTTTGTTTTTGCGTCATCGAGTGGCATTTCTGCACCAAATCCAGGTACTGAGATCGACTTTGCAGTTATCCTTAGATCTGATCCCTCGACAATGCTTTCGCCATAGTTGTAGAGAATCTCGATAGTTCCACGATCAATATTATGTCGATAATGCTCCTGACAAGCTTGGACCTCGTCTGAGCCTCGAAAATTAATCTCACCGTAGCGAGATTTGAGAAGTAACGCAGTCGCTTCTGGGGAGAGGACGGCTGCTGTTGAGTTGTTACCGCCAAAACCTTTTGCATTAATAAGTGCTGCCGAGATGCGTTGTTCTCTGGATTTCAAGACGAATTCCAAGCCATCTTGAATAACATCAGGAGCAACCGCGTCGGTTGTCTGGATTCCGGGAATAATCTGTGATGCAAAGCTACCCAGGCTAATGGCTAACTGATCGCCACCGGCGGTGCCTTGCGAGTGACCGAGCTGGCTCTTAACCGCGCAAACAGGCCAATTCTCGATCCCAAAGGTTCGCGCAACTCGTGACAGGACGTCCGATTCGGTGACGCGATTTTGCGGTGTACTGGTTCCGTGAGCTTGGACGATGGTCTCGCGGGAGAGTGCGTCTTCGCCAAGCAGGTCGTGGACACTGGCTGCGGCCTGGGCGACGGTTAGATAGTTCCCCGCACCCGGCGTTGAGATGCTTCGTTTACCGCCATCAGCGTGGCTAGCCACTGTTGGAATTGAGCCGTAAATGGTCGCACCAAGCTCGATAGCCAAGTGATCCTCCATCAAAATCACGTACTGACTTGATTCTCCAATTGTGAAGCCGCAGTTCATACCGAATGGTCGACTAGTTCGACGATAATCGGGTGTGTCGTGGTCGCTAAGGCTATCAATTTCGCGTAGGCCCTGGTCTTCAGCGAGGGCCCCCATGGCACGGAAACCCTCGATCACTTCGGGCGTGATGGGACAGTCCGCCCCTCCAACTACCGCGATCTTGTAACGACCTTCTTGTATCCCATCAACGGCATGGTGGAGATTGTAGAGAAAGCTCGCACAGGCTCCCATGTTCGCACCAGATCGTCCAAGACTTCCCAATACATAGGCGTTACTGAAGTCTGCGGGCATTTGTGGATATCCGAGCGGTAACTGCTTTGATGTTGTGCGTTTGCCGACAAAAGCACTTTTCAACATGCCTCCGAACCCTAAATTGTCCATTTGCCCAATTGAGGAGCCCGCAAATACAGCAACCTGATTTGGGGCAATATGTTGTTTAATCTGATGCCACTTCAGGCCCGAACTTAGCCAGCAATCGGAGAGCGCGAATAGGGCAAGTTGCAGGGTCCGAGGGTGGTTCCGAGACGGATAAAACATGTCCGGACGAAAACCAGTCGGCGCCATCCCTGCGGCCTGCACAGACAGTTTTTTTGTACATCGCTTTAGTATTTCTCCGGCCTCAACAAGATATTCCGTTTGCCTATTGTCTTTACGTCCGATACGCCACCCGTAGGGTAGCGGGTTGGGCGTTTGCAAGGGGTTCAGCCAGATCGAGATTGGCTCACGTGTATGGCCCAGCCTATGGAGGGGGACGTCGTCGGGGTCAAACCAATCCTTATGAATCCTTCGGATCAGAGTATTGTTGAGGATATGGTACGCTTGCTTGTCGGTCGGAGACAGTCCAGTCCCCATCCCGGTTAGTGCGCCTATCTGGTTAATGGTGCGGGTCTTTTCAGATGACGTGAGAGCGTCCATGACAAGGCGTCTAAATGCCTGGTGGTCTGAACTCCGGCCCGCGGCATTTATGCCGCCAAATCCGACGATGAGAGGTAAAGCGGTCACAGTGTCATCCATTATTAAAGGACGTAATGTACCAAGTTGGGCCCCTGTTGTGCTATGAAGAATCATCGCTTTTCCGATGCTCTTTGGATCCCGAGTCCACATTTCGACGAGAGACCGGGCGACGCCATCGATTTAATTGTGATACATGCGATCTCTTTGCCACCTAACTTATTTAACCCCCTGCCCATCATGGCCTTCTTTCAAGGGTTATTAAGTTACGGCGCTGATGGTTACTTTGAGAAATTGAGGGATGTCCGAGTCTCGTCTCATCTGGTAATCGGGCGTGGCGGTGCTGTCTATCAATCCGTCGCCTTCGATAAGCGTGCCTGGCATGCTGGTGAGTCGGAATTTCAGGGACGGGCTCGATGTAATGATTTTAGTATCGGCATTGAATTAATCGGTGACGAAGAGGGGCCATTTACAGCTGAGCAATATCGCTCACTTTCTAGCATATGCGATCGACTGTGCGTGACCTATGAGATCCCCAGTGAGCACATCGTTGGCCACCGTGATATCTCTCCTGGGCGTAAAGTCGATCCAGGAGCTGATTTTGACTACTTAAGAATTCGCCCGTCCCCTAAATAGGGGGCGCTAGGGCGAGTGCGAGGGGGATCCATATGATCGCCGCTATGTTTCCAATTAAAACGATCGAAGCGACCCGGGTCGGTTCCTGTTTGTATTGCTCAGCGAGCATGAAGCAAAGTACTGCGGGTGGTAGTGCCGCGAACAACAGAAAGACACTCCATTGAACGGGATTCAAATCCAGAAGCGGCTTCAGTAGAAAAGCGATAATCAGACTAACCATCGGACACCATATCGCTCCGAGAACTGCTATCCGTAGATCGCGAGTGGAGACACTGTTCATACGGATACCAAGCGCAAACAGCACAAGCGTGACCCCCGTATTTGCTAAAAAATCTAAGGGCACCAGTATTGTCTCGTTTACCTCGACCGGCGTTAACGCAACCGTTATCCCGGCCATGGTCGCAAGGACGGTTGGGGCTGAGATTGGGTTAATGATTTTGGCCTCCCGGTCTAAGATATAAAAGCCAAGTGAGAAGTGTAGAAACTGCGAGACGATGAAAACGACGACGATAGCGGGCATCGCTTGCTGGCCAAATGCCAAAAGGACCAGCGGAAACGCTAGGTTTCCAGTGTTGGTAAACATCATCGGTGGGACAAATGTTTTGGATTCAATTTTGAGTAATAGGCATAGAAGCCAGGTGATTAATCCGCAGCCCAAGATAATGCAGGACACTCCAAATGCCAGGGTGACATACTTTTCGAGTTGAACATTTTTGCCCGCTAGCACCGAGAAAATAAGAATAGGGACAAGTAATTCCATGCATAGCTTATTGATCACGGACATATCTGGTTTACGCCACCTGCCGTAGATGTAGCCGATAAGCACGACTATCAGCACCGGGATGACGCTCCGCAGAATTCGATCAATAATTAGCTCGGTAGTCACGTGACTGGCGATTCCTTTTTGGTAAGCATTGTTTCGGGTAAGGTATAGCGATTTATTGTTGGACTATTTTCGGTGAAAGCCGTCTGGAACGATCAGAATATCTTGGTCTATATCTCTGATTAGGGTCCGCCCACAGAGCCCCATTGTTGTGTCCAACTCTTTATGGATGATTTTTAGAGCGTCGGTCACACCCTGTTCACCGTTGGCTCCGAGACCATAGGTATAGGCCCGGCCTATCATTGTACCTTTCGCTCCCAGAGCGATTGCCTTCAACACATCCTGGCCTGAACGAATCCCACTATCGAACAATACTTCAGTTTTATGGCCTACCGTATCGACGATATGGGAGAGCATCCGAATCGAGCTTGATGCACCATCCAATTGACGTCCACCATGATTAGATACCACGATAGCGTCCGCACCAAGCTCTGCGGCTTTGACTGCGTCTGCCGCATCGAGAATACCTTTTAGGATAACCTTGCCGCCCCACATTTCTATTAATTGCCCGATGCGTTTCCAATCCAGCGATTGGTCAAACGCCTCTGCCGTCCAGCTGCTCAGAGAAGATGCGTCACTTACGCCTTTGGCGTGACCGACGATGTTGCCAAAAAATCTGCGCTTAGTTCCAAGCATTTCGAGCCCCCAGCCGACTCTGGTGATCATGTCTGCGACTGATTTCAGTGTCAGCTTAGGAGGAGCGGAGAGACCGTTCTTAAGATCTTTGTGTCGTTGGCCTAGCATCTGGAGGTCCACTGTAATGACTAGAGCGGAGCAATTCGCCGCCTTCGCACGTTCCATCAGACGACGCATAAAGTCGTCGTCTTTTAGGGTGTACACCTGAAACCAGAAAGGTTTATGGGTGTGCTCTGCTACGTCTTCGATCGAGCAGATTGACATGGTGGATAATGTAAAGGGAACACCGAAACTCTCTGCGGCTCGGGCGGCTTTGATTTCACCGTCCGCGCATTGCATCCCGGTCAGGCCAACTGGAGCTAGCGCTACGGGCATTGAGACAGGGTGCCCGATCATCGTAGTCTCGGTTGATCGACCCTCCATGTTGACAGCTATTTTTTGTCTGAAGTATAGCTCTTGAAAATCTGCTGAATTTTCAAGAAACGTCTGCTCGGTCCAGCTGCCGGTCTCCGCGTAGTCGTAAAACATCTTGGGAACCCGGCGTTTATAGATCTGCTTCAGATCGTCGATGGTTGTTATAACCGTCATGTTGGGGATCCTCGTTCTTTATGAGGCAGATAGGTTAGGTTTTTGTGCGACCTGATAATCTCAATATAACGCGAATAACAAGATCGAAAAAATCCGACTATTTGGTTGACTATCGCTAATCTTTTTGTCGAATTATCTCGTCCCAGAGGTCATAGAAGGCCATGCCCACTACCGCTGTTGCGATAATTGCGAACGGGAGCCCCCCCCAGAATCCAGCGAAACCCGTGGAGATACTATGGGATAGACCAAAAATGAAGATCGCAAACAAAATTGTTGCGATTAGCGCAAGAATTACTTTTACCTGTTGTGAAAGCATTAAGCTTCTCCTTCATCAAAAAGCGTGGTCATGAACCAGCGTGCTGTTCTTAGTAGACGGGCATCGTCTCTGAGGCGACCGACCATCTGTAACCCAATCGGGAGCCCATTTTCACCTTGCATAATGGGGAGATTCAAGGTTGGTAGACCGGCGAGGGTCCAGACAGTGCAGAAGATTGGGTTACCCGTGTGTCCCTCGCTAAGAAGCGGTGCCTCGCCTGATGCCGATGGGGATAGTATCGCGTCAAAGTCTTCGAAGAAACTTTGGAAAAACGATCCGGCTGACGCTTTAATTTCAAGTGCCTCATCGTATTCGTTTTGTGCAAAGTTTCTACCCTCTTCGAGCATCTTAGACAGAATTATAGAAAGGTCTGAACTCCCCACGAATCCAAGCCTGTCAAAGGCGCGGTGTGCCTCGGTCATGTGAATGATGCGCTGTGCCCTGATGAGTTCCTCGAACATTGGCGGGGCTTCCAGAACCTCCACTTGCCCCTCGAGAGCGTCTGCTAGTTCACGAAACCCTTCCGTGCATGCTCGTGACTGCAGTTTGCTGTATGGCAAAGTCAGGATCGCAAAGTTCGGATCCATCGGGGGCTCTGAGCAGGCACCTTGGAAGCAAGACGGTCTTGGCGCGGCGATGCTATGCGGGTCGCGGCTATCGTGAATCGACAGAGCATCGGTCACCAAGCCTAGGTCCTCAAGAGATGTCGCAAATAATCCCATCTGGTCCAATGTTGGCGACTGCTCGAAAACGCCTATTCTTGGGATAATTCCGGCAGAGGGCTTCATGGCGTACACCCCACAGTAGGATGCCGGACGAATGACCGAGCCATTTGTCTGTGATCCGATCGCGACCGGCACATCTCCAGATGCCACCGCCGCGGCGGAGCCGGCCGATGATCCGCCTGGCGAGTACTCCTGCGAATGTGGATTCTTCGTGCGTGCGGGATTTAAAAATGCAAATTCAGTGGTCTCTGTTTTTCCTAGGATTATCGCTCCCGCGGCTTCTAGTGCGTCGACCAAAACCGCGTTTTGATCCGAGACCTGACCCATCAAAGGTGACCCGCAGCCATGAGGCATCGCTTTTACTTCGATGATATCTTTTACGCCTATCGGGCATCCGTGAAGAGAACCAAGGGCACTCCCGTCCTTGCGAATCCGATCCATTTGGTCTGCTCGTTCTAGGGCGCGAGTTTCATCGACAAATGACCACGATCCCAATGCCTCGTTATCACGAATGCGTCCGAGGCAGTGCTCTACCCACTGTCTGGAGCCCAAGAGCCCGTCCGCAACAGCGCTAACGGTTTCAGAGATCGTCTGACTACTCTCGGGCATTACGGAACATATTCTCCGAACAGGTAATCAGGTAGCCATAGCGCGAGTTCAGGGAATTGGTATAGAAGCACCATGCTAAATATAACGATCCCAAGGTAAGGCATCAGCCCCTTAAAAATTTCCATGAGCTCGATTTGATTCTTCAACACGCCTTTCAGGTAATATGCGGACATGGCCATCGGTGGGGTCAAGAACGAGGTCTGCAGATTCAGAGCCACGAGCATTGCAAAGAAGTAGGGGTTGACACCGAAGTTATCGAGCATTGGCAAGAAGATTGGCACAAAAATGATCAGGATCTCGGACCATTCTAGAGGCCAACCCAGTATGAAAATAATCGCCTGCACCATCACCAGAAACTGCCACGGAGCCAGTTCCATCCCAAGCACCCAGTGCTCAATCACATCGTGGCCACCGAGATAAGAGAATATTGAGGCAAAGGTCCACGACCCTACAAATAGCCAGCACACCATCGCCGTTGCTTTAGCGCAAAGAAATACACTCTCCTGAATCTTCTGCCACGTGAGCGCGCGGTACAAAGCCGCCAAGACCAACGAACCGAGGGCGCCCATCGCTGCAGCCTCTGCCGGCGTCGCGAGGCCCCCAAGTATCGAGCCGAGGACCATGACGATCAGGACCGTAAGGGGAACAAATGAGAAGAGTAGGTCTTTGTAGATCTCAAAAACCGGAGGAATGGTGTCTTTGGCGGGTTTCGGCGCTATGGTCGGATTTATTGTGACCCTAACAATTGAATAGACGATATACAAACCCGCGAGCATCAATCCCGGAAACATCGCAGCGGCGTAAAGGCGGAGCGGTGAGAGCTCTGCGATCGCCGCGTACACAATGAGCATGATCGATGGTGGGATCAGTATCCCAAGCGTTCCACCAGCGCAGATTACACCTGCAGCGAACTTCTTGTCATAGTTGGCGTTGGCCATCGCTGGATACGCCAATAACCCCATCAGGGTAACAACCGCGCCGACGATCCCGGATGCGGTAGAGAAAACCGCGCACGTTATGAGTGCGGCGATCGCCATGGATCCGGGTAGGTTGTGCGCCGCCATCTGCAGTGAACGGAATAGGCGCCCAACGATGTCGGCCCGCTCGACGACGTACCCCATGAACAGAAAAAGAGGGATCGCGACCAATGTGTCGTTCTCCATCACCGAGTAGGTGTTTTGGTTCAGAAGATAGAAAATTTGGTTATTAAAAAGGTCAGCTAAACTATCTGGTGCCTGGTAGTAAGCGTAGTAACCGAATCCGACACCCATCGCGATGAGCGTGAAGGCGATTGGGAAGCCCAGGAGGACCAGGACAATAAACAGGCACAGCATCAAAATTGCGACTTCAGGGTTTGTCATGCTCTCTTCTCCTGGTGCTCAGCTTCTTCCATAAGGAGCTGCTCGGTTTCTTTAACGTCGCTTAGCCTTTGCATCCACCTGTCCTCGCGAATTGCACGGATGCACCTGCAAATCTCGGCAGCTCCCTGCAACATCAGCAGGAACCCGGCGATGGGTATTAAAGTTTTAAAGAAGTAGATCTGTATCCGGGCCGGACTGTTCCAACTCACCTCTTTATAACGCCAGCTGTCGGCCGCGATCTCTGCGCCGTACCAAAACAGAGCGAGCATGCCCGGAAAGAAGAACAAGACGTACAGTATCAGGTCTATTTTTCCTTGGGTTTTAGGGGAAAGTAATCGATACAGGAAGTCTCCCCGGACGTGTGCGTCTTGGGCAAGTGCGTATGGACCCGCCATCAAGAAGAGGGCACCATACATCTGTATCATCATATCCATGGACCATACGGTTGGCGCATTTAAAACATAACGCACGAACACTTCATACGATACGGACAGGGTCAATATTAAAATACACCAGCCGAAGGCCCGCCCAACCCACACGTTGAGACCCTCGATAGCGTAGACGAAACGATCCACTACCTAGCTACTCCAAAAAGATTGGCATCCTGCTCGAACATCAAATGTGCGCATCTTGCGCCATTACTTGAGGCTGAAACTTTGTTAGGACGAAGTTTAATACTTCCCTCACGCTTTAGCCAAAAAAATACCCGAGCACGGAGGCTCGGGTATTTCTGTTCCACTAATAGGTATCAACCGAAGTGGTGCTTGTAGGCCATCCGGTAGTCCGGCTGGTTCAGGTTCAGATAATTCATCACCCGCTTAGCGTAGGCCTTCTGCGAGTCAATTACCTTCGCGAAGAAAGGATCCTCTGCGCTGATCCGGTCTACAACGATGTCCCAAGCCTTGAGCTGCTCCTGCATCACAGAATCAGGGGTACGGTATACGTTGACGCCTTGATTCTGCAGGTTCACCAAATCATCAGCGTACCGGTTGGTGTTGTGCCAGTAGAAGTTCGAGTTCTCTGCCTCTGATGCATACTTCAGGATCGCCTGAAGCTCTGCTGGTAGACCATCGTACTTCTTCTTGTTGAAAGAGATCTCGAAGAATTCCTGCGACTGGTGGAACGAACCCAGATGATAGTGCTTAGATACGTCTTGCATACCGAAGTCACGGTCAGAGGTTGGGTTATTGAATTCTGCGGCGTCGATCAGACCAGACTTCATCGCCGGCTGGATTTCACCACCGGGTAGTTGGACTACGGACATCCCCATCTCCATGAGGACGTCAGCAGCCAGGCCGACCGTACGATACTTCAGGCCGCTCATCTGCGATGCGTCATTTATTTGTTCTTTGAACCAGCCCATTGGCTGCGCTGGCATTGGGCTGTTGAAGAACGACACGATGTTCAGACCCAACGACCCCATGAGCTCGTTGAAGAGTTCCATACCGCCGCCGTAGTGACACCAGCCCAAGACCTCTTGTGAGGACCAGCCGAAACATGGGCCAGTGCCGAACAATGAAGCTGCCTTCGACTTTGAGTACCAATAAGCAGGCACGTAGTGACAACCGTCGAGCACGCCGCGGTGCACCGCGTCCTGCATCTGAGAGGTTTTTACAACTGAATTAACTGGGAGCAGATCAATCTTGAGGTCCTTGCCTGCCATCGCGTGAACACGGTCGACATATGCCTGCGCGTTCTCGAGGAAAATACCGCCACCCCAGGCTGCCTGCACTTTAAGAGTTGTACCACCGTGACCACCGGCGTTGACAAGTGCTGGGAAACCGAGACTGGAGGCCGCTGCTGTTGCCGTAGCTCCCTTGAGGAATGAACGGCGATCGAGTTTTTTGCTCATCGGACTACCTTATTTTTATCTATTACCTGCGCGCTTTTCCTGTCCTGCCGCAGGCAGGGCGCTCCTTATTTCCATCCGTGGGGCAGTAAATAGTGCGGATTTCTGTCGAATCTTGCAAGGCTTTTGCGAAAAAACCGACCAGGCTATTTTTTCATTGAAAGTTGTTTCCAATAAAGTCACTGTGAGCGCTTACTATTCGCGGAGAGATTGCATGCCAGAATTGAGTATCACACGTCGTTTGGTAGATCCGGTTCTGATCCGAGCCAGGAAGAATTATTCAGTGTGGCTCAATGAAGACGACCACGTTATGTCATCAGACGAGATCATTGAGAGAAGCCATGAGGCTGACGCGATGATGATTTGTCACTCTGAGATTTTGTCGGCCGATGTCGCGGCGCGCCTGTCTGATCGGTTGAAGATCGTCGCTAACTATTCGGTTGGTGTAGATCACTGTGACCTTCTTGCGTTAAAGGAGCGGGGGATTGTCGTCACTAACACGCCGGATGTCTTATCTGACGCCACGGCTGAGATCGCGATGCTTTTACTACTGGGCGCGAGTCGTCGTGCCTACGAGGGTGACCAGATGCTTCGCTTAGGCACCTGGAAGCATTGGGCCCCAGTCGGCATGAACGGTATTCAAGTCAGCGCGAAAAAGCTCGGAATTGTAGGCATGGGTCGCGTCGGTCAGACGGTTGCGAGGCGCGCACGCGGGTTCGATATGGAAATACACTACACAAACCGCAGACGGCTACCGCCCGAACTGGAACAGAACGCGGTCTATCATTCAACGATCAAATCGCTGTTTGAGACAGTAGATATGATTTCACTTAATTGCCCCGCAACGCCCGAGACTGATAATTTGGTTAATACAGAGTCAATA
>CAJWIY010000019.1 GCA_913042205.1 uncultured Gammaproteobacteria bacterium
GTAGGTATTGGATCGGGATCGATCTGTACAACTCGTATAGTGGCCGGGGTTGGTGTGCCTCAGGTCTCGGCCATTGCCAACGTTGCATCAGCACTCATAGGCTCAGGAATTCCTTTGATTGCTGATGGAGGAATCCGATATTCAGGTGATATTGCAAAAGCGATTTCGGCTGGAGCATCCACGGTGATGGTAGGTTCACTACTGGCCGGGGCCGACGAGGCTCCGGGTGAAGTCGAGCTCTTTCAGGGCCGCGCCTATAAATCGTACCGTGGTATGGGGTCACTGGGAGCGATGGCTCAGCGTGACGGCTCATCTGATCGATACTTTCAGAACATAAATTCGGGTACCGAGAAGTTGGTTCCTGAGGGTGTCGAGGGTAGGGTTCCCTGCAAGGGACCACTTTCCGGAATCCTACATCAGATGATGGGAGGGCTTCGAGCAGCGATGGGCTACACCGGGTGCGCAACGATTGAAGAAATGCGCTCGGCCCCGAGCTTCGTAAAAATCTCAGGCGCTGGTGTTAAAGAGTCGCATGTGCACGACGTCGCGATTACAAAAGAAGCGCCGAATTACCGAGTTGAATAATGAGAAGTCTTCATGATGATCGATTACTGATCCTCGACTTCGGCTCTCAGTATACTCAATTAATTGCGCGTCGCGTGCGTGAACATGGCGTTTATTCGGAAATATTACCGTGTGACGTGGATCCGCTTCGGATTCAAGCGTCTGCCCCAAAGGGAGTCATCTTATCGGGTGGCCCAGAATCCACCACAGACGCGGCCGGATGGAAAATTCCGAAGGAAGTGTATGACCTGAATGTTCCTTTGTTGGGTATTTGTTATGGCATGCAGGCTCTGGCACAGGAGCTCGGTGGCCGCGTCGAATCAAGCGATTTACGAGAGTTTGGTCACGCGGATCTTGTCATTGAAAACGAGGAGTCTTTACTGACTGGGATGTCGGATACAGGCTCCCTATCTGTATGGATGAGTCACGGTGATCGAGTCACGGAACTCCCCCCAGGCTTTAAAGTTATCGGCTCAAGTGTTCACGCGCCTATCGCCGCCATGGCCGACGAGGAAAGAGCGATCTATGGGCTGCAATTTCACCCAGAGGTAACCCACTCTGAGGGTGGCTCCGAGATACTTGCAAAGTTTGCACATGCTGTCTGTGGATGTGGTCGTGAGTGGACCCCTGAAAACATCATTGATGATGCGGTTGCAAAAGCCCGTGAACAGGTCGGCGATGGACAGGTTCTTCTGGGCTTATCTGGTGGTGTAGATTCATCGGTGGTAGCCGCATTATTGCACAGAGCTATCGGTGATCAGTTGGTGTGTGTGTTCGTGGACAACGGACTCTTACGCCTTTACGAAGGCGCTCAGGTAATGGAAACACTTGCCCAGAATTTGGGGGTACGCGTTATTCGAGTCAATGCTGAAGAACGGTTCTTGACCGCGTTGAAAGGCGAATCGGATCCGGAATGTAAACGCAAAATAATCGGCCGGACCTTCATTGAGATATTTGAAGAACAAGCAGCGCAGTTGAAGGATGTTCGTTTCTTAGCACAGGGGACAATTTATCCCGATGTGATTGAATCCGCAGGCGCTGATTCAGGTAAGGCGCATGTGATCAAGAGTCATCATAACGTGGGTGGTTTGCCCGCAGAGATGCGTATGGAGCTTGTCGAGCCCTTACGCGAGCTCTTCAAAGATGAGGTGAGAATTTTGGGTGTGACACTTGGCCTTCCCAAATCAATGATCTACCGTCACCCGTTCCCGGGTCCTGGCCTTGGGGTCCGGATCTTGGGCGAGGTCCACAAACATTCGGCGGACATTCTCCGTAAAGCCGACCATATCTTCATTGAGGAACTTAGGGGGGCAGAATTATACGATAAGGTCTCGCAGGCGTTTACCGTTCTATTGCCAGTGAACTCTGTTGGTGTGGTAGGTGATCAGCGTCGATATGCGCCAGTGATTGCCTTGCGCGCCGTCGAGACAATCGACTTCATGACAGCACGCTGGGCGCATCTACCCTACGAATTTATCGAACGGGTCTCCAGCAGAATAATTAACGAGATCGAGGACGTTAGTCGGGTAGTATATGACGTAAGTTCAAAACCGCCTGCAACGATAGAGTGGGAATAAAAGCCTGGGAATTAATGAAAACTCGATAATCTGGAAATAAAAACCAACTAAAAAAGATTCTTGAAGAATTATCTTTTTCTTCTTCTTCAAAAATCGCGAAGTGTCGAAAACGTGGATATGTTGCTGAGATAGCGGTCTTACTCCGAGCTTTGTTGAGAAGAATAAGTTGTTCGATTTATGGATAAGGATGTAAGCGATGGGAAAAAGAATCATAACATTGCAAATCAGTCCGCCACTGAGAATTTAGTTAGTAAATGGCAAAAGTTAATAGGAAGCTGGCTACCATTTTAGCTACTGATTGTGTGGGCTTCAGTAAGTTCATGGAAACTCAGGAAGTGCTTACGCTCGCCAATTTAACGGCGTGTCGTGAAATTATCGATCCGATAATTGAAGAGCACGGCGGAAGAATTTTTCATACAGCGGGGGATTCTGTTATTGCTGATTTTGCAAGCCCTGTTGAATGTGTTCATGCGGCCATGAAATTTCAGGAAGCGCTCACCTCTCGAAATGAGACGGTCGACGAAGGCCCAAAATTGGAATGGCGAGTAGGTATTCATGTAGATGATGTTATTACTGAGGGTGAAAATATATATGGAAGTGGAGTGAATATTGCCGCGCGTTTGGAAGCACAATGTGAGCCTGGCAAAATTCTGTTGTCTCGAATAGTCCAAGAACAAGTCCAAAAACGAGTCGATTTTATTGTTAGTCCAGCCGGCACCCGCGCTCTAAAGAATATTTCAGATGAATTCGAGGTTTTTTATATCGCCAAGAGTATGGATGACAGAGGTGTAGATGATAAAGCTCCGTCCATCAGAGCAAAAGTAACTCCTCGAGTTAATAAGGAAGGCGCTAGTAAAAAACCGAGGTTAGCGATTCTTCCGTTCTCAAACGACGGAAGAGACCAAGACAGCAATTACCTTGCTGACGGAATTGTCGAGGACCTGATCACCGAATTTTCGATGATACGTGAATTTGAGATCGTATCGAGTAAAACTAGTTTTGATTTCAGAGACAGAGGGGGAAATACTGCAGAATTTGCAGCTACCTACAAATTGGACTTCATTATTTCGGGAGGAATTAGATCCTCCGGTAAGCGCGTCAGAATCTCGTTAGAATTGAGTGAAGTCGAAAGTGGTAAAGCTGTATGGAGAGACAGGTATGACCGCGTAATAGAGGACGTTTTCGATTTACAAGACGAAATAGTCCGCACCATAACAATATCAATTTTGGGAGAAATCGAGATATCGAGTCTACAGCGAGCTAAGCGCAAGGCCACAGAAAATATATCGTCTTATGAATCTTTATTACGCGGTAAGGAAATGCATCATAAGTTCACCAGAGAAGCGAATAGCCAAGCGCTTGAATTTTTTGACCAAGCGATCGAAGCTGATCCATCAAACGCGCAAGCCTATGCGTGGAGGGCATGCACGATTGGACAGGGAATTTTTCGTGGTTTTCTTGAGGGGGATCCTGATAAATTTATAGGCGACGCTATGGATAGTATTTCTAGCGCGTTGGAACTGAACGAGAACGACTTCGAATGCCACAGAATGTTGTCAGCTGTCTATTTGAGTCAGCACGAGTATCAATTAGCCGAAGAGCATGGGCGAAGAGCGTACGATATGAACCCCAATGACCCACGAGTTCTTGCTGGTTATGGGGAGGTATTGGCTAGATTAGGGAAACCAGAAAAAGGTGTCGAGTTGCTAGAGAAAGCTCTCTCCCTCGATCCTATCCCGCAAGGTCAACTGAATTCAGATAACAGATACACAGACCTGACCATGGCGTATTTCTTCGCAAGTGACTTCGAAAAATGTGTAGAAACTGGGGAAAAAGTTGAACATCTAAACTTTAAATCCTGGTTATTTGTGAATTACTCAAAGTTCAAGCTTGGCGGTTTCGATCAAAACGATGTGTACTTTCAGGAGGGGCTGAAGGAATTTAAGGAGGGTAATTGGGACCTGCAAGTAGACAGACTTCATCTGCCGGATGGAGAGACTCAATCAGACCTGTTAAATTTTCTAAAGAATCTGTAAATTCCTGTCCCCTGTGAGGTTTTTGATTGGATTCCCGGCTGTTTTAAGTCTTCCGAGGGTAAACCAGCGTGTCAGAACTTATTCTTCATCACTATTGGCAGTCACCATTTGCACATAAAATTCGCCTTGTGCTTGGGTTGACCGATTTCTCATGGAGGTCGGTTGAGATTCCCAGAATCCCCCCGAAACCGCTGTTGATTCCGTTAACAGCAGGATATCGCAGGACTCCTGTTTTACAGTGTGGAGCGGACGTTTTTTGTGATACCCAAAATATTGTAGTGGCTATAGGTGAGCTGTCCGATGATCATCGACTGATTCCAGAGTCTGAGCGTGGGAAAATTCTAACGTTCACCGATTGGATTGATGGCACGGTCTTCAACTTAGCGGCGAGAGTTATATTGACTTCGGCGATGGGCACAGCGCCACCAGAGTTTATCCAAGACCGGGCGGGTTTGTACTTCGGATCGAATTGGACACCCGATGGACTCAAAGGCGAGCTACCAGGGGTTATTTTGCAGCTGAGTGCCCATTTGAAATCAATTGATCAGGGCTTGTCTGGATCTGGTGGCTTTATGACCGAAGTGCTTTCATACGCAGACATTTCTATTGCCTACATCGCCTGGTTTATCAGAGGTCGTTGGGAGCACGGCCCAATTTTTTTAAAGCAATTCCCGAATATTGAGCGTATTGAACAAGAGATTCATGAGCAGACTACTGAGTGCTATGACAACCTCACTGCTGAGGCGGCGTTAGCGATCGCCCATGATTCACTTTCCCGGTCGCCTAATGGTGTCCAAAGTCAGATTGAATGTTCCATGCACGAGGGCATGCGAGTTTCGATCAAGCCACAGGCTGATACTTCGGATCCTTCTGTGATTGGCCAACTTCGTTATTTGGATGATATTCGCGTTTCGATTGATCACAATGCGCCTGAGGTTGGTGATGTAGTGGTTCACCTACCAATCGCTGGGTATCAGATTCAACCTTGTGATTAAGCAGACCACCCCAGAAGAAAATATTCGTTGTATCGCGTTCATGGTTGTAGCGATGGCTGGCTTTGCTGTCGAGGACGCGGTAATCAAACAGCTGTCATATACGATGCCGATTTCGCAGGTACTTTTACTCATTGGAATCGGTGGACTGTTGATGTTTGGAATGGCAGCACTAAAGACCGATGCGCCTCTTCTGACCGATGAGATGGTGAAGGGCTGGTTTATCATCAGAACGATGTCTGAGCTGGCTTCCGCTATATGTTTCGTGATCGCAATCGTCTACGCATCACTCTCGATTTCTTCAGCGATCCTTCAAGCCACACCGTTGGCTGTCTCTCTGGCCGCGGCACTGTTTCTTAAACAGCGCGTTAGTCTTGGGCAATGGTTGTTGATCGGTATCGGATTCGTCGGGGTTCTCTGTGTTATCCAGCCAGGCCTTGATGGTTTCAAGCCGGCCGCGCTATCTGCGGTGTTAGGTGTGATGTTTCTCGCGCTAAGAGATTCGATCACTCGTTCGATTTCTGTATCGATTCCCGCAGTCTCTGTGTCTTTTTGGGCATTCTTCGCGCTTTTCAGTGCTGGTATTTTTACTATCCCTTTCTTTGGCAAATTTGGCGTAATTACTACTGGTGATATCGGCCTTCTGGCGATTTCTGCCTTAGCAGGGAGTGGGGCATATTTTTGTATAGTTATGGCAACTCGGGGCGGTGATGTAGCCGTCGTAGCTCCCTTTCGGTACACCCGTTTGTTGTTTGCCCTCGGACTTGCCGTGGCATTCTTCGATGAGCAGATCGATCCGATGATGATTGTAGGCAGTAGCCTAATCATCGGATCCGGTATAGTTGTGTTTTTATCGGGCGGCACGGTCCGGCAATGACTCGACTAGGGCGCTAACGAGCGCAGCATTGCTTTCGGCAACTGTTCCATCGGGCAACCATATGCCATTTTCGAAACCGATGCGAAGATCGATACCTTCCGAAGCCGCACGGAGTAGGCACGGAATCTGGCCTCTGCCGAATGCGCAGATCATTTCTCTAGTAGGCGTAAAGGTCTTTTTGAATCGTTCTCTGATATCCAAAAATGGATCAAGTTGGTCAGGAGTACTTTCCTGATCAGCCGAGTACTTACCGAGGACGTAGAGCACTTCGATTACCTTGGTTTGAATAATCGACTGATCAATGAGAGAGGCTAGTGTTTTGAAATCATCCACATCATATAAAATAAATTGCACCCGGCTCTTCGTGAGTAATTGATAAAAAAATGGCCGTAATTTTTTTGGATCCTGAGCACGCAAGATCTCCCGTATTGCGACGGAAACCCATGGTGCCCTAATCCGCGATAATAAATCGATCTGAGCATCCGACTCGTAGATTCCTGCTGCCTCCGAGGTAACTTGAACTTCTAGATTTGGTGATCGTTCGGTGAGTTTTGAAATCAGTGTCTCATAACGCCCGACATCCAGAAGATGTGTTTGTTTTTGAGTACGGATGTGTGCGTGGAGACCGCGGGCTCCTGCGTCATAACAGGCCACTGCGGTTTCGATCAAATCCTCGTCAATTACCGGAATTGCCGGATGATCCTGTGTGGTCCTGCGAGCACCGTTCGGCGCAACCATTATAAACTGCACAGGCTGCACTCTGCGGGGCTAAAAATCTCGTTGGATCTTCGAGGCGATTGTTTAATTACTACCGTATAAGCCATAGTGAATGAATTTACCTCAGTTCCTTTAGAGCCTTGTCTAAATAGGAGACTGTACGATCGACGTTCAACAGTTTGTCGAGACCGAATAATCCAATACGGAAGGTTTGAAAGTTAGGCGATTCATCACACTTGAGGGGAACACCCGCGGCGATCTGCATGCCGATACGAGCAAATGCGCTACCGTTTTTGAAGTCAGCCCGATCGGTGTGGGAAACCACAACGGTTGGCGACTTGAATCCCTCGGCGGCAAGACTTTTAAACCCATATTCTTCGATCAATGACCGAGTTTCATTCCCTAACTCAATTTGTTGGTCTTTCAGGAAATCAAATCCAATACTCGCCATTTCTTGGTATGTTTCGTAGAGTTTTGTGAGCCCATCGGTAGGCAATGTCGTATGATAGGTATGGCCTCCGTTAAGGTAGGCTGCCATGACGCTGTGCCACTTTTTAAGATTTAGAGCGAAGCTGTCTGATTCAGTAACTAGCATCCGCTCCAAGGCGCGATCGGAGAGCATCACCACTCCCGCGCATGAGGTCGACGTCCAACCTTTCTGTGGGGCAGTGATCAAAACGTCTATCCCGAGCATTTGCATGTCCGTCCAGAGCGCTCCGGCTGCAACACAGTCCAGAACGAAAATAGCGCCGACCTCGTGCGCCGCGTCAGTGAGTTGTTTGATGTAACCATCAGGCAGGAGCATGCCGGCCGATGTCTCCACGTGGGGTGCAACAACAACGTCAGGCTGTAACGACAGGATCTGCATACAGATTTCGTCCACAGGCGCTGGCGCAAACTGTTGATCCGATTGATCACTGTCCGGGCGTGCTTTTGCTACCTCTACATGTGTCGGCGATACGCCCTGATCAAAAATTTGGGTCCAGCGGAAACTGAACCATCCATTACGTACTACAACTACTTTTTGGTTTCTAGCAAATTGTCTAGCGACAGCCTCCATGCCGAAGGTTCCACCGCCTGGTATCAATACGCAGGATGACGCGTTATAGACAGATGTGAGACCCTGATGTAGTCCACGCATGGTGTCCTGGAAGGCTTGAGACATGTGATTTATAGAACGATCGCTGAATACGACGGAATATTCGAGTAGTCCGTCTGGATCGATTTTTGGATATAGTATCGACAATGTTGCCATCCTATGTTCTGAACGAATCAAATGGCCGTGTAGGAAAACCTATTCGGAATAGCTCGTCAACTTTCATGAGCTCGCGGAAACTTTATGACAGCCATTGAATTTACACACGATGATGTTTGTTGGATGAGGCAGGCACTCGAGTTGGCACGACACGCCGCTTCACTTGAGGAAGTGCCAGTCGGCGCTGTTTTGGTTCGGGACGGAATCCTGCTTGGTGAGGGTTGGAATGCTCCGATTTCGAGTTGCGACGCCAGTCATCACGCCGAAATCGCAGCAATTCGGGAGGCCAACCGTTCGGTAAATAATTATCGGCTACCGGGCTCCACGCTTTATGTCACCCTTGAGCCCTGTACGATGTGTTTTGGTGCGCTTGTCCATGCGCGAGTTGAACGAGTTTTCTATGCAACAGAGGAGCAGAGGGCAGGTGTTTTGGTCTCTCAACTACAACTCGCAAACACTGATTTTTATAACCATCAGATTCAGGTTACTGGAGGCCTTTTGGCGGAGGAATCGGCTAAACTTCTCAGGCAATTTTTTCGATCGCGGCGGGCCTCAAATCGTTTGGCTTCGGAGTAAAAAATCAACGGAAAACTCCGGCGCGGTTGCAGGCTCTGCTAAACTCTCACTTTAATCTCCAATCGCATCAAGGATCGATTGACATGCTCATTCTGCAGGGAGGTCGTGCTCTATCCTCTTTTCGTATTCAGTCACTTGTCGCCAGCGCTCAGGCCGCTGGAATCCAGATTAAGGGATTGACTTGTACCTCCCTATTCTTCGTTATGGGTCAGATCCGTGATTCCAAGAAATTAAGGCAACTTCTCGAAGCAGATTCCTTGAGTGTGGGTTCGGGTAGTATCGTATTACCGCGCTCGGGGACGATCTCCCCTTGGAGCTCTAAGGCCACTGAAATCGCTAAAAATTGTGGGTTTGAGGGAGTTTCGCGGATCGAACGTGGTATGCATGTGGTGGTCGAAGGTGATTACGGAGAAGCTGACCGGGGCCTCTTAAATCGATTCATATCCGATCCGATGATGGAGGACGTCCTTGACTCACTTCCTGCTGACAACTTCTTTACTCCTGGCGCACCTGAGCCGCTTGGTATTGTAGAACTCGGGGCCGAACCTTTGATGGCCCTCAGCGCAGCCGATCAGAAATATGGGCTGGCGCTGTCACAGGATGAGATTGACTACCTAGCACATGCGTACGATAGACTCGGCCGCGATCCGACCGATGTAGAGTTAATGATGTTTGCGCAAGCAAACTCAGAGCACTGCCGGCACAAAATTTTCAATGCATCCTGGACGCTTGATGGTCGGGATCAGCCGAGGAGTTTGTTTCAGTGGATTAGGAATACCCATAAAATCTCTCCCGCTGGTGTCCTGTCTGCCTACACCGACAACGCCGCCGTTGTAGAAGGGCCTCTGGCCGAAAGATTCCACGTCAATCCACTCACGAACAGTTATCGATCAGTTCTCGAGCCGATCCATCTGGTGATGAAAGTGGAAACTCACAATCATCCTACAGCGGTATCTCCGAATCCGGGTGCAGCAACGGGTGCTGGTGGCGAGATTCGGGATGAGGGTGCAACCGGGCGTGGCGCTAAGCCCAAGGCTGGTCTTACCGGATTTAGTGTGAATTATCTCAGGATCCCAGAACTTGAAATGCCGTGGGAGCATGATCTTCCGATGCCCAGTCGTCTGGCCTCTTCCTTGCAGGTCATGCTGGAGGCACCAATCGGTGGCGCCGCCTTCAATAATGAGTTTGGCCGACCGAACCTGAATGGCTACTTTAGAGCTTACGAGGCCTCTGAACGGAGACCTTCAGGCACTCGGCGCCGTGGTTATGTGAAACCAATCATGATTGCAGGTGGTATTGGATCTGTTACGGATGGCCAAGTTTACAAAAAACCATTTTCTACCGGCACACCTTTGGTTGTCTTGGGCGGTCCAGCTATGCTTATCGGGTTGGGTGGAGGAGCAGCTAGTTCGGTCGGTGAGGGTACCTCTGGGAGTGATTTTGACTACGCGTCTGTTCAGCGTGCGAATCCAGAGATGCAAAGACGTTGCCAGGAGGTGATCGACCGCTGCTGGTTACGCGGACCGGATAATCCGATTGTCTTTATTCATGACGTTGGGGCTGGTGGTCTGTCGAACGCTTTGCCCGAATTGGTTAAAGATGGGGGTGTGGGCGCTAATTTCTCGATGGATCGGATTCCGTCGGCCGATCCATCGTTATCTCCGCTAGCGTTGTGGTGTAACGAATCCCAAGAACGCTATGTTCTCGCGATTGACTTGAACAAGCTGGACACATTTGAGTCTATTTGTGTGCGTGAACGGTGTCCCTTTGCGGTGGTCGGTTACGCCCACGATAAACCGCACCTATCTGTCGAAAAAACAGCTGAAAAAATCGCGCCAGTTGACCTCCCGGTTGATGTACTGTTTGGCAAGCCTCCCAAAATGCATCGTGATGCGTCGACGATCCCAGTTGAGCTTGTTCCCGCTGACTTTTCTGAGATTACATTTCTTGAGCTCGTCCACCGCGTCCTCAGGCATCCAACCGTGGCATCTAAGAACTTCCTCATAACCATTGGTGACCGGTCAGTATCTGGCTTGGTTCATCGAGATCAGATGATCGGTCCCTGGCAGGTGCCTGTAGCGGACTGCGCAGTCACTCACTCCGCAATCGGTTCTTTAACCGGCGAGGTGATGGCAATGGGTGAGAGGACCCCACTGGCCCTTGTTAACGCCGCAGCATCCGCTCGAATGGCTGTGGCAGAGACCGTTTTGAATATGGCGGGTGCTGCCATTGGTGATTTGGGTCAGATTAAACTCTCGGCTAACTGGATGTGTGCAGCGGGCACAGAGGGTGAGGATGCCAGGCTTTATGATGCAGTGCGAGCTCTAGGCGGTGAGTTCTGTCCCGCACTTGGGATTTGTATTCCTGTGGGCAAGGATTCCATGTCGATGAAAACAGGCTGGAGTGATTCTGACGGCGTCCACGAGGTAGTCAGCCCGATGTCTCTGATCTGCTCCGGATTCGCGCCTGTTACAGATATCGAAAAGACAAGAACCCCGTTGCTACGGGGCTTCGATTCAGCGTTGATTGTGGTTGATCTTGGGCAGTGTCGGTTGGCCGGTTCGATCGCATGTGAGGTAACGTCGCAGTTAGGCGATCTATCACCGGACGTAGCTCCCAACGAATTGAAAGCATGTTTTGAGCTACTGCAACGGTTAAATTCCGACGGTCGATTATTGGCCTATCATGACCGCTCAGATGGTGGCCTACTTGCGGCCGTTGCAGAGATGCTATTTGCATCTCGTATGGGTCTGAAGGCGCAAACTCCTGTCGGACTAGATCCAATAGCTTTTTGGTTTAACGAAGAAGCGGGGTGTGTTTTCGAGGTCGCAAACGCAGACGTTGGGGCAGTGCTTGACCAATGCGCGGACGTAGCTCTGCGTGCGCATGTGTTGGGTGAGGCCGACCGCACACAAACCTTAACAATTATTTCCGATGACTCGGTTATTTTTGAGGAGAGCCGCATAGCGCTAGAGCGGTCTTGGAGCGAGGTCAGCTTCGCGATGGCAGGATTGCGTGATAATCCGAGTTGCGTAAAAGAGGAGTCGCTGAAAATCGAGAACGAGACAAAAGGCTTAGCAGCATCAGTGATTCCCGAGAAGATAGAGATCCCTGATAGACGTCGAAGCGAGGGCCCCAAGCCTCGAGTCGCAATTCTGCGTGAACAAGGGGTCAACGGTCAGATTGAAATGGCCTATGCATTCGATCATTGCGGATTTGAGGCCATCGATGTGCATATGTCGGACCTGATGAGTGGTCGACAGACCTTGGAGTCTTTTGATGCCTTGGCTGCCTGTGGCGGATTTAGCTACGGTGACGTCCTTGGTGCCGGATCCGGATGGGCCCGCTCAATCCTTTTCAACGACGAATTGTCAAGGATGTTCTCCGATTTCTTCCATAGAGAAAATACCGTATCACTAGGTATCTGTAATGGATGCCAGATGATGGCCCAGTTGGCGCCATTGATACCCGGTGCGAACCATTTTAAGCCTCTGCTATCGAACAAGTCTCAACAATTTGAGGCGCGTCTGACACTGGCGGCTCTACCACAGAGTCGATCAGTATTACTGAAGGATTTAACGGGTACACGTTTCCCGATTGCTGTTGCGCACGGAGAAGGCCGATTTTCACATGATACCTCAGAGGTGCGGGCATTGGCTGGGGCTGGACTTACAAGTCTCCTGTATACCGACGGTAGTGGACACCCAGAAACGAGCTATCCCGGTAACCCGAACGGATCTGCGGCAGGGCTCGCTGGTCTTTGTAACGAGGATGGGCGAGTTACCATTATGATGCCGCACCCAGAACGGGTCGTGTTGCGTTCACAGCTATCCTTCGTGCCAGCAGGTACCTCGCGGATAACGCCTTGGATGGGGCTGTTTGATAATGCCTGGCGCTTCGTCACGGGAATCTGAGTTGGCGGCGGGTTGGGTTGGTGTAGATCCACTTTGTCAGGTGGTGAGTCGAGATGCTGCCATGGCTCAGATTCACTGGCTAAGTGTTGAATGGCAGGTCGACGTTCCCGATTTCGGGCATTTTCTCTGGTGGGACGACAAAGGCCTATCGCTGAAGTCAGCGGCGTTCGATTTTCGTTCCAGTGTTCATGTTGATTTTGTTGGGGGTACTCAGGCACGCCGGATCAAGGCTGTAACGGGTGAAGCACTTACCCGTGCGATGGGTTGCCAGAAAGGATTACGTCCCGCGATTTTTGACGCAACCGCGGGTCTAGGTGGTGATTTGAGTGTTCTCGCAAATATCGGGTGCGCGGTATGTGCGGTCGAGCGGCAGCCTGTCGTGGCCGCTTTGTTGAGAGACGCGCTGCGTCGTGCTGAAGACAGCAATGCTGGCTGGTGTGAGCATGTTCAACTGTGGTGTGCGGACAGTGTTGATCTGCTGTCGCAAGTTTCGCATGGAGTCGTTTATATTGATCCAATGTTTCCAAAAGACCGTAAATCAGCTCCCTCATTGTCAATGCAGGTTTTGCATACTCTCGGAGGGACAACAGAACAACCCGAACGACTCATTAATGCTGCTCTGGATTCGGGTGCGGCACGCGTTGTCGTAAAACGGCCAATCAAGGCTGACTTTTTGGCCGGTCGCGTACCTTCATCGCAAGTGATGGGTAAGACAGTTCGTTTCGATCTGTACCCCCGACGGAAGCTAACGGACGAAGATGAGTATCCACATCAGGGACTAATTGACAGATGATGGATTGGAATACATTGCTCTCAACTGCCCGCATGGAGCGTAACCATGTTTGGGTGCCCCAGGGGTCAGGAGATGAGCGCAGTCAGTGGCAACGCGATCATGATCGTCTAATTTTTTCGGGTGCGTTCCGGCGTTTGGCACTGAAAACGCAGGTCCATTCATTATCGGATAATGACCACGTGCACACCCGTCTCTCTCACTCCTTGGAGGTTGCATCGGTCGGTCGATCCTTGGGCGTACGGCTCGGTCGTTGGATGCGGGAGCAAGGATTATTGTCTGGCCAGCATTCCGATCTAGGGATTGGTGCGTTGGTTCAGGCTGCTTGTTTGGCACATGATATTGGTAATCCACCGTTTGGTCATGCGGGGGAGCGGGCTATGCGTCAATTCTTTGAATCTAGACCAGAGAGTTTGGATGGATTAACGTCCGCTGAGCGTTTAGATCTCTTAGGTTTCGAGGGAAACGCACAGGGATTTCGGGTGATTACTTGTCTCGAGCGGCACTGGCTCGACGGGGGGATGCGTTTGACAGCCGCTACGCTTGGTACCTTCTTAAAATACCCGTTCGCTGCCGCTTCTGTGTTTGGTCAGACCAAGTGCAAACACGGAGTAAATCAAGCGGAACTTCCATTCATGCGAGAGCTAGCATGTCAATTGGGCCTAGTGGAGAAGATACCTGATGTTTGGGCTCGTCATCCGCTTGTGTATGCGGTCGAGGCTGCTGACGACATTTGTTATGCGCTGATTGATCTGGAAGATGCGGTCGAGCTCGGACATCTCGATTACGAGGAGGTCTCTTCGATCATGAAAGAGCTCGTTGACCGAGGGGCGAGACGGAATCTATACGAACAACTGCTCGACGACTCGGATGCAAAGCTTGAGTTGCTGCGCTCTGCAGCGATCGATGCCCTAGTCAATGAAGCACAAGCAAGATTTCAGGCGCATTATGACGATATCCTCAAAGGTGTCTTTGAGGAAGACTTACTTGATTGGCGGCGAGCGTCCGCTGGCGAGGTTATTCAGCGAGCGAAATCTCTGGCCCACGAGCGGATTTATGTCGATCTAACCAAACAGTCTGATGAGGGTCGGTGTGATCACTTACTAGGCGGCGTGCTATCACATTTAATTGACGGCGCAGAGGCTTTCTTTAACTCCGATGGTGGGACCAATATCGGCTCAAAAGCACACGACGCATTGACCCGTCTTGGTAAATTTAGACCCCAACCCGGGGACTCAAAATATCAGCGCTTGTTGAGAGTGACGGATTACGTTTCTGCTATGACGGATAGGTATCTGATCCGATTGGCTGATGATCTGAAGCGGTTGAATTATCTTGACATTGATTCCTGAAGGAATCGACCAACGTATTCGGCAATGATTGGTTGTGCATCCGCCGTTGGGTGTAGTCCGTCATCCTGAAAAAGACTCCTATCAAGCGCCACGGGCTCTAAAAAGAATGGCAAATAGGATGTGCCGGTCTCTTCGGCGACCGAGTCCTGAGCGTCTCGAAATGCACGCGTGAATGGGCCACCGTAATTTCGTGGTAATTCAACACCGGCATATAGAACTTGAGCCCCCGTTGCTTCCACTAAAGCGAACATGGCTTTTAAGTTTTCTTGCATTGTTTCTAAGGGCAGACCACGCAGTCCGTCATTCGCTCCCAGCACAATGAGAACTGAAGTAGGTTGGTGGCGATCCAACAAACCAGGAAGACGTGATAGACCACCGGTAGTAGTCTCACCTGAAATCGAGGCGTTTAAAACCTGTAAATCTGTCCCCAGTAATCGCTTGGGATTTGAGGCCAAGATATCAACCCAACTACTGCCTTGATCCAGTCTATAACCCGCACTTAAACTGTCGCCGACGACCAGTAAAGTCGGTGCGGCGAAGGTGGGCGAGATAAAAGTTAGCCAAAGGAAAAAGACGCGTAATGTCTGCACAACCAGTCCTTCATGTTCGCAATGTGTCACACGGGTTCGAGGACCAAACCGGTCATCGTCTTTCAGTTTTAGAGTCTCTCGAACTGAAGATCAACCCTGGAGACAGTGTAGCGATTGTCGGCCCATCGGGCTCTGGAAAGAGCACGCTACTGTCTCTGTTAGCGGGTCTGGATGTCCCGGGGTCTGGTGATATTTTGTTTAACGGAGAGACGTTCAGCGGTCTGACCGAAGATCAGCGTGCGAGTATTCGCCGTGGTCGCATTGGGTTCGTGTTTCAAAGTTTCCAACTCCTGCAGGGTCTAACGGCTATGGAAAACGTTATGCTGCCACTCGAACTGATGGGCCTATCGGTGAATGAATCGAAAAAACGCTCGACCGGTTGGCTTGACCGGGTTGGCCTCGAGGCCCGCATCCATCATCGACCGAGGATGTTATCAGGTGGTGAGCAACAACGTGTCGCTGTCGCTCGGGCATTCGTCAACGAGCCCGCTCTTTTATTTGCCGACGAACCAACTGGTAATCTCGATCGTAAAACTGGTGAGTCTATAACTGAACTATTGTTTAAACTTAACCGAGAGACCGGTACAACTCTGATTCTGGTAACCCACGACGAGCGCCTAGCTGATCAGTGTCGACGCGTGCTCCATCTGGAAGACGGACAACTGAATGAGGTCGCTGCGTGATTGCATTACGGCTCTTGTGGCGTGAGTTTACGAGCGGCCAACTGACCCTGTTGGCGCTGGCAATTGTTGTATCCGTCGCTGCGATGACCACCACTGAGGTACTTACCGATCGCATAGACCGCGCCATGCGGGCGGATGCGGCCGCTTTACTTGGTGGCGACCTAAAGCTAAGGGGCCCCCGTCCTATCGAGACAGAGTGGCTCGCGCAGGCCAAATCGAGGGGGGTCCTTGCCACGGAGACCATTGAATTTCCCTCAGTTATTGGCAGTGGCTCGACCTTTGAACTAACGGGTATCAAGATTATTACCGATGGCTATCCACTGAAGGGGCACCTCGAAATCGCTGACAGTCGAGCGGGGCTTGGCTATCCGACCTCGAGAATCCCAGACCCCGGTACCGCTTGGGCTGATCCCCAATTGGTGTCGAAACTTGATATCGATGTCGGAGATCGAGTTTCTGTCGGTGAGATCGAGCTTGAAATTTCCAAGATCCTTGTTTTTGAGCCAGATCGGGGCGGTTCGTTTGTGTCACTAACACCAAGACTGCTCATGAATAGAGTCGATTTGGAGTCTTCCCAACTGATTCAGCCAGGTAGTCGGGTGCGTTATATCACCCTATTCGCTGATGGCGATATTGAGGGTTTTCAAGCCTACGTCGAACCGAAACTCGATATCAGTCAGCGGTTACGTGGGGTGGTGGACGGTCGCCCCGAGGTAGGTAATGTACTCACACGAGCAACAACCTATTTGTCTCTGGCGGGACTCCTAACCGTTCTGTTGTCTGGGGCCGCGATCGCTACAACCGCGAATCGGTGGGCCTCGGATCACGTCACCGATAGTGCGTTATTTCGAACATTCGGGCTGAGCGGTCGTGAGACGTTCAAGATTTTCGCTACCGAGCTTGTGGTCCTCGGTGGTGTGGCAAGTAGTTTTGGAGTAATTATCGGTTACTTTCTGCAGATCGTTCTTGTCGATACCATCGCAGGGCTCCTGACAATCAGCTTGCCTGAACCCAGTGGTCGGCCCGCCTTATTAGGACTATTGACTGGCTTTGTTACTCTGTTCGGGTTTGCGGCACCGGCATTAATGCTACTCTCGAATGTACCACCAATCCGGGTTTTTAAGCGCGATTACCCGGTCGCTGTTATGGGACAACTTGGTCGGTATCTGTTCGCACTTTTTGCTGTTGGGGCACTCGGATACCTCTACAGTAACGACTTGCGTCTAACCGGTTGGGTGTTGTTAGCTGTTATTATTCTGGTGGCTGCAGTTACTCTGATCGGTCGTGTCGTCATCCTGGGCCTTAGTCCGCTGGAGCGACTGGGTCCTGCATGGCGGTTCGGCATACAGCAGTTGATTCGAGATCCTGCATCCTCAGGCGGTCAACTGATGGCGTTTTCACTCACCGCACTTGCTGTTGCCATGGTCGCGTTAATCCGATTTGATCTGATTTCTACTTGGGAAACACAGGTACCAAACGATGCCCCCAATACCTTTGCCTTAAATATTACCGATCAGGATCAATTCGATTTTATTCAGGCAGTGACCTCGAAAGGTGGTGATGTGGCGCCCTTGTATCCGATTGTCCGGGGGCGTTTGGAGATGGTGAATGGAACGCCGTTGGTTAAGCATCTAGGAGGGATGGAGCCGCCAGGATCGGTCAGACGTGAACTGAGCTTGACAGAATCAGGCGTTCTCGGCCGTGACAATTTTATCGATCGTGGGCGTTTTTTCAAATCTACGGATGGCCCCGGGCTTGTCACTGTTGAGTCAAAGCTATTCGATGAACTGGATTTAGAAATAGGGGATTTCATTGTTTACACCATTGGCCCAGATCGTGTTTCGGCTGAGGTCATTGGTACCCGCAAAGTGCAGTGGGAATCCATGCTTCCAAACTTTTTTATGATTTTTTCACCAGGGACCCTTGCACCATTTCAGTCGACACGATTGACCAGCATGCGGCTTCCGAATCCTTCGGTGCAAACGGCCGAGATTAGCAGTGAGTTTCGACAGGTAACCTTACTTTCGGTGGACGCAATTTTGAATCAGATACGTGACATCCTCGGTCGTGTGTCTCAGGCTGTTAGCGTGGTTCTCTACTTTGTTCTGGTTGGCGGTATCTTGGTACTGGCGGCAAGCATCCAAACGTCACTTCCTGAGCGCCGCAAGGAGTCAGCAATCCTCAGGAGCCTTGGTGGCTCCGACAATTTATTGTCGCAGTCGCAGTGGGCCGAGTTTCTTACTTTGGGGATCATCAGCGGTATTTTGGCAGCGCTTGGGACTGATTTTCTGAGCTGGTTCGTCTACTCAAAAATCTTCAACCTTGAGTGGTCACCGAAGTGGCAGGTCTGGGTACTTGCACCGTTTATGACAAGTGCTATCGTTGGAGTGATCGGTCGTTGGTCAGCGAGGCAGGCGCGAAAAATGCCTCCAGCCCATTTATTGAAAATTGCAGATGCGTAAAGAGGTAGGCCCATTGAAGCGTTATGCACCATTAATTGCCGCGTGTCTGTTAGCTGGCTTGGTTGCGTTTCCATTCTTGCGCAACGTGGTTACCGGCGAGCGTGGAATGCCCGGTGCGCAGATTGGCGGGCACTTTACACTTCAGACATCAGCTGGTCCTTTGGATACAGCATCCTTAGGAACAGAATTAATCATGATTTATTTTGGTTATACATACTGTCCTGATGTTTGCCCGACTGAACTCGCACGGATGGCACAAGTGTATCAAGGGCTTGGCAGCGATAAGACTCGTGTCTCTGGGCTATTTGTCACTGTTGATCCTGAGCGTGATACGGTTGCGGCCGTCACCGAGTACGCGCGGGTATTTGAACCTACCTTTAAGGGCCTGTCTGGAGACCGCGTAAGGATCGAGCAGGTTATGCGTCGTTATCAGGTGTATGCGCAAAAGGCGGGGGAGGATCCGAGCAACTACACGGTCGATCACTCGTCACGGATCTACCTGATGAACCAAGACGCTAAGCTGATGGCCCTTTTTTCGATGGATACCGACATCCCCACGATGATCGATCAAGTGAAAACGTTTCTTTGATCACTATCTTTTGATTTGGTCGCCTCGAGACGATTGTCGTATTGGGAGTTTTTCGTTAAGGGTTGAAAATTTGACCGTCAAGTGTGTTACGAGGAGTGTTCATGACCGATTCCAAGTTGTATCCGGTTGACCCTGCGCTTTCGGCGAGTGCTTGGGCAGACGAGAGAACCTATGAAGCGATGTATCGTCAATCCATCGATGATCCAGACACATTCTGGGCAGAGCAGGCCAGGCGTCTCGATTGGATAAAGTTTCCGACGAAAATTAAGAATACTTCGTTCGCTCCCGGCGATATTGACATCCGTTGGTATGAAGACGGTATTTTGAACGTCTCATATAACTGCCTTGATCGTCATCTTCAGGGTCGTGGCGATCAAACAGCGATCATCTGGGAAGGCGACGATCCAAGCGCTGATGAGAAAGTGACCTATCGAGAGTTACACGAGCGTGTCTGTCGTTTTGCAAATGGTCTGCGCGCTCAGGGTGTGAAGAAGGGTGATGTCGTCACTCTCTACATGCCAATGATTCCTGAAGCAGCCGTGGCGATGCTTGCGTGCACTCGGATTGGTGCCGTTCACTCCATTGTTTTTGGTGGATTCTCTCCGGACGCTCTAGCTGTGCGTGTTGAGGAATCGGGCTCCAGGATCATTATTACTGCTGACGAGGGTCGTCGAGGTGGTCGTGCTGTTGCATTGAAGGCCAGCGTTGATAAGGCGATGGATCTTGAATCATGCAAAGGCGTTGAAAAAGTCTTCGTTGTGAAGTGCACGGGTGGTGATGTCGCCATGGGTCCGAAGGATATGTGGTACCACGATGTATGTGCCGACCAATCGGATGACTGTGATCCAGAGCCAATGAACGCGGAGGACCCGTTGTTCATACTCTACACCTCAGGCTCAACAGGCAAGCCAAAGGGTCTTAAACATACCACTGGCGGTTATCTCGTTTATGCCTCGCTGACTCACCAGTATGTGTTTGACTACAAGGATGGGGATATTTACTGGTGCACGGCTGACGTGGGCTGGATCACAGGCCACTCGTATATCGTTTACGGGCCGCTTGCCAATGGTGCAACCACCTTGATGTTCGAGGGTGTGCCGACCTATCCCGATACTTCTCGTGTTGGTCGTGTCATTGAGAAGCATAAGGTCAACCAGTTCTATACGGCGCCCACAACTATTCGGTCGTTAATGGTCAAAGGTGAGGGTGTGCTTGGTGACTCGGATCTTTCGTCACTCCGTCTCTTGGGCTCTGTCGGTGAACCGATTAACCCGGAGGCTTGGGAATGGTATCGCCGTGTTTTTGGGGAAGGAAGATGTCCGATCGTTGACACATGGTGGCAGACAGAGACTGGTGGCATCATGATAGTGCCGTTGCCGGGGGCAACCGCGGCCAAACCCGGTTCCGCGACACTACCATTCTTTGGCGTGCAGCCAGCACTGGTTGATAATGATGGCAACATCCTCGAGGGTGCTGCAGACGGTAATCTAGTAATACTCGACTCCTGGCCGTCATCAGGCCGCAGTTGCTGGGGGGATCATGAGCGCTTTGAAAAAACCTATTTCTCTTCATTTGCCAACCGCTATTTTACGGGCGACGGTGCGCGTCGTGATGAGGACGGATACTACTGGATTACCGGCCGCGTAGACGATGTATTGAACGTTTCGGGGCATCGGATGGGTACCGCTGAAATTGAGTCAGCGATGGTTGCTCACAGTGCAGTCGCCGAAGCAGCGACAGTGGGTTATCCGCATGACATTAAGGGGGAGGGTATCTATGTTTATGTGACCCTGCAACAAGGCTTCGAGCCGACGGAGGAGCTCCGTACCGAACTCAAGAATCAAGTGCGTTCCGAGATAGGGCCTATCGCATCGCCTGACTTCATCCAGTGGGCACCAAGCCTGCCTAAGACCCGGTCGGGTAAGATTATGCGACGTATTCTGCGGAAAATTGCCGCTAACGACTACGGTGCGTTGGGTGACACGTCAACTCTCGCCGATCCGTCAGTTGTTGACGAATTGATCGATAATAGGATGAACCGCTGATTTATGACCACACGTCGGAATACCCGTGAGGTTGGAACTATTGCGGGTATTTTTTACTAAATACCGTACAAATTCGCGGTTGTTATCGCTTATCTCTAAAACTTTGGTATCTTTGTTGACCGGAAGAGTAACGGATCTACATTATGCATCATTGCAAGATTGTGATCGCGGATGATCACCCCTTATTTCGAGCGGCTCTAAAGCAAGCTGTGTCCAAGGTAGCCAAACAGGTGGATATCGTCGAAGTATCTTCAATGGGTGAATTACAAGATGCAGCATCGGAGCACAATGACGCAGATTTGGTGCTTTTGGATTTAACGATGCCAGGGGCCAGTGGTTTTTCGAGCCTTGTTTATTTGAAGGGCCAGAGTCCAGAAATGCCGGTGGTCGTAGTGTCTGGAAGCGAAGATCATGCAGTTATTCGTCGCTCGGTTGAGTATGGTGCGCTTGGATTTATTCCGAAGAGCGTTGCTCTAGAAACCATAGTCGAGGCGGTTCAGGCGGCGCTCGAGGGTGAGGCATGGATACCTGACGATGTGAATCTGGATACGCCTGTTGTGGATGATAAAGAAGCAAAAGTTGCTGAAGGGATCGCGTCGCTTACGCCACAGCAGTTCCGTGTTCTGGTGATGTTGATGCAGGGGCTCTTGAATAAGCAAATCGCTTACGAGTTGGATGTCAGTGAGGCAACTGTCAAGGCCCACGTCACGGCTATTCTGAGAAAACTCAAGGTGCATTCACGAACGCAGGCCGTAATAGCGGCCCGATCATTAGACATTGAGTCACTGGCCAGCTGAGTCTTCGTGCGGGTTCCACCCACCCAGGTCGCGCCATCGATTGACGATTTCGCAAAACAGCTGCGCGGTTAAGGCCGCGTCGTAGCGAGCCGAGTGTGCTTCCTCATGATTAAACGTCAAACCAGCCGCATCGCAAGCTCTTGCGAGCACGGTCTGACCATATGCGAGCCCACCAAGCGTCGCGGTATCAAAACATGAGAATGGGTGAAAGGGTGCGCGCTTTAACCCTGACCGTCCGATCGCCTGATTAAGAAACCCAAGATCAAAGTGAGCATTGTGGCCAACTAATACGGCGCGATTACACCCATGATGCTTAATGGCGTCGCGAATCGGTTTAAACATGCGACTGAGCGCCTCTTTTTCAGTCTCAGCCATGCGCAGGGGGTGATGGGGGTCGATGCCAGTAAACTCGAGTGCTGCTGGCTCTAGGTTAGCACCCTCAAATGGCTCAATGTGGGCGTGGACCTGGTCATGGATGAAAATCGTGCCGTCTTGATCCATATCCAATATCACCATAGCGACCTCGAGCAATGCGTCGGTTTCGGCATTGAACCCCCCGGTTTCTAGATCAACTACGACTGGCAAGAATCCCCTAAAACGTTCGCCAAGCCGTGTTTTCTTTTTTGGCTTCTGTGTTTCGTTTGAGTCGTCATTATTTGAAACAACATCGGGTTCAATCATATGACGCTCCATGTCACGGGCTCTCCACCGCGGAGTATACGGACTTCCTTTTCGCCAAATGCTTTTGCGAGTGGGATTATTGATTCTTTTTTGATCAGCGTCACGGTGTCGGTATTTCTCGGAAGACCGTAAAAATCGGGACCATTTAGGCTCGCGAATGCCTCAAGTCGGTCAAGCTTACCATGGGTCTCAAAGACTTCGGCGTAGAGCTCTAAGGCGAAGGGTGCGGTGTAGCAGCCGGCGCATCCACAGTCAGATTCTTTGTCGCTTATCGCATGAGGCGCCGAATCGGTTCCAAGAAAGAACTGACCTTCTCCAGAGGTCGCTGCCTCGATAAGAGCATCACGGTGTGAGCTACGTTTCAGTATCGGTAAGCAATACAAGTGAGGTCGGATACCCCCCGCGAGCATGTCGTTACGTTCATACATCAAGTGATGTACCGTAATGGTGGCGCCCATCTCTGGGTGTGCTTTGACAAAATCAACGGAGTCCTCGGTCGTAATATGTTCGAGAACTACACGGAGAGTGGGTAGTCGCTCCATCAATGGGCCAAGAGTCTTGTCAAGAAACACAGCCTCGCGATCAAAGATGTCGATCGAGCGGTCTGTGACCTCACCATGGATTAAAAGTGGTAGACCGACCTCGGCCATTGTTTCGAGCGTTGTCATCACACCATTAAGATTCGCTACCCCGGCATCAGAATTGGTTGTTGCACCCCGAGGGTAGAGTTTTACTCCCTGGATATGAGCGGATGCGACGGCCTCTCGAATTGTGCTTGGACTGAGTTCTGGAGCAAGATAGAGGGTCATCAGTGGGTCGAATGACATGCCCGACGGAAGCGCGTCGAGGATACGCTCGCGGTAGCCGATCGCAGCTTCCACCGTTGTCACAGGAGGCTTGAGGTTTGGCATCACGATCGCACGATGAAATGTTCTAGCGGTATCGGGAACAGTGGTTAAGAGAGCGGCGTCGTCACGGAGATGCAGGTGCCAGTCATCGGGGCGGGTGAGGGTTAGTTCCACAAAATGATCCTTTGTCTATGTGTGATAGGGTAGAGGAAAATGACGATTCATTCATCCGTTTCCATGGCAAAGACTCTGCAAGTTTCATGTGCTCTGGTATCATGCGCGCCCAATCCATAAAGTCGTTCAGGATTCTTCGATGTCGGATATTAACAAGATTGTTTTGGCATACTCCGGTGGTCTGGACACCAGTGTGATAGTGCGTTGGCTTCAGGAAACTTATCAGTGCGAGGTAGTAACCTTTACAGCTGATTTGGGGCAGGGCGAGGAAGTTGAGCCGGCGCGAGCGAAGGCTGAGGCACTCGGTGTGAGAGAGATCTTCATCGAGGATTTGCGCGAAGAGTTTGTGTCCGAATATGTGTTCCCGATGTTTCGAGCAAACACGATTTATGAAGGTGAATATTTGCTTGGTACGTCTATCGCGCGTCCCCTTATTGCTAAGCGTTTGGTGGAGATTGCCGAAGAAACTGGAGCGGACGCTATCAGCCATGGCGCGACGGGCAAGGGTAACGATCAGGTGCGGTTTGAGCTGGGTGCGTATGCGCTGAATCCGGCGATTCAAGTCATTTCGCCTTGGCGCGAATGGGACCTCACTTCGCGTGATACTCTGCTTTCATATTGTGAACAACACAGCATTCCGGTTGAACAAAAACGCGGGAAAAAATCACCTTACTCGATGGACGCCAATCTGCTTCATATCAGCTACGAGGGTGCGGTCTTAGAGGATCCATGGACAGAGCCCGAGGAGGACATGTGGCGCTGGTCGGTGTCTCCAGAGATGGCCCCCGATAGAGGCGAGGAAGTCGTCTTGGGCTTCGAAAAAGGCGACCCAGTGAGCATCAACGACCAATCAATGTCACCCGCGAGTTTGCTTGCCGAACTTAACACGCTAGGGGGTCGGCATGGTGTTGGCCGTTTGGATATTGTCGAGAACCGCTATGTGGGGATGAAGTCACGTGGTTGTTATGAGACACCGGGCGGGACCATCATGTTGAAAGCGCACCGCGCACTCGAATCGATCACACTGGATCGTGAGGTCGCTCACTTTAAGGACAGTTTGATCCCGAAGTATGCTGATCTTGTGTACAACGGATACTGGTGGTCGCCAGAGAGAAAAATGATGCAGTCAGCTATCGATGAATCACAGACTGAGGTGAATGGTGAGGTTCGATTGAAGCTTTATAAGGGCTCTGTCTCGGTAACTGGTCGTCGTTCAGACCGGTCTCTGTTTGATGAAGCGATCGCGACCTTCGACGATGATGCTGGTGCATACAACCAAAAGGATGCGGAGGGTTTTATCAAACTCAACGCACTTCGGTTGAGGACCGCTGCCAAGAGGGGCCGTTCGCTGCGGAAATAATTAAACACTAGGTTTACCTTTATATTCACAGAGGTCGGAAATTAGACAATTAGGACAGTCTGGTTTACGGGCTTTGCACACATAGCGGCCGTGCAAAATCATCCAATGGTGTGCATCCTTTAAGAATTCCCGTGGAATCAGGCGTACCAGGCGGTCTTCGACTTCTCTGACATCTTTGCCCGGAGCGATTCGTGTCCTATTTGCGAGCCGGAAAATATGGGTATCGACAGCCATAGTAGGCTCGCCAAATGCCGTGTTCAGAACCACGTTGGCAGTTTTACGACCAACACCTGGTAATGCCTCCAACGCGTCGCGAGTCCTCGGAATTTCGCCCCCATACTTATCAAGTAAAATAGTACAGGTCTTCATCATGTTCTCTGCTTTCGAGTTATAGAGGCCGATGGTTTTAATGCAGTCTTTGACGGCCTCGATACCGAGGAGAAGGATGGCTTCTGGTGTATTCGCCTTCGCGTAGAGCTTGCGTGTGGCCTGGTTTACCGAGACATCGGTCGCTTGTGCAGAGAGTAGAACCGCGATTAAGAGTTCAAATGGTGTTGCCCACTCGAGCTCTGTTGTTGGATTAGGGTTTTGATCTCTTAGACGTGCAAAAATTTCCGCACGGATATCCCTGTTCATGGGATATCTCCAGTCGTTCGAACTCGACGGTATTGGGTATTAGGTTGAGGTTTTGACCTGAATCGTTTGAGTATTTTCTGAATAGCTTGATGTAGAGCGATCAGCATACCAAGGGCGATAAACGCCCCAGGAGGTAGGGCCGCCAGAATAATGGTGTCTGAGGCCCACTCTCGGATGGCGCCGAGGCTGACCAGCACCAAGAAAAAACCGAGACCCTGGGCTAGACCATCCATAGTACTGACAAGTAATGGTTCCCGTCGGGCGAGTGCCTCAGCACGTCCGAGTATCAAACAATTGGTCACGATAAGTGGCAGGAAGATACCGAGTGATTGATACAGGGGGTAATCAAATGCTTGAATCAATAGCTCTGCAGAAGTGGTCAGTGTCGCAATCACGAGAACAAAAGCCGGCAGACGGATCGCCTCATCCACGAGGTGTCTAATCAGGCTAATTGATGCATTGGATATAACCAACACAAAAAGTGTGGCGAATCCAAGACCGATCGCGTTGTCCACGGTATTGGATACCGCTAGGAGCGGGCACAGTCCTAGTAGTTGAATCAGCCCCGGATTTCGGTCCCACAGACCGTCGAGCCAGACTGTGGCGAGCCTCATTTTTCACCCCCCACAATCTCAGGATGGGTTTCAACATAGGCCAGCGTCTTCGCCAAGGCGTTGACAACAGCCCGTGGTGTTATGGTTGCACCAGTAAAGCTATCGAACTGTCCACCATCTTTAGCCACAGCCCATTCCGTAGGACTGAGATCCACATATCGCAGACCATTGAATTGCAAAATCCAATCGGTTTTTCGGGTATCGATTTTATCACCAAGTCCCGGTGTCTCCTTGTGATCGATCGCTCGGACCCCGACGATTCGTCGCTCGCGGTCAAGCGCGAGCAGTAACTTGATCGTTCCACTGTACCCATCGAGAGCTCGAAATGGGATCACCGCACCGATCTGTAGTTCGCCGTCATTGATTGGGGTAACCGGTAATGGGTTGATGAGTGAAACCGGTGCGTTGCTAGTTAACACTTCATTAACCGGGTTACCGATTCTGCCATCGTTGAGGAGGGGCTCGGCGAGCGAGTATAGCCGCTTAGTCCGCGCCTCTTCTTTGGATTCAATAATCATGGGCTCCGTAATCACGTAAATAACGCTGACAAAGACACCGGCAATTAGGCCAAAGAGTGCGAGGCGAAGGGTCATCATCGTCCCCCCGAGCCCTTTACACTGGACTCACGGCCTATAATGCGTGGTCTTGTGTAGTGATCAATCGTGGGCGCGGCGAAGTTCATCAGCAGCACCGAAAAAGCAATCGCATCCGGATATTGTCCGTAGGTCCTAATGAAGTAGGTTAGAAGACCAACACCGATCGCAAAACAGAGCCGTCCCCTGGGGCTGGTCGCTCCCGAGACGGGATCTGTCAGAATGAAAAACGCGGCGAAGATGCCCGCTCCTGCGACTAGGTGAACCCACACAGGTGTCGCGGTGTCGGGATCGACACTGAAAAATCCGGTAATCACAATCAGCGTGACCAAGAGCCCGACTGGGGTATGCCAGGTGATAACACGCTGATAGATGAGCCACAGGCCACCGATCAGGTAGGCCAATGCAGCCCACTCATAGCCATAAATAAAACCGAGATGGGCATTAGTAAAGAGTGGATGATCTGATGCCTCTATTGCAGTTAACGAGAGGAATTCGGTCCTGTAGAGATCCAGCATGGTGGCGCCTGTAAGCGCATCGTTCGCCTGACCAACGTACGCTACCCAGGCAGCGCCGAAGCCTGGAGTTGTTAACGGGTTTATCCAGAGCGTTGTCATCGCCACGGGCGCTGAAATCAGCATCAACGCATATCCGAGCATGGCAGGGTTAACAGGATTTTGACCAAGACCCCCGTAGAGGTGTTTGCCAAGAATGATTGATGAACCACTCGCGGCGACGGTTAACCACCATGGTGCTGCCTGAGGCAGTGACAGAGCGATCAGGACACCCGTGAGTGCAGCCGAGAGATCCCTGAGGCGTGGTCTCAGTGCGCGGCCACGCAATGACACACAGAGCGCCTCTGCAGCGACCGCTGTCAGGACAGCGGTCACCAGATTAAATAGAACCCCCGGCCCAAAAAAGATCGTCATGGTTACGATACCTGGAATCAATGCCAGCAATACGGAACGCATCACGGTTACGGTATCCCGAGGTGGATAAGCAGGCCGCTTGATCATGAGGCCGCTTCCCGGGCCTTTCTGGCTTTTTCCAAGGCCTCGCCGCTTTTCGTTTTGCGTGCCGCACGTTTTAGGTCCTGTTCCGCGGCGATTCGTTTTAACCGTAGGTTACGATTCTCGAATCGTTCTCGTGCCTCTGATGAAAGTTTTCGTTCGATCAAAACTTGTTTGGCCTGAAACTGACCAAGACGAAACCATTCAGCGAGAGGGATATGACTCGGACACACTGCATTGCAAGCGGCGCAATCAACACAGTCTGTAAGGCCCTCGTGGACTGCGTGATCTAACGCTCCTCCTTTCAGAGCAAATAGCATCAGTTGTGGTTGCAGGCGGACGGGGCACACGGTGGCACATGCGCCACAACGGATACAGGGTGACTCTGGTTGAAGCTCGACCCCTCTGGACCGGTCTGATGAAATTAAATCGGGATGCTGTGGCATCCAGAAATCTGGTGCTTTTGGTCTTGGAACCATGTCTATGCAATCCACAGGACAGGGGTCAACGCATAAATCACAGCCTGTACAGTCATCGATAATGACGGTGTGCATGAGCTTGTTGGCGCCGACGATTGCGTCCACCGGACATGCCTGAATACACTTCGTGCACCCGATACATTCTTCTTCGATGATGAGGGCAACCAGGTCCTGGTCGACGATGTTTTCATCAGCGTCTAGCACGAGAGAGTCGGTACCCAGAAGATTCGCTATACGATCAACCGTGGCTTGCCCGCCCGGTGGACAACGATTTATCGCCTCTCCATCCGCTATGGCTTCGGCATAGGGAAGGCACCCTGGGTGCCCGCACTGGCCGCATTGCGTTTGCGGTAGCAGTGCGTCGATAGAATCGACCAAGGGATTTCCGTTGACCCTGCATGCTTTTGATGCCTGGTGAAGTAAGGCTCCTCCGATCAAACCGATCGCTGAGAGCCCGAGGACGCCTAAGCCGATTGACATCATAGACACTGTCACGATCGGGTCATCCCGCTAAAGCCCATGAACGCGAGAGCCATAAAACCAGCAGTAATCAGCGCAACTGAGGCACCTCGGAATGGTTCGGGAATATCGGCCAGTTGTAAGCGCTCTCGGACCCCTGCAAACAATATCAAGACCAACGAGAACCCTGACGCAGCACCAATCCCATAAAATACGGATTCCGCAAGCGTGTGGGCCCGGTTGGTGTTCAAGAGAGCGACTCCCAAGACAGCGCAATTGGTCGTGATCAGTGGAAGATAAATACCAAGCACGCTGTGGAGTAGTGGTGACGCCTTCTTTACGGCGAGTTCGGTAAATTGAACGGCTACAGCTATAGCGACAATGAAGGCCAACGTCCTCAGCCACATCACGTCCAATGGAATCAGCAAAAGACTCTGCAGCAGATAGGCCGCGACAGACGATAATGTGAGAACAAAGGTCGTAGCGATTGACATACCGAGGGCACTGTCAATTCGTGACGAGACGCCCATAAACGGACAAAGCCCGAGAAATTGGACCAATACGAAGTTGTTGACCAGGGCTGCTGAAACAATTAGCAGCAATAAATCTGTCAATCGGTCTCTCCAGACAATCTAGAACTGTTGATAGGAGTACAGAACCGAGACAAAACGGCTTCTTCTTTGTTGTGTTCCATCGAAACTCCCTAGCGAATGCGCTGTCCAGCCTTCGCGCCTCGATCCGGTTCCAACAAATAGATGTCTGATCCGCCCGGGCCTGCCGCGAGGATCATCCCCTCTGATACTCCAAATTTCATTTTTCGAGGCGCCAGATTCGCGATCATTACCGTTTGGCGACCGACGAGATCTTGGGCGTTATAAGCCTCTTTGATCCCACTGAAAACCTGACGGGTTTCACCGCCAAGATCGAGCGTGAGTCTTAATAACTTGTCGGCACCCTCAACAGTCTCTGCGGCAACGATCGTTACGACTCGTAAATCCACTTTGGTGAAGTCATCAATCGTGCACTCTGGTGCGATCGGTTCAATATTGGTTGCGGTCTCGGATTTCGAAGAATTATCAATTTCAGTTACTTCAGGCTGGATCATGGCCTCTACATCGCTCATCTCAATCCGTTTTAACAGTGGCGTGAATGGGGCGATAGTATGATCGAGAAGTGTGTCATTCAGTGTCCCATAGTCGAGCGAACTAACTTGAAGGAATTCTTGCACCTTGCTCGCGAGCACGGGTGTCACGGGCTTCAGATAGAGCACTAGGATCCGGAATGCATTTATGGCTGTGGTGCAGATCGGTTGCACTTCTGCCAACGTTTCTTCGCTCTTAGCGAGGTGCCATGGAGCTACATCCGCTATCCAGGCGTTGACGTCATCAGCGAGCGCCATGATTTCGCGTGTACCTTTCGAGAACTCTCGTCTTTCAAAGGCAGAACGAATATCCGGGCACTTGGCACGGATGGCTTCAATCAGTTCGGGATTTGCCAGATCAGTAGCCAACTGACCGTCGAATTTCTTGGTAATGAATCCTGCGGTTCTGCTCGCAATGTTGACGAGTTTTCCGACCAGATCTGAGTTGACCTTCTGCACGAAATCTTCGAGTGAAAGATCGATGTCCTCGACGTTAGCAGAAAGTTTGGTTGCGAAGTAATAGCGCAAGTATTCAGGGTCCAAATGATCGAGGTAGGTTCGTGCCTTGATAAAGGTGCCACGAGACTTTGACATCTTACGCCCGTCAACGGTCACGAAACCATGCACATTGACACCGGTTGGGGTGCGGTAATTTGCTTGATTCAGCATTGCTGGCCAAAAAAGGCAATGAAAATTTACAATATCCTTACCGATGAAGTGATAGACCTCTGCATCACTTTCGGGGCCCCAAACAGAATCAAAGTCAAAATTGTTCTTGTCACACCACTCTTTAAAAGCACCCATGTAGCCGATTGGTGCATCGAGCCAAACATAAAAATAGATTCCGGGGTGATCAGGGACTTCGAAGCCGAAGTATGGGGCATCGCGAGAAATGTCCCAACTCTTGAGCCCGCCTTCGATCCATTCAGCGAGCTTGTTGGCGACTTCTGATTGTAGCCGGCCTGATCGAGTCCAGTCCTTCAAAAACGCCGTATGCTGATCTAGCTCAAAGAAGAGGTGCTCCGTGTCCTTGAGTACAGGGACCGCTCCGGATAGCGTTGATTTCGGATCTTGAAGTTCTGAGGCCTGGTAGGTCGCGCCGCAGGCCTCGCAGTTATCGCCGTACTGATCATTGGCACCACATTTGGGACAAGTACCCTTAACGTAGCGATCTGCAAGGAACAGCCCTTTCTCGGGATCGTACAGTTGTGAGATGTTGCGCACAGCGATGCCGCCCGCATCACGCACGCGCGAATAGATCAGTTCCGAGTAATGTCGGTTGGTTTCAGTGTGCGTCGACGAGTAGTGATCAAAATCAATGTGGAAACCACTAAAATCTGCCTCGTGCTCTGCCTTCACCTCAGAGATAAGTTCCTCCGGTGTAATACCGAGCGTTTGTGCGCGGAGCATGATCGCTGTACCGTGAGCGTCATCGGCGCACACATAGACGCATTGATGCCCGGACTGCTTTTGATAGCGAACCCAAATATCAGTTTGGATATACTCAAGCATATGGCCCAAATGAATTGAACCATTGGCATAGGGCAGGGCGCTCGTGACTAAAATCGTGCGTCTGTCTGTCGGCACAGGCTGCATTCCTTGTTACGGTGCAAGTGGGAGACCAAGTATACCGGTACTGGCACTATTTTTGGCTGACTGTTATTCAAAACGGAGACGATTTTGACCACCTCCATCCATGACCGTGTAATTGCTGTCCTTTCAGAACATAACGATCCCTATCGTGAAACTAATCTTGGGCGCAATGGGGCTCTAACCAGATGCGAGCTAGACGGTGACGAACTGCTGATCGAGCTCACATTTCCATACCCCTTGGCTGGGGTTACACGTACGCTCGTCGGACAATTGAAACCCATGCTTGAGGGAATAAACGATGTCCGGGAAGCGTTCATCCGGGTTCGTCACGAGGTTCCTATCACCACCGCGCGTGAGGGGACGGAATCTATATTGGGTATTCGGCAGGTATTTTGTGTGGCTTCGGGTAAAGGTGGGGTGGGGAAGTCTACAACAGCGGTGAATCTCGCTCTGGCATTACAGGCGGAGGGCGCACGTGTTGGACTTTTAGATGCGGATATTTACGGGCCCTCCCAGGCCTTGATGCTTGGGGTTCAGGGTCAACGTCCTGAGACACCGGATGGTAAATCATTCAATCCAGTGATCGCGCACGGTATCTCCGTGATGTCGATGGCATTTTTACTGACAGAGCGCTCGCCAACAATTTGGCGAGGACCCATGGTCAGCAGTGCATTTACGCAGATGCTCCGCCAGACAAATTGGGGAAATCTAGATTATCTTGTGATCGACTTGCCACCCGGAACAGGGGATATCCAACTGACGCTCAGTCAGCAAGTTCCGGTCAACGGAGCGGTCATTGTGACTACTCCCCAAGATATAGCGTTACTTGATGCGCGACGTGGTATTGAGATGTTCAGGCGCGTTGAGGTGCCTGTGCTAGGTGTGATAGAGAATATGTCACTTCACTGTTGTTCAAAATGTGGACACACAGAGCATTTATTTGGAGAGGGCGGTGGAGATAAAATTGCGGCAGAATATGATACCGAACTGCTGGGCGCTTTACCCTTGGATCTGGATATCAGGCAGAAGGCTGATAGTGGTAAACCCTCTGTAATAAGTGACCCGGATGGTTCTGTGGCGCAGATGTATAGGGGTATTGCGCGGAGGACAGGAGCGAGGCTATCTATGTTTGCCGAGCGGGACGGCTCCAGCAATTTAATTACCAAAACCAAAGGGACCGGTGAGTAACCCATGACTATTAAATCTGACCGCTGGATTCAGCGAATGGCAGAAACTCAGGCAATGATTTCACCATTCGAAGCAGGACAAATACGTGAGCGTGATGGCGATAAACTGATCTCGTACGGCACGTCGAGTTACGGCTACGACGTTCGCTGTGCTGACGAGTTCAAGGTATTTACCAATATCCATTCTGCTGTCGTTGATCCAAAAAACTTTGATGACACGAGCTTTGTAGATATTAAATCGGAAGTCTGTATTATCCCCCCGAACTCCTTCGCACTCGCACGTACCGTCGAGTACTTCAAAATCCCGGAGGACGTGTTGACTATTTGTCTGGGTAAGTCGACTTATGCGCGTTGCGGAATCATCGTAAACGTCACCCCGCTGGAGCCCGAGTGGGAGGGGCATGTCACGCTCGAATTCTCGAACACGACAAATCTGCCAGCGAAGATCTACGCAAACGAGGGCGTAGCGCAGATGCTCTTCTTTCAATCTGACGAGCGTTGCCTGACGACATACCGAGATCGTGGCGGCAAGTACCAAGGACAAACTGGGGTAACCCTCCCAAAAGCCTAAGGATGCAAATGAACATAACAGACCGCTATTTGCTCCGGATCACTTGTCCAGGACGGACCGGTTTGGTTGCCGCAATCACTGGTTTCTTGGCCGATCAGGACTGTTTCATCACAGAGCTCTCGCAGTTTGATGACATCCAAACCGGTCAATTTTTTTGTCGTGCCGAATTCTGTAAGCCAGAATCTGGTTTGACCCCAGAAGAATTCTCATACCGGTTCTCGACGATTGGTGAACGTTTCGAGATGGATTGGAAATTTATCGATCCATTAGTTCCACATCGGACATTGATCCTAGTCTCAAAATTTGACCATTGCCTGAATGATCTACTGTATCGAAAGCAGACAGGTGAGCTGAATATTGATGTAACAACTGTGGCCTCCAATCATCCGGATCTAGAGCCATTGGCGCGCTTCCATCAGGTGCCTTTTGAGGTGCTTCCCGCTAGGCGATCGAAACTCGCTACCAAGGCTGCGCAGGAAGAACGGATTTGTGATCTGATTGAGGGGCAGGGTGTCGATCTGGTTGTACTCGCACGCTACATGCAAGTGCTGTCTAATGAATTATGTCAAAACCTTGCCGGGCGTTGTATCAACATCCATCACTCATTTCTACCGAGCTTCAAAGGAGCCCGGCCATATCATCAAGCGTACGAGCGTGGCGTCAAGGCGATCGGTGCCACAGCCCACTACGTCACGATTGATTTGGATGAGGGTCCGATCATTGATCAAGAGGTGGCACGGGTCGATCACACCTACGGACCAGATCAATTATTGGCGACGGGTCGGAATATGGAAAACTATGCGCTATCTCGGGCAGTGAAAGCACATAGCGAGCATCGAGTTTTCCTGAACGGACATAAAACGGTGGTACTAAAGTGATGGCAACCCGGATCGATGGTAAAGAGTTAGCAGAACAAGTTCGGAAAGAAGTTTCAGAGGGTGTTAAAAACCTTAAAGCATCGCATGCTGTTACTCCAGGCTTGGCAGTAGTTTTGGTTGGAGAAGATCCGGCGAGTCAGGTATACGTTCGTAATAAGGTAAAACAGACAGAAGCCTGTGGAATGAACTCCTTCCACCATGTGATGGACGTGGGGACTTCCCGGGAGTCGCTACTATCGCTTATCGAGTCATTAAATACAGATCCCGCGGTACACGGAATTTTGGTTCAGTTGCCCCTTCCGGCTCACCTCGACTCGAGAGACGTGATTCAGACAATCGACCCCGTAAAGGATGTAGACGGGTTTCATTCCAGTAATGTTGGTAATTTGTGGACAAGCGGTAAGTCTTTTGTTCCTTGTACTCCCCTAGGCTGTCTCAAGCTTCTCAAGTCAGTAGAACCCAATATAGCAGGCAAGAACGCAGTCGTTATAGGTCGCTCGAATATTGTCGGTCGTCCAATGGCTGCGCTTTTGTTGAACGAATCGGCGACAGTGACTATTGCTCATTCGAAGACAAAGGATCTTCCCGCACTTTGTCGTCAGGCAGATATCTTGGTTGCAGCTGTGGGTCGGCCTCGGATGATTAAAGCTGACTGGGTCAAACCAGGCGCAATCGTCTTGGATGTCGGTATCAATCGCGTTGAAACAGCAGATGGCGGAGGTTGTCTTGTGGGCGATGTCGATTTTGAGGACGTATCGACAGTCGCCGGTGCAATTACGCCAGTACCTGGCGGGCCTGGTCCGATGACAATCGCCTGTCTACTTGCAAATACCCTCGAGGCAGCGAAGCGAGCGGTTTCCTAGCTCAAGCATGGGGCTTACAGCCCAGACGAGCCTCTAGGCCCGCAAGGCTGTCAACGTTGAGTAAGGATCTTTGACTCTCTGGAGCGCCTGAAGCCTGCGTAAATAGCACTCCCGGCAATGAATGCGATAGCCCAATATGCCGAGCTCGAGAATGCTGCTGGCGCGTATTTGAGTTCGCGGCTAATGAATTCACTGAGAGTGGGCTCAAAGTTCCCGGACCAAAGGTAAAAACTACCGCTA
>CAJWIY010000020.1 GCA_913042205.1 uncultured Gammaproteobacteria bacterium
GGCGAATCTCCTGATAAATTTATTGTGTCCGGACGTGGAGAACTTCACCTATCTGTTCTGATTGAGTCAATGCGGCGCGAGGGTTTTGAACTGGGTGTGTCGAGGCCTGAGGTGATCATAAGGGAGGTCGAGGGTGTTAAGAAAGAGCCGTACGAGTATCTGGTCATCGACATCGAGGATCAGCATCAAGGCGCTGTCATGGAAGCTATGGGACTTCGCAAAGCTGATATGAAAAATATGGAGCCCGATGGCCGGGGTCGGTCGCGGTTAGAGTATATAATCGCTGCTCGCGGGCTGATTGGCTTTAGATCACAGTTCCTGACTATGACCTCAGGCACCGGCGTCATGAGTCATGTATTTGACCACTACGGACCGCTTAAACAAGGTGAACTCGGAAATCGAGTAAATGGCGTGTTGGTGTCAATGACAAACGGTGAAACTACAGCCTATTCATTGTTTAGTCTGCAGGATCGTGGCCGCCTGATGCTCGGGCCTGGTGTCGAGGTTTACGAAGGTATGTTGCTTGGTCTCCATGCACGGTCGAATGATCTCCCCGTAAACCCGGTGAAGGGTAAGCAACTGACCAATATCCGGGCCGCAGGAACTGACGAAAATTTAATTCTAACGCCGCCAATCAAGCTAACACTTGAGTCTGCTCTCGAATTCATTGATGATGATGAACTTGTGGAAGTCACACCAAATAATATTCGGCTTCGCAAAAAATTACTCAAAGAGTCTGACCGCAAGCGTGCAGGTCGGGCCAAGGCGGCAAGCTAGGAGTGCATGCCGCCCCATTAGGGGGCGTATGCACAGGTTATATCCGGAATCTAATCCATATTTAGAAGAGATGTTGACCACCAGTGATGGTCAGCATTGCCTATGGGTAGCCTTGTACGGAAATCCAAAGGGTTTGCCGGTTATCTGTTTACATGGCGGTCCGGGCGCCGGCACCTCACCGCTCATGCATCGCTTCTTTGACCCTGAGATATACCACATTCTATGTTTTGACCAGCGTGGTTGCGGTCAATCAACCCCCTGCGGTTCGCTCAGAGACAACACAACAGAAAAACTACTTAATGATATCGACCAGCTCCGTGTGCATTACGGATTCTCTCGATACGCGTTATTCGGCGGTTCTTGGGGTGCTACGCTTGCATTACTATACGCTTATCGGGAGCCCGGCCACTGCCTCGGAATCGTCTTACGCGGAATCTTTCTGAATACCGAAAATAACCTTCATTGGCTCTATGGTGATGGCGCATCGAGTATGTTTCCAGCCGCATGGGCTGATTTCACTGCCCCTATTAACCACAGTCTTGGATCGATAAACGATGTATTAACAGCCTATGCCGAACTCTTACACGCCGAAGACGAGTTCACGCGTTTGCAAGCGGCCCGCGCATGGAATTTATGGGAATACCGGTTATCGGTGGCAGATTCTCAGGCGACACAGGCTGGGAAAACTCGACCGAGCCACGAACTTAGCAATGCGCAGATCGAACATCATTATTTGAGCCAATATTGTTTCTTTGATCCCAAAATATTTGATCGGCCAAATGCTGAGCTTGACGCGATCCCAATGTATTTGTTGCATGGGGCAAATGATTATGTCTGTCCGCTAGGTAATGCTAAGCATTTGAAAGCACTCTTTCCCCAAATCAAACTTGAGATACTGGAAGACGCAGGTCACTGCGCATTTAGCCCGAAAATGGCAGAGGGCTTGTGTGGGGCGACCCGACGACTCGCTGGCCTCTACGGTCATTAACTAGTTCGGGTCAGGCTTTTGGGACCCGTCGGTAGGGTTGGAATCCTCTGGGGGATAGGGTTTGTTGAGCTCTTCGGGGGCCGGCGAATCGTTGCTCTCTTCTCGTGATGGCTCACTTGTTTCTTCGATATCAACACTTGAGTCTGAAGCTCGGGGAGCTCCAACGAAGCGAGCACCGATTAGTCCCGCTTCGAAAAGCAACCACATTGGAACAGCCAGAAGTGTTTGACTAATGACATCCGGAGGGGTTACTAGCATGCCTATAACAAAACACCCAATGAAAACATACGGTCGCTTTTGTTTTAACGATTCGGGCGAGGCAATACCAGCTTTTACCAGTAGCATGGTTGCGACAGGGATCTCAAACGCAAGCCCAAAAGCCAAAAAAAGTTTTAGAACAAATGACAGATACGCATCAATATCCGTCATGACGGTCACGCCGGTTGGCCCTATTGTTGTAAAAAAACCAAAAACGAGTGGGAACACAGCATAGTACGCGAAAGCCATACCGGCGTAGAAAAGAAAGATGCTCGAAATTAGAAGGGGCGCAGCGACTTTTTTTTCGTTGTCATAGAGACCCGGTGCAATAAATCCCCAGAGCTGGTAGAGGATCATCGGGGCACCACAATAGACGCTCAGGTAGAGAGCGAGCTTGAAGGGGGCTAGGAAGGGCGAAGCTACCTGGGTCGCGATCATCGAGGCACCTTCAGGTAATAACGACTGCAGTGGCTCAGCTAGATATGCGTATAAATCGTTCGCGAATGCAATGAAGGCAATAAAAAACAGCAGAATCACCACTAGTATTCTTATTAGTCGATCGCGGAGTTCTATCAAATGGGCGATCAGAGGCTGATCATTCAGACTTGGATCGCTCATTCTTTTCCGTAGCTGTTTTAGTGGGTGTTTGTTCAAGACCGAGTGGATCTTCGCCGGTGATATCCTCCATCTTCAGACCTCCACCACGTGCTTCAAGTTGACGCTTGAGATCCTCGAGCTCTAGCTCGCGATTGATGTCTCTTTGGATAGACGATACCTGGCCCCGCAGCCGCTTGACCCATAGGCCGAGGGTCCGGGCTAGTCTGGGGAGCCGCTCAGGACCAACGACAACGAGGCCTATAATTGCGACGAGTAGGAGCTCGGTCGCACCGATATCCAGCACTTAGACCTTCTCTTTCGCTTTAGTCTGCTTTTTCGTTTGGGTTTCGTTAGATTCGCTCTGCTGGACAGTGTCTTCTGCTGCAGCGTGAGCCTTGTCTTCGCCGTCTTTGTCTTCAGATTTATCTGTTACTGATGCCCGGAATCCTTTAACCGCACTACCCAAATCAGTCCCAAGCGACTTAAGTTTCTTGGTACCAAAAATCATGATCACGATGGCCAAGATAATCAATAATTGCCAAATGCTGATACCACCAATACCCATAACAGGCTCCTATTTTTCTATATGTATATTGTTAATTAAAGCCGGTAAACGGGCCACCCCCAAGAACATGGTAATGCATGTGATACACTTCTTGATGCCCTCCGGGACCCGTATTCAACACTGTTCTGAACCCCGAATCCAGTCCTTGCTCCTTCGCAATTTTTGGAATCTTAAGCTGAATTCGTCCTAAAAGGCCTTCGTCAGCGTCTGTTGTGTCCCATAAATTAGCAATGTGGCGACGTGGCACCACCAAAAAATGAACAGGGGCCTTCGGATTAATATCGCGAAACGCAAGACATTCGTCGTCTTCGAACATGATGTCTGCCGATACTTCACCGTCCCGGATTTTACAGAAAAGACAATCAGTCATGATTATCCGCTCGATTTGCTTTTTCTAAAAGCCCGCCGACGCCTAGACGCTTCTCGAGCTCTGCTAACACAGCACTTGGGGGTTCTTCTAGGTGTGACAGCAAAACTAGCGTGTGGAACCAGAGATCGGCCACCTCGTGGATCACATCTCCATTATTTTTCGAGCGCGCCGCATCTTTCGCAGCCATGACGACCTCAGTTGATTCCTCACCTACCTTTTTTAAAATGTGATCAAGGCCTTTATGGTGCAATTTAGAGACATACGATTTTTCAGGATCACCGAAGCGACGCTCTGCTAACATGTCTTCGAGAACTTCTATGACTGTCATTGATCACCTCTGTATAACACATCTGGGTCAGTTTCTACTGGCTCTACTGGCTCCCATGCACCGTCACTACCCGGGGCCCAAGAGAAACAACTCTTTCGTCCAGTGTGACAAGCTACTCCTTTCTGCAGGACATCCAAAAGGATCGCATCCCTATCACAATCGATCCGCATGTCGATTAACTCCTGTGTTTGTCCTGATGTCTCCCCTTTCCGCCAGAGCGCCTTACGAGAACGTGAATAGTAGACCACATTTCCAGTCTCTAAAGTTTGATCCAGCGCTTCACGATTCATCCAAGCAACCATCAGGATAGTTTTCGTGAGGTGATCTTGAGCGACTACACATATAAATCCATCGGCGTTGAAGCACACATTATCGAGAAGTCGACTTCTGCGATTTTTTTCTTTGATTTCCATTGTTATCGCCTTACCAAGAGTACTAATGACAATACAGCAATCGTCAGAGGCCAATACATTGCAAACCAATCGTGATCAGCAATCAATGCTGATCCCGAAAGAATGAGACCGAATACACCCAGCATGGCGCTAACATATCTTGACAGTCGCCGTTTCTTTGCTTCTCTTGCGATATACGATAACGACTCTGCCTGTTGCGTTTGGATTGCCTCTAGACGCTCTAATCTCTCGGGCGCGGACAAAACAGTGTTTGTAAGTGCAGGGAACTGAATAGCCCATCGAGATATATTCATTCTGGCATAATCTACAATGCCGCGTGCACCCAGACGCTTCTTTACCCAGCGATCGAGGTATGGCTTACCGGTTTTCCAGAGATCAAGTTCTGGATACAGCTCACGACCAAGACCTTCGACGTTCAGAAGCGTTTTCTGTAACAAAATAAGTTGTGGTTGCACTTCCATCTGAAATCGTCTGGCAACCTCAAACAATCGAATCAATAAGATTCCAAAGCTGATTTCACCCAAGGGCTTTTGGAAAATCGGCTCACAAACCGTTCGGATAGCACTCTCAAATTCACCGATATTGGTATCCTTCGGCACCCATCCTGACTCGACATGAAGTTCTGCAACTGCACGGTAGTCTCGGTCAAAAAAGGCAATTAGATTCTGGGCAAGATATGCCTGTGACGTTGGATCCAGTGTTCCCACGATTCCAAAATCAACCGCTTTGTAAATTGGATTCTCTGGATCTGAAATATCGACGAATACATTTCCAGGGTGCATATCAGCATGAAAGAAACTGTGATCAAAGACTTGTGTAAAGAAGATCTCAACCCCACGCTCTGCTAACCTCTCCATGTTTACTTTCTTGTCTTTGAATATGTCAATCCTTGAAATCGGTGTACCATAGACTCGCTCTTCAACCATGACGTTACGGCGCGTGTAATCCCAGTAAATTTTGGGCACATAGCAAATCGGTGAGTCTATAAAGTTTCGTCTAATTAGAGCTGTATTGGCGGCTTCGCGCATCAGATCGAGCTCGTCTAGGATAGTCATGCGGTAGTCTGATACGACTTGAACTAGCTTAAGACGCTTTCCGTCAATGAAATTCTTTTCAACAAACTTCGCAATCGTCATCATAAGTTTGAGGTCCTCTTCGATGACTTTTTCAATACCCGGACGAATCACCTTGACAATAACTTTCTCGCCCGTCTTTAGTTGCGCTGCATGAACTTGAGCGACAGAAGCGGATGCCATAACCTCTGACGCGAATTCACTGAAGATTTCATCAATCGAGCAATCAAGATCAGTTTCGATGATCGACCTTGACACTTTTTCGGGGAATGGTTTTACTCGATCTTGGAGTTCAGCTAGCGGGCCAGCAATATCTGGTGGGAGCAGGTCTCGACGTGTAGACAGCATCTGCCCAAATTTTACGAAAACCGGCCCTAGCGTCTGTAACGCGTCTTTTAAACGCTCTCCACGGCTACGCTTGTCACGTACAGACGGGGCGCACCAAGCCAACGCTTTTAAAAAACGACGCTTAGGCTGAGGCAATAATTCGTCAATTCTTTCTGAGAACAAAACTCGAAGAATTTTTAGTAGGCGGAACGAGCTACCCATGCCGACCCTCAATGCGTTTTAAGCGTGCATCTAGCCGGTCAATTTGTCGTTTCAGCGAGGTTGCCCTTTTTTCCGTATCCGAGAATAAGTCTGAGGTGATCAGAGTACTCTGTTCAGACGTCAAAAATTCATGGGTTTGCCTTTTGAGCGACGTTCGGCTCGTTAACCATTGCGCCCGGGCTGTCCGTAATGTTTTTATCAGTAGATTAGCTGGAACGGGCCCTAACGCTCTTGTAACCGCATCCTCCCAATCTAGATCCATATCCTGAAAAGTTTTCTGCATGGTTTGAAGGACGCCTACGCTACCGCGGATATCGAGACCTTCAAAAATTAGCGGTGCCTTAGGTTGCGTAAGTGCCTTGGCTGTTTCGATAAGGCTTCCAAGAGTTCCAGATAGCTCCACATCTGCACTTTGCTGTGGTTCCGTGGCTAACCACCAGCGTTCTTCTCCACAACTGATCCAAATATCAAGATCGAGATCAGTAATTCTTACTTTCAAAACCTTGCCAACCATGGGGGCTAGTCGTTCGGGACGAATATCTGCTGCACGCATACCTGCAGAAATCACTTGTTCAGAAGCGGCAAGAAGGCCCGCAATCATGAGGCGTGGAATCATACTTTTACCCCGGTATGAATCGCGACAATGCCTCCAGTTAAATTTGTGTAAGTAACAGACTTAAAATCGGCTTCTCTCATCATTTCCGCGAGCGTATCTTGATCAGGGTGTTTTCGAATTGATTCGGCCAAGTATTGATATGATTCTTTGTCCTGCGCGACAAAATAGCCCATAGCTGGCAGTACTGAAAAACTGTAAACATCGTAAATTTGAGAGAGTCGTGCAGAAACTGGTTTTGAAAATTCGAGAACCAATGCTTTGCCGGTTGGCTTCAGAACCCGATACATTTCGCGGAGGGCTGCGCCTTTGGCAGTGACATTTCGAAGACCGAATCCGATTACCACTCTATCAAATGCTTCATCCGGATATGGCAGTGTTTCTGCATCACATTGGCACCAACTGAGACCCTTCAGCTCTCCATTATCGATACATTTGTTCCGACCGACGTGTAGCATCCGTTCATTGATATCGGTCATGACGACATGACCTTTAGAGCCAGCTCGGCGCGACATTCCACGCGCTAGATCACCAGTGCCGGATGCCAAATCAAGAATCTGCATCCCAGGTCGAATCGCGATTGTCTCGATGGCCACGCGCTTCCACAAGCGATGTAGGCCAGAAGACATTAAGTCGTTCATCAGATCGTAACGCGTCGCGACGCTATTGAAGACTTTCCGAACGCGATTTGTCTTTTCCTCGATGGGGACTTCTTTGAATCCGAAATGTGTGGTTTTTTTCATATCACCTCATAGGATGTACTGTGACAAATCTTCATCTTGACTAAGTTCCGTAAGGCGCGACTCGACATATTTTCGGTCAATTGTGACTGGTTCAGTGGCTATTTGGCCGGTTTGGAATAACAAATCCTCAAGAACCCGCTCAACCAGAGTATGCAGACGTCTAGCCCCTATATTTTCGGTAGTCTCGTTCACGCGAGCGGCAATTTCTGCGATCGCTTCAATACTGCTGTCTGCGAATTCAATAGTAATACCGTCCGTTTGCAGTAGTGCCTGATACTGCGTCACAAGAGAATGATCTGGTTCAGTGAGAATACGGGCAAAGTCATCAGGTTTCAGTGCATCGAGTTCAACACGGATAGGCAGCCGACCCTGCAATTCCGGAACAAGATCTGATGGCTTTGACAAATGAAATGCCCCAGAGGCGATAAACAAAATATGATCGGTTTTGACAGATCCAAATTTAGTTTGCACTGTTGTACCCTCGATCAAGGGAAGTAGGTCACGTTGGACACCTTCGCGACTAACATCTGCGCCTTGGGCGTTTTCACGGCGACATACCTTGTCGATCTCATCTAAAAAGACAATACCGCGGCTTTCAACGTTGGCTATAGCCATTGACTTTATGTCGTCGTCTGAGATTAAGCGGGCCGCCTCTTCATCAATAATAGTCTTGTATGCATCCTTGATTGGCAGTTTCCGTCGCTTAGTATTGTTTTGACCGACTTTGGAAAACATGTCTTGCAGTTGGCTTGCCATGTCTTCCATACCCGGCGGTGTTAGGATATCAACGCCTACACCTGATGTTTTAACATCAATTTCAATTTCTTTATCATCCAACTCCCCTTCTCGTAATTTTTTTCGAAAGACCTGACGAGCGCCGCTATTATCAGATTGAATTGGCTGATCGCCTCTCGGAGGCGGAAGTAAAATGTCGAGGATTCGCTCCTCGGCACGATCTTCCGCCTGGTCACGGACATCAAGTAAAAGACGTTCGCGTTCATCTTTAATCGCAACGCCTGTGAGATCACGAATAATTGATTCAACGTCGCGGCCCACGTAGCCGACTTCGGTGAATTTTGTTGCTTCGATCTTAATAAACGGAGCCTCAGCAAGCCGGGCTAGACGTCTCGCTATTTCGGTTTTACCTACGCCAGTAGGGCCAATCATCAAGATATTTTTTGGTGTGACTTCTTTGGCTAATTCTGATGAGAGCTTCATTCGACGCCAACGGTTGCGTAAGGCAATTGCTACAGCACGTTTTGCATCAGCTTGACCAATAATGTGCCGATCAAGCTGCGATACGATTTCTTGTGGTGAGAGGTCAGTCATGGGTTGTATTCAGTTCATCGATAGTAAAATTACTGTTTGTATAGATGCAGATCTCGCCAGTGACTTTCAGTGCCTCTTCAACAATCGCGCGTGCCGGAAGTTTAGTATTTCGGACAAGCGTGAGCGCTGCGGCTTGCGCAAATGGCCCTCCCGATCCGACGGCAATAATTCCATTTTCTGGCTCCATGACATCTCCGTTGCCGGTGATGATCAGAGATGTTTCGGTATCTGCAACCGCTAGGATTGCCTCTAGTTTTCGCAATATGCGGTCTTGTCGCCAGTCTTTTGCCAGTTCTACCGCCGCTCTAGTTAGATTGCCTTGATGCCTCTCAAGCTTCGCATCGAATCGTTCAAATAGAGTGAAGGCATCAGCAGTGCCACCAGCAAAACCAGCAAGAACCTGATTGTTATAAAGACGTCTTACTTTCCTAGCATTGCCTTTCATCACGGTATTACCCAAGGTAACTTGTCCGTCACCACCGATGCAGACCTGATCACCTCGTCGGACTGAGATAATCGTTGTCCCGTGAAATTGCCTCATGTTTATTCCTTTCGCTCAAACGCGTTATAGCCGTTTTTTGTCAATGTATCGACTGTTGCCCGCATATCGCGAATAGTTTTGAATGGCCCAAGTATTAGTCGATACCATCCGCCATTGGTTTGACTTGGTGGGATCACTCGTGCTCTCAGATCTAAAAACAATAATGTAACCCGAGCGTCCTCTGCTGCCTCTGCGGTTCTGAATGAGGCGACTTGAATGACTGTACTCTTTAACTTCTCAGTGACAGCCTCATCACTCGCCGCTCCTTCTGTCAGATCAATGGGGACTTCGCCAGAGATCAACAACTTATAAAAGGTATAAAAGTTTTCAGGCGCTTCTGGAACCTCTTGTTCAATTGTAATGGCTCTTTCGGTTGCCGAAGAGGTGTTGGTTGAGGATGTTCGATTTGTTGGTTCAGAAATCGTTGGTTGAGGCGTATCTGTCGTTTCTATGTCCTTCGTAGTCTGGCTCAACCAAATCAAAATCACAACGACGACCCCAAGCAAAATAATGCTTAACGTAACCCCAACAGCAGCAGTCGAACTTTTTTTTTCAGTTCGTCGATGTCGTGATGCTTGCGTAGAGTAATCACGCATTACATCGATCTCGGAGCACTGACACCAAGCAAAGAAAGTCCATTCCGAATGACAATCTGTACGGCCTTTGCAAGTGCAAGTCTTGCATCCCTGGTCTCCAATGTTTCTACTAACAGCCGGCTACCGTTGTACCATCTGTGAAAATCAGCCGCTAAATCTTGCAGGTAATAACAGACAAGGTGGGCTTCCAAACCATCTGCTGCCCTTTCAATAACTTCAGGAAATCGACCAATAGTGGCCGCTAAATCTAGCTCTTCTTGGGTTGTTAAACCGGCCAAATGATTTATGCCGCGATTTTGATCAAATGGTGTGTCATTAATGCCTTCAAATACTCGACATATTCGGGCGTGAGCGTACTGCACATAATATACCGGGTTATCTTTCGATCGGCTGGTAGCTAGTGATAAATCGAAATCAAGGTGTTGATCTGCCTTACGCATCACATAAAAGTAGCGGCAGGCATCGCGACCGATATCATCTCTTAGCTCCCTCAAAGTCACAAAAGAACCTGAACGGGTTGACATTTGCAGGCGTTCGCCATCTTTATACAAATTGGCAAATTGAACCAAGCGGATAGTTAGTCGTCCTGCATCAAACCCGAGTGCTTGGGCAGCTGCTTTGATTCGCACTATGTAGCCGTGGTGGTCAGCGCCCCAGACATAAATAATTCGGTCAAACCCGCGAGATAATTTATTGGCAATATAGGCGATATCACTCGTAAAATAAGTTGTCTTTCCATTCTCTCTTCGAACTACACGGTCTTTGTCATCGCCAAAGTCAGTGGACTTAAACCATAAAGCACCAGCTTTTTCGTAGAGATGTCCATGGTTCTCGAGTTTTGCGATTACCATGTCGATCTCACCAGAGCTCACAAGTGATTTTTCACTGAACCACTGATCGAAGTTTGCACCAAATGCAGACAGATCGTCTTCGATATCAGAAAGAATCGCTGAGAGCGCAAGATTGAATGGCTGCCACCATTCTTCACCGAGACAGTGCTTACTATTCTGAATGAGTCCATCAATGTGTGCGTCTTTTGTTTCTTCTGAGTCGGCTATTACATTTTTTAGCAGCTCATCAAACGTGATATTGGAGGAAATACTTGAATTCTGTAATAGCCGCTCGCCGAGGTCTGAGATGTAATGACCTCGGTAGCCTGCTGATGGAAAAATAATGCGCTGGCCAGTATTTTCCAGGTACCGTAAAAAAACACTGACTGCCAGGATGTCCATCTGTCGACCTGCGTCGTTGACATAATATTCTGCTTCCACGTCATGTCCACGAGCTCTGAGCAGGTTCACGAGCGTGGCACCATATGCGGCCCCTCGGCCGTGGCCGACATGCAAGGGCCCCGTTGGATTGGCCGATACATATTCAACCTGGATCCGCTTGTTGGTGTAACTATGATGTCCGAATTGTTCATTATCCTCGAGACAATTGATTACCGGTCCGAAAGTGATCTCTTGCGCTAGGCACAGATTGATAAATCCAGGACCTGCGATTTCTATGTTACGGATTATCTTGGATGGAGGTAACTTATCGATTATAACTTCGGCCATTTTGCGCGGGGCCATTTGAGCAGCTTTGGCGTGCATCATGGCAACATTTGTTGCCAAATGCCCATGTGCGGGATCGCGAGTATTTTCGATCTGCACAACCCTCCGATCAGTTGCCTGAATGATGTCTTCTTCAATGAGTTGATCGAGCGCTTGTTCGAATAGCGCAGCGACAGCGTCCTTCATGATGTCTCTCCGGTTGAGGGCGCGAGTGTAGCATCACCAAAGATCACGGGGGTCAACATCTAGCTGAATCAAAGCTTTTCCACACCTCTTATACGCCCATGGGCCGGTTGCCTCCAAAACCCACTGAACTACTGCACGCTTGCCAAGGATTAGCAATTGTCCGTGATATTGGCGATTACGGCGTTCCATCGGAGCCGGAGCTGGCCCTAAGATCTTGACCGGGCTATTCAACGCTTGGATCTGTTGGGCGATATCATCAAGGGCATTAAAAACGGGCGAAAGTGCTGTAGCTCGGGCGGTAATCAAAGCCAAGTGTGAGCTTGGCGGCCAGTCAAATAGCGCTCGCTCAGCAATCATTGCAGTTGCAATCTGGTCATAGTCTTGCTTAAGGATACGTGTAATCCAGTCCGAATCAGGCTGGTGGGTCTGGATTAGTACTTGGCCACGATCTTCGTATCGTCCAGCTCGGCCAGCCACTTGCGTGAGAAGTTGAACGAAGTGTTCAACAGATCGAAAATCTGCACTGTATAGCCCCTGATCCGCATCAGCCACAACGACTGTTGATAGTTTTTTGAAGTCATGGCCTTTGGCGAGCATTTGAGTCCCAACCATAATACAGGGGTCGCCGCGGATAACAGGTTCCAGCAGCCTTTGAAAGGCTCGTCTACGTGTTGTGGTATCGCGATCAAAACGAATAATGGGGATATCAGAAAATGATACTGATAGCGCTTCTTCGAGGCGCTCGGTTCCCTGCCCAATAGCCAGTAAATTTGTACCAGCGCATTCCGGGCATACGTTAGGCTTTTTTAGACGGTGATCGCAGTGATGGCACCACAGACAATCTGGTTGTCTATGCAAGGTGGGCCTACCGTCGCAATGTTTACATCCCGGCATCCAACCACAGTCTGTGCACATTAAAATGGGCGAGTACCCCCGACGATTTAAGAAAACCAGAACTTGTCGCCCGCAATCGATTGTCTGCCGAATCGCCCGACGTGATGCGTCAGTTAATCCATCTCTTGGTTTGTCTTGACGCGCATCAATAAGACGAATGTATGGTGCGGGTCTTTGGCTTGGGCGAGAAGATAACCGCAGTCGTTTGTATTTTCCAAGCTCTGCTCTATGCCAAGTCTCCAGTGACGGTGTTGCCGAAGACAACACCACAGGGATCCCGCGTTGTTGGGCCCTAACAACCGCTAGATCGCGAGCTGAATATCGGCATCCCTCTTGATTTTTATACGCGCCATCGTGTTCTTCGTCAATTAGAATCAAACCTAGGCGAGGCATCGGGGTGAAAAGCGTAGACCGTGTCCCAATTAACACGTCAGCAGCACCATCTAAGGCCGCCACAAAGGCTCTGGCCCGTGCTCCGTCGGCGAGGCCAGAATGAGAAACAGCAAGCTGACCATCCAGTTGCTCCCGAATTCGTTCCACCATTTGACCGGTGAGTCCGATCTCAGGAACAAGCAATAAGACCTGCTGTTTTCGTGCTATCGTCCTGCGAATCAATTCAGAAAAGATTTGCGTTTTACCACTTCCTGTGACCCCTTGCAGAAGGAAGCATTGAAAGCTTTGATAAGCTTCCTCAACGGATTGGATGGCCTTGGATTGCTCGTTGGTTATTTGATGAGCGCAAGGTCGTGCGAGTCCCGATTCTGTCTTTGCTCTGGGCAATGGTCTTCCCCTTCGAATCGGAGCTGGGAGACTGGATAGTAAAAAATCCCCCAGCGGGGCTTTATAATAGTCCGACGCAAATTGAACCAAAGCTTGTTGTTCTTCACTGATAATTGAATGCTCATCAATTATAGACAAAATGGGTTTGATGATTTTTAGAGTCTCAGGCTTTTCGGTTTTGCCTTCGGTTATTCCTATAATTTCACGAGATCCAAGCGCTACTCGGACCCGCACACCCGCATTGATTGGGGTCTCCGACGCATAGATGAGCGGCTCGAAAAAAGGACCGGGAACAAAAACTTTGATGAAAAAGCTTGGCATAGGCTTCCTTGATCGCCTTAGTTTTTGATAACATACGCCGCCCACTATTGGTGCGGTACTTAACGCGCCGGGTGGTTGGGGAGGCGACATCGAGTATACAGAGGATAAAACAGATGAGAGTTGATATTCATCCAGCCTATTCAGACGTTAAGGTCACTTGTTCATGCGGGGCGGTTTACGAAACACGCTCAACAAAGGGAGAGGACTTTACCGTAGATGTATGTCAAGAGTGTCACCCCTTTTACACTGGGAAACAGAAGGTTCTCGACACCGGAGGTCGTATTGACCGCTTTAATAAGCGGTTTGGTGGACGCGCTATTTCGAACTAAAATAAGTGTCAAGGGGACTTTTCTAGTGACCCTTGCGTTCTCGAGTGTGGTTTTCGCTGAGTTGTGTCCAACCCCAAAAAGGTTGTCCCCTGAATTTGGAATCAATCGGGTCATTGACGGGGATACTGTCCTGTTCGACGATGGATCACGCGTGCGTTTAACTGGCTTCAATTCTTTCGAACTTAAAGATTCGGGTTGGAAAGGTCGATCCGCGCGAGAGGCCAAGCGAAAAGTTACAGAGTGGTTATCAAGAAAAAAAGTTCGTCTCACACCATGGCCGGCAGCTATGGATCGGTATGGTCGATTGCTCGGAAATTTGTGGTTGGATAATAAGTATGTTGGCGAATTACTGGTTTCTGAGGGTCTCGCCTTAGCGGTATCAGTCCCGCCCCAAAATAAATTGGCAAGTTGCTTGTCTTCTCTTGAGTGGGTTGCTCGTAAGGCGAGGAAAGGTTTTTGGTCGCTTGGTCAGTTGCCAGAGCGTATTCAAGCAATGGACAAAAATGGTTTTCGATTTGGGGTGGGTAGTGTGACCAAGATCATCGATTCCAAGTCCTTTATATTAGACAGTCGCCTTCGTGTTGTTTTACCTCAGGCAGATCCAAATGTGCGTATCGGAGTCCGTTTTGAGGTCCGAGGATGGGTTTCTAAGTCTCCGCAGTGGTTGCAAAACGAGGCTCCATGGACCCTTAAATTAAAGGATGTGGCCAATAAGGTCCGTGTGTTTTAAAACAATTGTTGCGGCGTTTTAAGCGATTTGCCGTCATTCGCCGGTATTATTGTTTCGGGCAACGGTTCCCTCGGGGGATTTTCTAGCAAGAAATATTCGCGCATCGTATCCTTTTGGGATGCGCGTGCTTTGGCCCCTGTCTCTGGATCGATTCGGGTAGCTACGACACCAGTTGGTAGTTGAGACATGTCCTCTTGAATATCCTTCAAAGCGTGTTTCATGAACTCAATCCATATTGGGAGAGCGGCACGACCACCGAACTCTGACCGTCCCAAGGTTCTCGGTTGATCAAAACCGACCCAGACAGATGCCACGATTCCTTTTTGATAACCATTGAACCACGCGTCGACCTGATCATTGGTGGTTCCCGTTTTTCCTGCGAGGTCAGATCGCTTTAGCGATTTTGCTTTTTTTGCCGTGCCTCTTTGTACGACATCCTTCAACATGTCGTTGATCAGGAAGTGGATTCGTTCGTCAATCACTCTTGGCGCGATTCTTTTTGTGTAGTTTGCCTCAGATAAATCCGTCTTTACGGGACGAATTCGGTTATCGAAGGCAAGATCAACAGATACGGGACGTCCATCACACTCAATTTTGCAGATGCTGACAGGCGTAGTTTGATAGAGTACAGAGCCGTCTGCGGATTCGATACGACCTATGAGATGATTTTTTACTTGGAACCCGCCGTTGGCAAAGATGGCGTATATTTCCGCCATATCCAGCGGAGTGAGAGATGCTGTCCCTAAGGAGATGGAAAGATTTCTTGGAAGTTTTGCGGCGTCGACCCCAAAACGCTCAGCGATATCGATAATTCGGCTTACACCTAGCTCTCGAACAAGGCGAACGGACACTAAGTTACGGGATCTGTATAGTGCAGTGCGAAGTCGTGTTGGTCCAAGAAACGTGCCGCCAGAGTTTTGTGGTCGCCAATCGGTTGCCCCCTCCGTCTGATCAAATACAACTGGCGCGTCATTTACGAGTGTTGCAGGTGTCATTCCCGATTCGAGCGCGGCGGTGTAGATGAGAGGTTTGATTCCTGAGCCGACCAAACGACCGCCCTGAGTTGCACGATTGAATTTTGATTCGAAATAGTTGAAGCCGCCAATCATTGCTTGAATGGCGCCGGTATTTGGATTTAGAGCCACAAATCCTGACTCCACCTCTGGTTTTTGTGCGAGCCACCATTTGTTCTCATCTCTTAAGACCCGAATAAGATCCCCAGGCGCTACCAAAGCCCGAGCATCTGTGATTTCCGGACCAATAGAATTGACGCTTTTGTATTCACGTGCCCATCTATATCCGTCCTTTTCGATCGTAACTGATCGTTCATCGGAGGTAACGGCCCGGATTGTTTTCTCGGTGACAGATACGACTACGGCAGGCTTTAACGGACCAATCTCTTCAACATTCTTTAACTGTCGTTTCCAATCAAACAGCGCAGTTCCGGAGAGAGTCCGCTCAGCACCTCGCCATCCATGACGTCGGTCGTAGTCCATCAGGCCACGGATTACAGCATTCTGGGCGTATCTCTGGTAATCACCGCGAATTGTTGTAAATACTCGCAGACCATCCGTATAAGCGCGGTCGTCAAAGATTTCAAGTGCAACCCTTCTGGCTTCTTCGGCAACATAGGGTGCGGTTAGATCTAGGTGAACACCATGTAATGACGCGGTTACGGGATCTTGGATTGCTATTTCAAAATCGTACTTTTCAATGAATTTAAGACTGAGCATGCGTTTTAAAATCCAGTCACGACGTTCTTTAGCTCGTTCCGGGTTTGCGATTGGATTATATTTTGAAGGGGCTTTCGGCAGGCCCGCGATCATTGCTGACTGTGCCAGAGTTAATTCATCAAGGTTTTTTCCATAATAAATTTGTGCCGCAGCATTTACGCCGTATGCCCGGTGACCGAGAAAAATCACGTTAAAATAAAGTTCGAGTATTTCGTCTTTGGTAAGTGTTTTCTCAATTTCGAGAGCGAGCAGAATTTCACGAAATTTGCGGGCGAAGGTTCGTTCGTGGGTCAAAAAATAGTTTTTGGCTACCTGCATCGTGATCGTTGAGCCGCCTGATTGAATTTGGCCGCTAGAGACGAGCTGCCAAGCCGCGCGAGCGAGGCCAAAGGGGTCAATACCGACATGATCTCTGAAATTGTCATCTTCGGCTGCTAGGAATGCGCGAATAAGATCTAGTGGAACCTCGTTAATACTAACTGGATCTCGATGTTTTTCACCAAACTGCGCGATAAGTTGTTTGTCGGCTGTAAATATTTGTAACGGTGTTTGTAATTTTACGGTACGAAGCGATTCAACATCCGGTAGACCCGGCTTCAAGTAAACATAGCCACCAATTACAACGGCCGTTGCGAGAATGGCTGTGGTTAATCCAAGACCGATCAGAAAGCGCATAGGCCCCATCACAAGAATTCCAAGTCCAAAATATTTCTGGAGTGTACCCAAATTTAGGGTCTAATATCGATGTGATATCCTCAGACAGTTCGTAGATTTTTTGCAATTAACGAAATCGTGTCTAAGCACCCCAAACCAAAATAAAAATCTACACTCGGCTTATACCAGTATAATAAATTAAGCGTGTGAAATAATCGATTTTTTGCACTCGCGCGTCATCGAGGTGTAAAACAAGAGCTGTTAAACTTCCAACCTGTATGCATTCGTTTTTTGAGGATACATGTTGGATATTTCTCTCCCCCTAATACTGATTGGTCCGACTGGAGCAGGTAAAACGACGGTGGGTCGAGTACTTGCTGCAAAGCTTAACGTTTCCTTTTTTGATCTGGACGAAGAGATTGAGACGCGTTCTGGAGCCAATATCCCTTGGATTTTCGACGTGGAGGGTGAAGACGGATTTCGTGATCGCGAAACGAGAGTTTTTGCTGATCTAGTGAGCCAAGGTGATGTTGTTGTGTCTACCGGTGCAGGTGTCGTTTTACGTGAGAAAAATCGGGAACTTTTGATGAAGCATAGACACCAAGTGATCTGGTTACAGGTTGATCTAAAAACACAGCTAGATCGACTTAAGAATGATAAGAACAGGCCCCTAATTCAGGTCACAGACCCTCGAGGGAAGTTGCAAGCAATGGCCGCAGAGCGCGAGCCGCTGTATCAAGCCCATGCGGCGATACAGGTGCAGACCAGTAAAACTAACCCGGTAATCGTGGTAAGACAAATCATAGAGCGATTAAAGGGAGAAAATCATGAAAACGCTTAACGTGAATTTGGGAGAACGGACATACCCGATTCACATAGGGCATGATTTGATTGATTCTGATCTGCTCGGTTCAGTAATTAAGGGACACCAAGTCCTCTTAGTTTCTAATGAAACCGTTGCTTCCATATACCTAGAACGCGTGTTATCCAATTTAACTGCTTTTGAGGTCGCGACCGTGATTCTTCCCGATGGTGAGAATCATAAGAATATTGGAACGCTGGACCTGATCTTTTCGGAAGCATTAATACAGCGATTCTCTCGAAATGTGACTATGGTCGCTCTGGGCGGTGGCGTAGTGGGTGATATTGTTGGATTCGCTGCTGCGACCTATCAGCGTGGTACTGATTTTTTGCAGATTCCGACCACCTTATTGTCGCAGGTTGATTCGTCTGTCGGTGGAAAAACTGGCGTAAATCATCGTCTAGGAAAGAATATGATCGGGGCGTTTTATCAGCCAATCGCGGTATTAATTGATACAGGTGTATTAGAAACTTTACCTGCCAGAGAGATGTCCGCCGGTCTTGCCGAAGTGATCAAGTATGGATTATTGGGAGATGAAGCATTTTTATCCTGGATTGAGGATCACCTTAAGGAGTTAATGGCCAAGGACCCCAGTGCGCTGTCAAAAGCCATTGAGTATTCATGCGACATGAAAGCGACCATTGTGGCACGTGACGAGCGCGAGCACGGAGTTCGAGCACTTTTAAATCTTGGACATACCTTTGGTCATGCGATAGAGGCACATTTAGGCTACCGTGGTTGCTTGCATGGAGAGGCTGTGGCTACCGGGATGGTGTTGGCGGCGCGAGTGTCACATATGATGGGATTGCTCTCAGAATCTGATGTGATTCGGACAGTATCGATTTGTCAACGTGCCAATCTCCCTGTAAAGCCACCAAAGGGCATGACCCCCAACGATTTTTTAGAGCACATGGCGGTTGATAAGAAAAATATCGATGGGCGTCTTCGGCTCATATTGATGCGGTCACTTGGGGTGGCCTTTGTCGAGGAACAGGCACCAATGGCTGTTCTTGATGAAGTGCTTCACGCGTGCTGTCACTAGTTCGGTCTCAACGAGCATGCGTCGAACGCATTCGGGCAGCCGTTCGTTGGGCCAGAAGTTTGGTTGTTCTGGTGGGTGCGTCTGGTCAAGGCAAAACTACCGTTGTGGATACATTGATACGCAGAGGTCCGGTCAATCCTCTTCGTTTAGAGGGCAAATTTCTCGGAGACCGAACGGATGTAGTTCTTCGGATGGTCGGACTCACGGGGCTGCGTCCGGAGGGCACAAATGCCGATATGTTGGCGCGGTTGCAAAGTAAAAAATTTCCCAGTCCCGAGTACGGTGTTCCAGAGGTGATTGTTGATGATGCGCACCAATTGCGGGATGACGTGTTACAATTATTTTATGAGTTGACCGCTGGCGCTTATGGGCGTCGATGGTCAATACTTTTAGTTGGTGAGGATCAGTTAGTTGAGCGTTTGCAGGCCCTGAAACCACTGCCTGCTTTGCCAAGTACTGTCCGATTGCCGTTGTGGGATCAGCAAGATTTAGAGCAGGCGTCAGGCGATCTGCAGTCTTACGAAGAAATATCTGACCTAGTGTCGCGGGTGCTGAGACAGCATGCATCGCAGCCGAAGCAATTACTCCGGGCGATCAATGAAACAGAGCGCACAGACTTGACAAAATCGCAAGTCGGCCGCATTCCAACTGTAGGGCTACCCTTCCGTCTCTCAGCGGCTTGGTTAATTGCGAGCGGTATGGTTTTTGTGGTTTTGTTGGGTATAGTTGTGTTTGTTCAGATGGGTGCCGAACATGATATTGCTAATCCACAGACGATAATCCCTCTAGCACCCAATAATAAGTAGTTTTCGCGAGCTTATCGCTCATTTGCTCCTCGATGCGGGGGGCCATATAATATTTGGCCTTTTTTAATGGATTCAAATGGTTGAATCCTGTCGACACGAACAATTTGCTGGGGCTTTTGAGATCAGTTCGCAAGGTTGGTAGTCGGTTTTAGCGGGACGTGTTACGTCCTGTTTTATTTAAGGTTGCGGCCTGTTGGCCGTGTATTTTTAGGAAGAAACATATGGCCAAAGGCCTCCATACGCTTGGAGAGTTTCGCGATAATTGCGGTTTCGGTTTGATCGCCCATTGTGAAGGCGAGGCAAGTCACGATTTGTTGATGACGTCTATTGAGGCCCTGACCCGTATGACGCATCGCGGTGGGATTGCTGCTGACGGTAAGACCGGCGATGGTTGTGGTTTACTGTTCCAGATGCCTGATGATTTCATGCGTCATGCCGCCAAAGAAGCAATTGGTGTCGAGTTAGGTGATTTGTTCGCGGTGGGGATGCTATTCCTGCCAAACGATTCAGACGCTGAAGCGCAGGCAGTCGAGGTAATTAATGATGCGCTGAATTCCCGGCAATTGATTGTCGTTGGCTGGCGTGATGTACCTGTAGATCCAACGAATTTGGGTCCCATAGCACGCGGAAACATGCCTGTTTTCAAGCAGGTATTCGTTGAGCCTCAAGGCCAAGGTAAAGAACAATTTGACAATGAATTGTTTATGGCCTCTCGACTGATTGAGCGTGCCATCGCGTGTAATCCAGAGAACTATTTATGCTCGTTATCGCGCCGCGTCGTCTCCTACAAGGGGTTGATGATGCCGTTGGATTTGCCTAATTTCTATCCGGATTTGAACCATGCGTTAATGGCAACAGCGATCTGCGTGTTCCACCAGCGGTTCTCGACGAATACTCTTCCACGCTGGCCGCTTGCGCAACCGTTCAGATTGCTCGCGCACAATGGTGAGATCAATACCATCGCGGGTAACAGAAACTGGGCCAATGCGCGTGGCCATCTGTTTAAGTCGGATCGACTACCAGAAATCGATCAGATCCTTCCATTGGTGAACTCAACTGGTTCAGACTCTTCGAGTCTCGATAATATGCTCGAGGTTATGGTCGCTGGGGGCATGGATCTGTTTCGGGCGATTCGGATGCTCGTCCCGCCTGCGTGGCAGAACGTGGATGATATGGACGCGAATTTGCGCGCATTTTATGAATATAACTCGATGCATATGGAGCCGTGGGATGGGCCGGCAGGGATTGTTTTGACTGATGGCCGCTACGCGTGTTGTTTGCTCGATCGTAATGGCTTGCGTCCGGCCCGATGGGTCAAAACAAAAAATGGATATCTTACACTTGCGTCAGAGATCGGAACGTGGAACTACCAGCCCGAAGATGTTATCGCTAAAGGTCGGGTGGGACCCGGTGAGATCTTGGCTGTGGACACTGAAACAGGCGAAATGCTTGCTGCGGATGATATTGATCATCAGTTGAAGGCGCGTCAGCCATACAAGCAGTGGCTTCGCGAACAAACCATTCGCTTTGAAGCAGAAATGAAGGATCCTTTCTCTGACCTGAAAAAGTTGACTGAGCAGGGGCTCGACCCTTACCTCAAATTATTTAATTTGACGAGTGAAGAGCGTCATCAAATAATAAAGCCGCTTGCCGAAAGTGGCCAGGAGGCGGTGGGCTCGATGGGTGACGATACTCCGATGGCGGTGCTGTCGACTGAACAACGCCATGTCGCTGATTACTTCAGGCAACAATTCGCTCAAGTGACCAATCCGCCAATTGATCCTTTACGTGAATCGATTGTGATGAGTCTGGAAACTTGCCTTGGCATGGAGCTGAATCCGTTTGAGGAGACTGCCGACCACGCCGAACGCGTAATCCTGCATTCCCCAATTTTGTCAGCGCCTAAAATGGATCGCCTGAAAGGCTTTGATCATCCAAAATATGGTCGTATCCAGATTGAATTGGCATTCGAGCCAACACTTGGGCTGAAGGCCGCGGTTGAAACCGTGTGTCAGCAAGCTGTGGACGCGGTTCGCGCAGGGAAGACCTTGATGATTCTCTCAGACCGTCATGTGACTGAGGATCAGTGGGTCGTGTCTGCAGCGATGGCTACGGGCGCGGTGCACCACCGGCTGATTGAGGAAGGTTTACGTTGTTCTGCAAATATCATCGTTGATACTGCCGAGGCACGCGACTCCCATCATTTCGCAGTCCTTCTCGGATTTGGTGCGACGGCGGTTTATCCATATCTGTCATATCGTGTAATCAATGATCTGGTTGAAGCAGATGAAATTGTGGGTGATCCGCTCGAGTTGCATCGTAACTACCGTAAAGGCATTAATAAGGGATTGTTGAAGATCTTATCGAAGATGGGCATCTCGACGATAGCGAGCTACCGTGGTGCACAACTTTTCGAGGCAGTGGGACTGTCAAAGGAAATTGTTGATCTCTGCTTCCGGGGCGTCCAAAGTCGAATCGCTGGCGCTGATTTCTCCGACTTTGAGAACGATCAGAAAATTCGTCAGTCATCAGCGTGGTCGACACGTAGACCCGTTCCTCAAGGTGGTTTCTTGAAGTACATGCATGGCGGTGAGTATCATGCCTACAACCCGGACGTGATCCAAACGCTACAGCAAGCTGTACAAACAGGCTCTTATTCGACTTACCAGAAGTACGCGAAACTTGTGAATGAGCGTCCAGTCGCTACCTTGCGCGATTTGCTGAAATTTGAGAAAGACGCTGGTCGGGCAATTACCGTTGACGAGGTTGAGCCTGTCGAATCGATTCTGCAGCGGTTTGACTCCGCTGGCATGTCATTGGGAGCCCTGAGCCCTGAGGCACATGAGGCCTTGGCTCAAGCGATGAATGAATTAGGAGCGCGTTCAAATTCTGGTGAAGGCGGAGAGGATCCAGAGCGTTTTGGTACAAGCCGCGTCTCGAAGATTAAGCAAATCGCATCCGGTCGGTTTGGCGTCACTCCGCATTACTTGGTGAATGCCGAGGTATTGCAAATTAAGGTCGCTCAGGGCGCGAAACCTGGCGAAGGTGGTCAGTTACCTGGCGGTAAGGTGAATGCGCTGATTGCGAAACTTCGTTATTCAGTGCCAGGGGTGACATTGATCTCACCGCCGCCGCATCATGATATCTATTCGATCGAAGATTTGGCGCAGCTGATTTTTGACCTGAAACAGGTCAATCCTAGAGCGTTGGTTTCGGTTAAGCTCGTGAGTGAACCTGGTGTTGGAACGATAGCGGCCGGTGTCGCTAAGGCCTACGCAGATTTGATTACGATTTCGGGCTACGACGGTGGCACTGCCGCAAGTCCACTCACATCGATCAAGTATGCGGGCTCCCCTTGGGAACTTGGTCTCTCGGAAGCACATCAGGCACTGCGCGCCAATGATTTGCGTGACAAAGTACGTTTGCAGACCGATGGTGGATTAAAGACTGGCGTAGATGTCGTCAAGGCAGCAATCTTGGGTGCTGAAAGTTTCGGCTTTGGTACGGCACCCATGGTTGCTATGGGGTGTAAGTATTTGCGCATTTGTCACTTGAATAATTGTGCAACCGGTGTGGCGACCCAAAACGAACTGCTACGGGAGCAACACTTCCGTGGAACCGTTGAGATGATCAAGCATTTCTTCACCTTCGTGGCTGAAGAGACGCGAGAGGTAATGGCCCAACTCGGCGTGAAGACCTTGGCTGAACTCGTTGGTCGAACTGACCTGTTGAAACAGGTTGGCGGTCGATCGCAGCGCCAGGCCAAACTGGATTTCTCCCCGGTCCTTTATCAGGGGCCAGAACACGAAGGCAAACCACAACTGTGTGCGGTTGATGAGAACCCCCCATATGATAAGGCACCATTGAACCAAGCGATTGTTGAGGCGACAGGTAACGCAGTTGCTTCTGGAACTGGTGGTGAGTTCGAGTTTACGATTACAAACCAAGATCGTTCTGTTGGTGCGACTTTGTCCGGTGAAATTTCATTGGCTCATGGCCGAGAAGGAATGGCGAACCCCATGCGCTTGAATTTGTCTGGGACGGCTGGCCAGAGCTTTGGGGTATTCAACGCACCTGGTCTTGAAATGAATCTGCGTGGTGATGCGAATGATTATGTCGGTAAAGGTATGGCTGGCGGGCGACTCGTCATTGCGCCACCAGAAGGCTCACAATTTGCCACGCAAGAAACATCGATTATCGGTAATACTTGTTTGTATGGCGCGACTGGCGGAACGTTGTATGCTGCAGGTCGGGCGGGTGAGCGGTTCGCGGTGCGTAATTCAGGTGCTACAGCAATTGTCGAAGGCGCCGGCGATCACTGTTGCGAATACATGACCGGTGGTTTGGTGATAGTGCTTGGGAATACTGGCCGTAACTTTGGCGCTGGCATGACCGGAGGATTTGCTTACGTTCTCGATGAATTGCGGACCTTTGTTGATCGATATAATCACGAACTGGTGGAAATTACACGTATCAGCACTGAGCATATGGAGCAATACCGCGCACACCTGCGGTCACAGATTCTCGACTATGTGGAAGCGACCAATAGTCAGTGGGGTCAAACCATTTTCGCTGACTTCGAGTCATATATAAACCATTTTTGGCTTGTTAAGCCAAAGGCCGCAAGTTTGGGTGATCTATTGGCGTCATCGAGGTCAGGTGCGCAATAGTAAATTAGAGGATTGATTACGATGTCCACACAGAAAAGCAATGACTTTCAGTTTTTAGATGTTGGAAGAGTGGATCCTGCTAAAAAAGATCTTGACCAGCGCAGAGATGAGTTCACTGAGATTTATCATCCTTTTTCGACTAAGGATGCTGGGTCGCAGGCACATCGATGCCTTTCTTGCGGGAATCCCTATTGTTCTTGGAAATGTCCGGTGCATAATCATATCCCCAATTGGCTAGAGCTGATTAGTCAAGGGAACATCATGGCTGCGGTCGAACTCTGCCATAAAACCAACTCTTTACCAGAAGTTTGCGGGCGGGTTTGCCCACAAGATCGCCTGTGTGAAGGCGCGTGCACGTTGAACGATGGTTTTGGTGCGGTCACGATTGGCTCTGTCGAAAAATATATTACCGACACAGCGTTTGCTTTGGGCTGGCGCCCTGATATGTCGGATGTTGAGTGGTCCGACAAGCGCGTAGCGATCATCGGTGCCGGTCCGGCGGGTCTTGCCGCTGCGGATATTCTGGCACGTGGTGGCGTGAAGCCTGTGGTATTCGATCGTCATCCTGAGATTGGTGGTCTTTTAACCTTCGGTATCCCCGAATTCAAGCTCGAAAAATCAGTGATGAATCGTCGTCGTGAGATCTTTGAGAGCATGGGTATCGAATTCCGTTTGAACACTGAAGTTGGTAAGGACATTTCTGTCGGTGAGTTGATGGAGACCTTTGACGCGGTCTTTTTGGGGATGGGGACCTATACCAACATGGCTGGTGGATTCTCTGGAGAGAATTTCCCAGGAGTTTTTAAAGCGCTGCCGTTTTTGATTTCGAATGTGAACCGTTGCCTCGGATTCGAGAAAGATCCCAGTGAATTTATTAATATGCAGGGTAAGCGTGTGATCGTCTTGGGTGGTGGTGATACCGCAATGGACTGCAATCGGACATCGATTCGCCAGGGAGCGAAGTCTGTGACCTGTGTTTATCGCCGTGATGAGGCCAATATGCCTGGATCGCGTCGCGAGGTCGCGAATGCGAGGGAAGAAGGCGTGAAGTTCATGTTTAACCGCCAACCTGTTGAAGTTGTGGGGGATGCCACTGGTGTCACGGGTGTAAAATTTGTGACGACCCAGCTCGGTGAGCCAGATGCAAACGGTCGCCGAAGTCCGGAAGTTGTTTCAGGATCTGAGGAAGTGATTCCTGCAGACTGTGTGCTGATCGCTTTTGGGTTCCGTCCAAGTCCGGCAGATTGGTTCACTGATTTGAACATTGGTACCGCGGATTCGGGGCTTGTTTTAGCAAGTGATGATCAGGAACTGCCGTATCAGACAACTAACTCTAAGGTATTTGCCGGCGGCGACATGGTACGTGGTTCAGACTTGGTGGTTACTGCAATTGCAGAAGGCCGCAACGCAGCACAATCAATTCTCGATTATTTAGATATTCGATAAAGATATTGGATTCTTAAGGGAATCTCGATTAGACACAGCGTTTTTGGAAATATAATAAAAGAGGGTAACGAGAATGCGCGACGAAACACTGGCTATCCATGCGGGATATCAGACTGATCCAACAACCAAGGCGGTCGTTCCACCGATTTGCCAAAACGTGGCGTTTGAGTTTGATGATGCGGCCCACGGGGCTGCGCTGTTTAATCTCGAAGTCCCGGGGAACATCTACACACGTATCATGAACCCAACGTGTGACGTGCTTGAGCAACGTGTCGCCGCCCTGGAAAGTGGCATCGCTGCGCTTGCGGTCTCGTCTGGTATGGCAGCAATCACTTACGCATTGCAGACACTCGCGAGTCAGGGTCACAACATCGTGACAACACCACAATTGTATGGTGGGACATACACGCTATTTGCGCACATGTTCCCGAGCCAGGGTGTCGAAGTTCGTTTTGCGGGAACTGATCAATCCGAAGACCTAGAAAAGTTGGTCGACGAAAATACGCGCGCCATTTATTGCGAAACGATTGGTAACCCGGCGGGTAACATTGTTGATATCCGTGCGATGGCCACCATGGCTGCTCGGAATGGACTGCCTCTGGTTGTCGATAACACGGTCGCCACTCCTGCCTTGTGTAAGCCAATTGAATTGGGTGCCAACATCGTTGTACACGCACTCACAAAGTTCATGGGTGGTCACGGTAACTCACTAGGTGGTGTTATCGTTGATGGTGGAAATTTTGATTGGACCGCTCAGGCAGAAAAATTTCCGGGCATGACAGCCCCAGAACCGGCCTACCACGATGTCGTTTATTCAGACGCGTTTGGTCCGGCGGCCTTTATCGCGCGCGCGAGAACTGTTCCACTTCGAAACACGGGTGCGGCACTCGCCCCAATGAATGCGTTCCTGTTACTTCAGGGTATTGAGACTCTTAACCTTCGAATGGAGCGTCATTGCGACAATGCACAGAAGGTTGCTGAGTATTTAAAATCACACCCGAAAGTGGAGTGGGTCAGTTATGCTGGTCTTCCAGACCATCCGCATTACGGGCTAGCTAAATCACAACTCCAGGGGAAACCCTCCTCGTTGCTGACGTTTGGGATCAAAGGAGGTTTCGACGCAGGGGTCAAGTTCTACGATTCACTGGGTTTATTTAAGCGACTGGTTAATATAGGTGACGCAAGATCGCTGGCGTGTCACCCGGCATCAACTACTCACCGCCAACTGTCTGATGCGGAGCAACTTTCCGTCGGAGTGAAGCCTGAAATGATTCGTCTGTGTCTCGGTATTGAACACATAGATGACATTCTTGCTGATCTCGATCAGGCCCTTTCATCGGTATGACGCCAGAGTTAAAAAACGACCGTTTTTTAAAAGCATTACTCCGTCAGCCTGTTGACCAGACGCCCGTTTGGATGATGCGTCAGGCGGGGCGCTATCTACCAGAGTATCGGGCAATACGCAAAGTTGCAGGGGATTTCTTGAGCCTCTGTAAAAATGCAGACCTGGCCTGCGAAGTGACTGTCCAACCACTTGACCGCTACGAGCTCGATGCAGCAATTCTCTTCTCAGACATTTTGACGATTCCTGATGCCATGGGTTGCGGCTTATATTTCGAAGCGGGTGAGGGTCCCCGTTTTGAGCGGCCTGTAAGAACACGAGAAGATATTGATGCGCTACCGGTCCCACCCATGGCCGATGCACTGGATTACGTTATGCATGGAGTCAAAACCGTACGGCGAGAGTTGAACGGACGCGTACCGTTGATTGGTTTTTCGGGTAGTCCATGGACCTTGGCAACCTATATGATCGAGGGTAGCAGCTCGAAAGACTACCGCTATGCAAAAGGGCTAATGTATTCCGATCCTGGAGCGCTTCACACTTTACTGGATAAGCTATCCACTGCTGTCGCCGATTATCTTAACGCCCAAATCGCTGCGGGTGCGCAGGCAGTGCAGATTTTCGATACTTGGGGCGGGGTATTAACCGAGCCCGCATATCGAGAGTTTTCGCTCTCATACATGGAAAACATTGTGAGAGCACTGGTTCGGGAATCAGAGGGTCGTCAAGTACCAGTGATTCTTTTCACTAAGGGTGGCGGTGCGTGGCTAGAGCAAATGGCTGCGACAGGCTGTGATGCTTTGGGGCTTGATTGGACTGTTGATCTTGGCCAATGCAGGACGCGAGTTGGTGCTCAGGTCGCGCTGCAGGGTAATCTTGATCCATCCGTGTTGTTTGGATCTGATGATCTGGTGATATCGGAGGTTGAGCGACTGGTGAGGAGTTTTGGACCGCATCCGGGTCATATTTTTAATTTGGGGCATGGTATCAATCAGCACGTTGATCCTCAGCGTCCCGCCACCATGATTGCTGCTGTGCAGAGAATTAGCCGCGAGATCCACTCCGGCTCACATTGAGGTCAGTATCATGCGCATCTTGAATATAGCGTTGGGTCTTGTCTTGGTAGGGAATGCCATGGCCGAGCCAAGAGGATTATCCGATATCTATCAGTTGGCTGTTGCAAACGACCCGTCATTACGCGCTCAAATCGCGGTGCGTGGTGCGTCAGAGGCCCTAGGAAACCAAATCCGAGGCGCACAAGGTTTGAGTGCGAGCGCAAGTGTGTCAGTAAAAGGAACGCAGAACCTCAAAAGTGACGATGATTACGGAACGGGCACATTGTCACTGACGCTCAGCGTCCCGCTTTACGATCGGGGATTGAGTGCGTCGATAGATAGCCAGGATGCAGCGGTCCGGCAGGCGGATGCAACCCTCGCCGCCTATCGTCAGTCGCACATTGTGTCGGTTACTAGAGCTTACTTCGCGGTGCTCTCATCTGAACAAGATTTGCTGGCATCTATGGCTGAAGTCGAAGCGTTCGAGCGTCAGTTGGAACAGGCCTCCGAACGCTTAATAGTCGGTATTGGGACACGAGTGGACGTAGATCAGGCGCGGGCACGACTTGATTTATCACAGGTAGGGCTCATTGGTGCGAAGGTTGCTTTGGATACTTCCCGATTAGACCTCGAGAAATTGGTCAATGAGCCAATCCTCAGTCTCTCGGATCTGGGGGATGATTTTAAAGCTGATGTGCACAGACCACGGGATGGTAATTGGGAGATGCTGGTAGATAGTCATCCTGATGTTATTGCTGAAAGAGAGGCCTATCAGAGTGCTCTCGCTGATCTTGACGAGGCACTTGCTGAGACAACCCCAACACTCGCATTATCTTCAATCTTTTCTATGTCGGATACCTCGGGCAGCAACACTGCGGCAACGAATACGAGTGCCCGAAGTAACGCAATTAGTTTGACATTATCCGCTCCGATCTACACTAACGGTGTCGCCTCTGCAAAAGGTGATGTTGCAAAGGCCGGTGTCATTAAAGCAGAGGCTGACCTGCTAAGAGTGCGTCGTGAAGTATTGGCAAATATGCAGGAAACCTATCGGAACCTGGAAGCCAGTGCACGAACTGTGGAGGCTCGACAGCTAGCGATTGTTTCAGCGGCGAGTCGTGTGGAAGCTACCGAAGCGGCATATGCAGTTGGTTCAGGTGATATCGTTGAGCTGCTTAATGCGAAGAAAGATCTGTTCGCTGCCGAACGGGATTTCGCAAAGGCACGCCATACCCACGTGGTTCGTCAGTTGCAGTTTGATCGGGCGGTTGGTGACTTATCTGAGTCTGCAATCGCTCGGATTGATCAGTCTCTGACTCAATGAAAATCACGTGAGTCTGGAGTTAGTTCGCCAAGCCATTGGCTAACGTCCTTCAGTGTGTCGGCGATGATGTGTATTACTCCATGTGATTCTTGCACTTTTCCGCGTACCTTGAGTAGGCGGCTTGCCAGTATTTGATGGCGAAATTTATCGACCAGCGCTGGCCAGATCACACAGTTGATTTGACCATCTTCATCTTCAAGGGTGATGAATACCGTGCCAGATGCCGATCCGGGCCGCTGACGTGTCGCCACAATTCCAACGACCCATACACGAAGATCTTGATTTCTTGGTAGGCGTTTGAGTTCTGACGACCGTCGACACTTGTAGAACTCTGATTTCTGTCGAAGAAGGCTCATGGGATGTGCTTCGAGTGATAAACCTGTGGCTTGATAATCCGCTACTAAGGTTTCCCCAAGTGCTGGAACTCTGGGCTTGAAATCTTGCTCCGACGTTATGACCTGCTGAAATAGTGGGAGTTGTGATTCTTGATTACCGAGCTGCCAGAAACTGTCAAAACGGTTGTCTGTGAGCGCTCGAAATGCGTGAGCACTCGCTAAAGTTTCAAGATCTGGCGTTGAGAGACCTGTTCGAATTCGAAAATCGTTCAGGCTCTGAAACGGACGATTTCGAGCTAGGATCAGTTTTTTAGCTGCCTCAATTTTGAAACCCTTGATGAGGTGAAGTCCCAGTCGAATACACGGGAATCCCTCCGCATCTTCGAGGGTCGAGAGCCATTCCGAAGTATTTACATTGATCGGACGAATTTCGATACTATGGCGGTGTGCGTCCTGAAGCAGTTGTGATGGTGTATAGAAACCCATCGGCTGTGCGTTTAAAAGACCGCAATAGAACGCAGCAGGCATATGGCACTTGATCCAGGCTGAGAGATATACCAGTAGAGCGAAGCTTGCTGCATGTGATTCAGGGAATCCATATTTTCCAAATCCCTCGATTTGACGACATAGGCGCTCTGTAAATTCGAGCGAATAACCTCGAGAACGCATTCCGTTAACAATTTTCTCGTGAAAGTGCGACAGACCGCGCCCTGTTTTCCAGGTTGCCATCGCTCGCCTCAATGCGTCTGCTTCACCTGCAGAGAAGCCAGCAGCCACCATCACTAGTTGAATGACCTGCTCCTGAAAAATAGGAACACCGAGAGTTCGATCCAGCACCTGACTGATTTCTTTTGGCTGTTTTTCCTTTAGCTCAGTACCATCCCGGCGTCTGAGATATGGATGCACCATATCTCCTTGAATCGGACCTGGCCGGACGATAGCAACTTCTACAACAAGGTCGTAATAAGTGCGGGGCTTCAATCTTGGGAGCATTGCGAGTTGTGCCCTAGATTCAACCTGAAAGACTCCAATTGCATCACCTTCACAAAGCATGTCATAAACCTCACTATCTTCAGGAGGAATGTCAGCGATTGAGAGCGGCGGATCATGATATATCCCTTGTGGCGGTCGATACGATTGTTGATAGTGCTTTGCGAGCTCGAGGCTGCCTCGGATCGCAGACAACATTCCTAGAGCGAGAATATCAACTTTTAAAAGACCAAGAGCGTCAATATCATCCTTATCCCACTGCAGGCACGTTCGATCTTGCATAGCTGTATTTTCAACAGGGCATAATTCAGATAATGGGCCTCTAGAAATAACAAAGCCCCCGACATGTTGAGTTAAATGTCTTGGGAATCCTAAAATTTCTGTAACCAATTCGCTTAATAATTGAACTTGAGGCCCCTGTGGATCAACCCCAAGCTCGGTAAACCGATCAAGCATGACTTCCTTTTTATCCCACCACGCAAGACTTCCAGAGAGCGCTTCAATTAAATCCGGCGCTAGATTAAGTGCTTTGCCCACGTCTCGGATTGCTGAGCGTTTTTTATATGTAATGACTGCAGCAGCTAGTGCGGCGCGCTCTTTTGAGTATTTTTTGTAAATATATTGAATGACTTCGTCACGTCGGTGGTGCTCAAAATCAACATCGATGTCTGGTGGTTCGTTGCGTTCCTTTGATAAAAAGCGCTCGAATAAAACAGATACCCGACTGGGATCAACCTCGGTAATAAACAGGCAGTAACAGACCACTGAATTTGCAGCAGATCCCCGTCCCTGACATAAAATTCCTTGAGATCGTGCATAGGCCACAATATCGTGTACTGTCAGAAAATAGCAGGCGTAATCCATTTCCTGAATCAGCGACAGCTCTTTCTCTATGAGTTGTTTAATTTCAGCTGGTACGCCTTGTGGCCAGCGTTGTTGTGATCCATCTGTTACAAGACTCTCTAAAAACTTATGCTCATTTGGATATTGCGGTGGACAAATTTCTTGAGGATATTCATAACGCAAGTCGCTCAGCGAAAAATTGAAACGATCCAGAATGTTGAGTGATTCGTGTAACCAGGGTTTTGGGTAGCGTTGCGAGAGGCTTTGACAGTTCATGAGTGTACGCTCGCTGGATCGTTCTAATTGGTCTGCGACTTCAACAATTGGTGCGCCAAGCCGAATTGCCGTCATCGTATGCTGGAGTTTCAGGCGTTGCCTGATATGCATCAGTGGTCGTTGTGTGGCGACTACCGGAAGGTTCCATTCAAACGCGGTTAGATCAATGCGCTCTGCCAAATTAGCTTGTTGTCCGAATTCTGGTAGATGCGCCCCAATCCACAGACGGCCTCTGAAAGCATAAGACAGGCTTTCAAGTTGCGTTGTCCAGTCCAGTGTCTGGGGGTTTGGGTGCCATAGGCATAGGACATGTTCAGTTTGTCCAATAAAATCTCGACGTGTTAGCTGATATCTTCCTTTTACAGACCGTCTTCGCGCCAGCGAGATCAGTTGCCCGAGTTCGCCCCAACCGAGTCGATTTGGAGCAAGCAGTGTTACTTCAATATGATTATCTAATTGAAGTCGAGATCCGTGGACGAGTGGAATATTTATTGAGTTAGCAGCAAGATGCGCGCGAACGGCCCCAGATACTGATGCTTCGTCAGTGAGACCGATACCAGTGTAACCAAGCGCATGGGCGCGCATCACATATTCTTCTGGATGCGATGCACCTGTCAGGAAGGTAAAGTTAGAAGTACAACAAAGCTCTGCAAACATACTGTAATTATATACAGTATTCTTCAGCACCTGAAAGTGGGATTTTTTGTAACTATTTCTCTAAGTTTGCAAGTCGAGTTTCAAGTTCCGCGAGTTTTGCCTCGGCTTTTGAAAGCTTCTCTGTCTGTTTTTCATAGTCCTCTCGGGTGACGACGTTCAAATCCTTGAGCCCTTGCGCGATTAAGTCTTCAACCTGTCGTTTAAACTGCGCTTGCATTTTACGAGCAGGCTCAGGAAGCGCCTCAGAAATTTTTGTGGCGATGTCATTAAATGCGTCTCGATTTAGCATGGTCTGGTTCCTTTAGTTTGATGAACTAATGATGCGACTGATTAGAAAAAATTTCATCTCAAACAGTTCGCACTATTTTAGTGCTGTGAAAGTCGTTACAGTGCACTGTGTGCCCAATTTCGGTGCCTTTTAGACGGTAAAAACCCGCTAGAGCCCGCAGTCTCCTGCGAAGTGATTGGTTGGCACGGTGTCTGCAATGTAACCGCACGAGAGGTGTTTCCTCCCGTTGGGGTCTTGTTAGTAAGGAGTAATACATGAAACTGGTAACGGCGGTCGTAAAACCGTTTAAGTTGGATGATGTCAGAGAAGCGTTGTCAGATATTGGCATGCAAGGCATCACTGTCACCGAAGTAAAAGGCTTCGGTCGTCAGAAGGGGCACACCGAGTTGTATCGGGGTGCGGAATACGTCGTTGATTTCCTGCCGAAGGTGAAAATCGAAGTCGCTA
>CAJWIY010000021.1 GCA_913042205.1 uncultured Gammaproteobacteria bacterium
GAGGCACACCAACCCCGGCCACTATACGAGTTGTAGAGATCGATCCCGGTCCAATACCTACCTTCACAGCATCGGCGCCCACTTCGACAAGCGCTTTTGCGGCCTCACCAGTTGCAATATTTCCACCAATCACTTCTACTCGCGGGAAGTTTTGCTTTATCCACGCAACACGATCCAATACACCTTGGGAGTGGCCGTGCGCTGTATCGACCACCAGAATATCGACTCCTGCCTCCACAAGCGCTCGAACGCGGTCTTCGCCTTCCGGCCCTGTACCAACGGCGGCTGCGGCCAATAGTCGCTTAGCTGCATCCTTCGCGGCATCCGGGTGACTTTCGGCCTTCATAATATCTTTGACCGTGACTAGACCCCTCAATCGGAAGTCATCATCCACCATCAGTACCTTCTCGATACGGTGTTTGTGAAGCTTACTCTGAATTTCTTGATGACCAGCACCTTCAGCCACAGTAACCAAGCGCTCTTTTGGAGTCATGACCTCGCGAACCTGCACATCTAAATCCGGCACGAACCGAATATCCCGACCTGTCACGATTCCAACAAGGTTGTCACCCTCGACGACAGGAACACCACTGATATTGTGATGACGGGTGATGCCCAACAGCTGGCGGACCGTGATATTAGGTGAACAGGTCACAGGATCCTGGATGATCCCTGTCTCGAATTTTTTGACTTTACGGACCTCTTGCGCCTGTGCCTCGATTGTCATGTTTTTGTGCAAAATACCAAGACCACCCTCTTGGGCCATCGCGATCGCCAAAGATGCTTCCGTCACGGTATCCATCGCCGCCGATAACAACGGCATGTTAAGCTCGATGCCACGAGTGATTTGAGTCTTAAGGCTGACACTCGCAGGAACAACTTTTGAATAACCCGGAACAAGTAGCACATCATCGAAGGTCAGGGCGTCTTCGGCAATTCGTAACATGAATAAGTCCTTGAGGGTGGCATGCAAGTGAATAGTTTAAGGAGTTAAGGGGTGTCGGAACAAGTGAAGCAGGCTGAAAATGTACTTACAGTCTCCGCTCTGTCAGCCAGACTGACTCAGGCACTTACTGAATTTTTCCCACAAACCGTAACCCTCGACGCAGAAATAAGTAACTTCAAGACTTATCCGTCAGGCCATTGGTACTTTTCATTGACGGATGGGGACGCCTCCCTAAGCGCAGTCATGTTCAAAGGCGCAAACCGTTTGGTTCGCTTGGTGGCCCGGGACGGTCTCAAGGTACGTGTGCGGTGTGAGGTCAACTTTTACCCGCCGAATGGTCGCCTACAACTCGTCGTCAAGCGCATGGCTGAGGAGGGTGTCGGAGACCAAAAAGCGAAACTAGAAGCTCTCAAGGCTAAGTTGATCGCTGAGGGCCTAACAGATAGCCAGCGTAAACAACCACTGCCTCCGATGCCACGATGTGTCGGGCTAATCACCTCACCGAAAGGAGCTGTCGTTAGAGATATGCTCACAATTTTAAATAAGCGATGGCCGCTTGCCTCGGTTCGCGTATATTCAGCAGCCGTGCAGGGGGAGAACGCACCACAAGAGCTGGTATCTGCACTCAAACGAGCGACCACTGAAGAATTAGTTCAGGTGCTGATCATTGGTCGTGGTGGTGGGGCTTCCGAGGATCTAAGCGCATTCAATGACGAGCAACTGTGTCGATCAGTTGCGGCATGTCCGATCCCAATCATCTCAGCGGTTGGCCACGAGACTGATTCAGGGCTGACAGATCTCGTCGCAGATTTACGGGCCGCCACACCGTCACAAGCGGCAGAAATCGCAACACCGGATTTACCCGAGATGATTGAACGGTTAACGCAACTCGAGGCTAGGATCCTGTCGCGGGCCAACACACTCATTTCGCTCGCACAGCAGCGTCTCGAGCTATCAGTACACAAGCTTTCAATGAGCGTGAGCCAGCATACCAATCATTCGCGAGATCATTTGCGACGGCTCGAGCGAAACCTTGTGCCGCCCTCTGAATATATTAAGCTGAAACGACATGATGTTACTCACTTACAGACGCGCCTGTCGCGTGCTATCGATCAGGGGATCAAACAGACCACGTCAGTTCTCGGGCATCTGACCGGGCAGCTTGACTCACTTAGCCCGCTAGCAACACTTGGCCGTGGCTACGGGATCTTATTGAAAGGTGATACTAATAGGCATCGGTCCATTGGGTCTGTCGACGATGTGGAAGAGCAATCACCAGTTGAAATTCGCCTCAAAGATGGCAGGCTCAACGCGACGATTGACCAAATTCTTAAGGACCCGTCATGAAATTCTGGTACCCCACTCTCCTGGCCGCACTAATTTCAACATCTGCCTCAGCGGTTGAGGACTTGCGGGTACCGGGAGGAGTTGCCGTGATACCTGTCGAGGCAGACGCGCAACCGAGGTTCAACGGAAAACCGGTGCTGACAATTCAAGAAAACGGACAATCTCTTGCAGTAGTAGGCCTGGCGCTATCAACAGAGCCGGGCGACTACACACTGGAGAGTGACGGTCAAAGAATCCCTTTCACAGTTTCTCCTAAAAAGTATCTTGAGCAGCGAATATATTTAGAGAATAAGCGTCACGTGACGCCCAATACACTGGATCTTGATCGCATCAAGAAAGAATCTCAGAAACAGCGCGGGGCGCTTGATGCTTTCGGTGGAAAACTTGATTCTGTTCAGATGATCCTTCCGGTCGAAGGTCCGATTTCTGGCCCTTTCGGAAAGCGGCGATTCTTCAACGACCAACCAAGGCGCCCGCATTCCGGTACAGATATTGCCGCGCCGGCTGGGACACCAATTAAGGTGGCTGCCTCGGGGCGCGTGAGTCTTGTCGGAGACTTCTTTTTCAACGGACGGCTGGTGGTAGTGGATCATGGGGAGGGTTTAAAGACCATGTATAACCACATGGACCGAATTGACGTCAAAGAGAACCAAGTCGTTTCTAGAGGCGAGTCAATCGGTACTGTCGGATCTACTGGCCGTTCTACTGGGCCCCATCTACATCTCGGTGTCATTCTAAATGGCGTCTCAGTCGATCCAGCCCTCTTCATACCCCAAATTCGTTCACTGCCGCAGTGATCAGCTCATCATTCGGAACAGCATGAATAAGTGACATCCGGCCACCACGTAGGCGAGGCGTGGTCGCATTTCGAGATACCAAGAAGGTATCGGAAGCTCGGCCAGAATCGGACGGTCAATGAACCACTGCGCGATGAAACCACCGCCCAGTACGGCCAACGTTAGAGGAGCCGGAAGGGCTATCAAACAAATCCAAGCCGCGACAACGGGAACTACGGATATTAAGAGTCGTGTGCTTTGTCGGGTCCCGGTAATCAGAGCCAAGCCCCAATGAACGCCCCCCATGAATGATAAGATTGCGAGTGAGTAAAGAATAAACGCTTGAAAGGCAAGCGATACAAGTTCTTGCGAGAGAAGGGCCGTGACCGCCCCAAACACAAAGGGTATCAGGCCCAAATAGCCTAGCCGCATACCCATGGTCTCAACGCGCACTTGCTCGTCCACAGTCATTCCAGATCCAAAGCCATTTGTGAAAGAGGTGGCTTTTTACCATAGCGGGGCCGAGCCTGTCTCAGTCGACTCCCGTGCGCCCTCAAGACCCGCTGAGCTTCGGGCTTCATATCATGTGACTCGACCCAAGATTTCAGCCGTGATCGTGCTTCACGCCCTAGTTGAGCGGGGTCTCCAATCGGTTCTGGGTAATCTAGACCGATCCGACAGCCAATTTTCTGTTGCAGACTCAAGGGCATCCGCCATGGCTGGTGGATCCACTCTAATGGCACTGATTCCAACTCTGGAATCCATTGCTTGATAAAAATACCGTAGGGATCCTGATCCTCCGACTGTTTAATAGGTGAATACATGCGATTCGCATTAATTCCAGTAGTACCAGACTGCATTTGAATCTGCGACCAATGAATCCCCGCCTCGAAATCAGTGAACCATCGCGCCATCTGAATCCCGGTTTTACGCCAATCAATCCACAAGTGATAACTCGCGATCGAGACCAGCATCGCTCGCATCCGAAAATTCAGCCAGCCAGTTGCGGCGAGGTATCTCAAACAGGCATCAACAAAAGGCCATCCCAAAGTACCGCGACAGAATCGTTCACGCCGCTCTACCTCCAGGTCCGGCGCTCCATGTCGAAGTCCTATATAGCCACGATGTAATTCCTCGAATTCAAGCCGCGGCTCAGACTCTAGTTTTTGAATAAAATGACAATGCCAATGAAGCCTCGACTGAAATGATTTAAGGCTTCTTCGGGCAACACTTCTCCCCGTCTCCTCCTTTAGATCCTGACGACGATCCAACGTACGCTGCCAGACCTCTCTTACGCTCAATGCTCCGACAGATAGATGTGTTGATATTCGTGAGCATGCGATTTCTCCAGTCGAGGGGCTAGACATACCACTTCGGTATGTCTCACAACGGTCATTAAGAAAACTATCCAATAACAATAGCGCGTTACTGCGGCCCCCTTCTTGGTTGGACATCGGAATCTCGTCCGCAACTGAAAAACTTTGCAGCACGTCAGACGCCGGTTTTGGAGGTAGTCCGATACCAAGTATTTTCGTGGGTGCAGAGAACTGAGGCAGGCCCATCAACTGGTCCCACTGTGATGACCAACCCCGGCGTTCTTGGAGGCCACGTATCACGCCATGTTGTCGATACTCATCCCATGCAATCCCGTGGTCTTCGGACCAACGTTTCACACTCATATCGCGTTCATAGGTCCAACCAGATCCGGTCTCCTGATGGGAAACTATCCTGCAAAACTGAAATTTTTTGTAGAGACGATCGAGTACCTCCGGAGCGTTGCCGATTAGGATCCAAAGCGGTTGTCCCAATGCCGTTAGTTCTTGGTCCAGAGATATCAGAGAGTCTTTGAGAAAGGACCACTGACGACCCGAGGTGTATTCCATTGCCCAATAATCGGGTTCAATAACATATAAGGGGAGTACCTTCCCTTCCCTAACAGCCTGATCTAGGGGCTCGTGATCAACCACACGTAGGTCGCGTTTGAACCAGACTATGATTTGCGGGGTCATTGTAACCAACGCCTCCTATAAGTCTTATCAGGGTCATACCGATCAGCCTGGTCATTTAAATTGAAAATCCGTCCACCCCTCGGGTCCGGTCCAACACCAGCAATATAGGCCCAGTTACCCCAATTACTGGCCACATCAAAATCGACTAACCGGCTTTCGAAATAGGCAGCCCCCAACCGCCAGTCAAGATTCGATTCATAGATCAGATGGCTGGCGACCAGCTGCCTGGCACGGTTGCTCATCCATCCAGTCTGGTTTAGTTCACGCATCGCCGCATCAACGATGTCACACCCAGTATTACCTGTACTCCACGCCACAAAACGTCGACGATTTTGGTCGACATCTGCGTCCTTATCGTTCGGTCCACTTACCCGGAACAAAGTCCAGTCACATGCTCTCGAGTACCAGCGGAAAAATTCACGCCATAAGAGCTCAAATCGAAGCCAATAAGTCGACTCATTGGCCCCTTCTCTGTGCTCATAATCAAGTATGTCAGACCAAATCTGACGGGCAGAGATGCATCCATGGGCGAGCCAGGCCGATAAGTGACTCGACCGCGTAGGCCCACACAGAGAGTTCCGGGTCAGTTTATAGTGAGACAACGCTCCCGCATCGAGGTATGCCTGCCAATGCTCCAAAGCTGAAGCTTCACCTCCAATCGTCTGGACCTCGGTCTCAGGCGATGTTTGGTTTCGTAAAGCCTCTATCCACTCGCTTGGATCTGGCCATGGTTGGGGCAATGACGGGGGCAGCTCAGGAATTGACTGTGGTGGATCCGGAAAAATTCCCGGTTTTTTTTCCACAACTTTCCTGAACTTTGAGAATGTTGCCGGTAGATCAATCAGGTCAAACGGTAGTTGATCGAAGCGAAAGAGCTCATCGGTATACACAACCTCGCTCTGAAAATCCTCAGCTTGAATTCGCTCTGTCTCGAGCCGTTCCTCCGTTCCCAAAGGCGCATCACCAAAGACCGTGCATACTTGGCATGCTTGTCGCGCCCGCATCAACGCACGCACTGGTTCCTCGGCACTGATCCAGAGCCCACATCCTTGCGCGGAGAGATCGTCACGTAGGGACTGAAGACTCTCTGCGCGGAAACGAGCCCAGTGCTCCCCGACGCGAGGCAACCCAAATTGCTGATTAGCCCAACGCCTGGGCTCCAAACAAGCCAGCGGGACCAGCTGTGCGCCAATCGATTTGGCTAGTGTTGACGCACGCCCAAGAGCAGGGTTATCAGACAAGCGGCACGTGTCGCGAACCAACCAGACGACAATCTCAGGCTTCATGAGTCAACCCTCGTCGCCTGCACCGCTCGCTACAATATACGACCAAATCCCAGTCACGCTCCCATTTTTTTCGCCACGAAAACGAACGATCGCATACCGGGCAGAGTTTGGTCGGTAAATCACTTTTCTTAACTGTTTTGCCACTCCGGTTCATAGCAACCGGCCTTCTGGTAACACCCTAGTGTCCCCGCCATCTAAAGCTACGCGGTCACGAAAAGCTGTCGCCTTAGCTTTTATTGTCTCAAGCTTCTCGCTTCCAAAGCGATCGAGATTTTTTAAGATCATGGCCATACGCGGATTTGACTTGAAACGCTCCCGATGAGTGTGCAAGAAATCCCAATACAAATAGTTGAATGGGCAGGCATCGTCTGTCGTTGTCTCTTTCACACGGTATCGGCACGACTTGCAGTAGTTACTCATGCGATCGATGTATTTGCCGCTTGAACAGTAGGGCTTCGACGCCATCACACCGTCGTCGGCAAACAACGCCATCCCAAGCGTATTGGGAAGCTCGACCCACTCATAAGCGTCTGCGTAAACTGACAAATACCAGTCACAGACGGCTTCAACGGAACACCCCGCGATCAGGGCAAAATTGCCTGTCACCATTAGTCGCTGAATATGATGTGCGTAGGCGTTCTGTCTTGTGTTGCGTATTGCTTCAGACAGACAGACCATATCTGTCTTCGTTTCGTCCCAAAAAAACGATGGTAGGGGCCATGATGCGTTCAGGGTATTACGGTCCTTATACTCAGGCATGTATGCCCAATACAGACCACGCACATATTCACGCCAACCGATGATTTGCCGGATAAATCCTTCTACGGCATTAATAGGCGCTGCGCCGTTACGGAATGCTTTTTCAGCGGCGACGCAGACCTCTAGCGGACTCAACAGCCCAAGATTCAAGCTGGTCGAGATCAAACTATGGTAAAGCGTATCCTTACCCAAAACCATGGCGTCCTGAAAGTCCCCGAATGATTCCAACCGCTCTTTTGTAAAATGATCAAATATTTGCAGCGCTTGTGAACGGGTAACCGGCCATTGAAAACTATCTATTTCCAACTCACCAAAATGATCGGCAAAATGCGTCTTGACCAGTTCAAAAACCTCTTCGGTGATCGGATCAACTGGCCAAGTCGGCCGACTGGGGGTCTCTCGGCGATCCAATGCCTTGCGATTATCATGATCAAAATTCCACTTCCCTCCGACTGGATCTTTGCCGTCCATCAGTAGACCTGTCGATTGCCTGATCCTCCGATAAAAGTGCTCCATCCGGGGTTGTTTCCGGCCTTTGAGGAATTCGTTGAACTCCTCGTGTGAGCAAATAAATCGTTTGTCTGGACAAATCTCGAACGGAACAGGAATTCTCGATGTGAGTGCCTCGAACTCGTTCTTCAGGCGCCACTCTCCGGGTTCTGTGACATACCAGGCATCGAACTGATGGGCTATCTGTAAGCGTTCCACCTCACCGACAAGACTCTGACTGTTCTCAGAATCGGTCAGTTCGATGTAAATCACTTCACGTCCGGCGTCACGTAAATCAGCCGCAAAATGACGCATCGCGCTGAAAATAAGTGCGATTTTTTGCTTATGGTGCTTGACATACGAGGCCTCCGACCAAACCTCTGCCATTACGACAACGTCTTCAGGCTCAAGAAGTTGCAGCGATGGGAGGTCAATAGATAGCTGATCCCCAAGGATCAGGCAACAACGGGCCAAAGATGTGCTCCTGTAACAACGAGGATGACATCCATGAACCTCAGAAAAAACATTCTCCAATCGGTAGTAGTGGTGATCAGCATGACAATTTTAAAGGCAAACGCGACCTGCGCTCCTCTTCTTGACCACTCCGCCCGAAAATTAGCCGGAGACCAAGTCGATCGACTCTGTGAGATTTATAAAGGCCAGGTAGTGATGATTGTAAATACAGCGTCGAAATGCGGTTTTACTCCGCAGTTTGATGGTCTCGAGACTCTCTACCGCAAGTACAAAGATCGAGGGTTTACAGTGTTAGGATTCCCGTCGAAGGATTTTGGTAACCAAGAGTATGGAACCGAGCAAGAAACTGCTGATTTTTGTCGTTTGACCTATGGGGTCCAATTCCCAATGTACGCGACAACGAACGCAAAAAAAGGAAAAGCGAATCCGCTCTTTAAAGGATTAGCCGAGGCCGCGGACGGCGATTACCCGTCATGGAATTTCCACAAATATATCCTCGACCGAAATGGCAACCTGATTGGGAGCTTTGGGTCTTTCACTGGGCCATCATCTAAGCGACTCGCGAGAGTCATCGAGGGAGCGCTTTAGTCACCTCTGAGGAGGAAAATTTAAACTGAGTATCCCTCACGACGAGCGGACAAACTGATTGACACTGAGTCTGAAAAACGCAGGGCATGAGGTTTGTCGATAGTCACGTCTGCCCACATAACCTGCGGATGTTCCATGACCAGTGAAAGTACCTCATCAGTCATCCGCTCAAGAAGCAAAAAACGGTTTTGTTCGACGTGTGTGATCACTTTTTTCGTAATCGTTCGATAATTCAGTGCCTCTTCGATGACGTTAAATGTTACCGCCTTCTGCGCGTGGTAATGAATTCGAATATTGATAACAACATCCTGCTGATTCTTTTTCTCATCATCGTTTATCCCGATAAAGGTCCTAAGCCGTAGGTCTCGGATATTTATCTTCGCAATCTGATCGCGCTGAAAATCTGTCATCACACCTGTCCGATTAGTCGCATGAACTCGCTCCGGGTCGCCTGTTGCTCTCTGAAATCACCAAGCATTACAGAGCTCGCCATTGTCGAATTCTGTTTCTCAACCCCACGCATCATCATGCAAAAGTGACGTGCTTCGATCACGACCCCAACGCCCCTCGCCCCTGTCACCTCTTGGACCGCGAGAGCAACCTGACGGGTCAGGTTTTCTTGGATTTGTAAACGCCTGGCGAACATGTCAGTAATCCGAGCAAACTTTGATAGCCCAAGTACTTTACCGTTTGGCAGATACCCGATATGACAGCGTCCGGTGAATGGCAACATGTGATGCTCGCACATCGAATACAACTCGATGTCACGCACTACGACCATCTCGTCGTTATCTGAGTCGAACACAGCGTTGTTGACGACTGTCGTGAGGTCTTGGCGGTATCCTGATGTCAGAAATTCCATGGCTTTGGCAGCGCGCTGTGGGGTATCTAGCAGCCCTTCCCGCTCAGGATCTTCTCCGATCGCTCGGATCACATCGCGGTAGGATTCAGATAATGAATCAATCATAGGGTCTCCAAATTTTTTGGCAACTGCTCAGCAATGCCGGTGATAACACTGTACCATCCAAAGTAAATTGACGGCTCGCTGCCTTTACCTATGGCCCCTTTGATAGAAAACAATAAATTGAAAATGATTTGGCTTAAATTAGTCGTAGCTATCGTACTTTTATTGGCCACAATCTGGATCGTAACCGGTCTCGTAGACTTAACTTCACTGATGAACGCGATCGGATCGCTACCTGTTCGTACAATGCTTATCGTGTTCCTCTTGGGAGCGGTAAGCTGGTTTTTGCGTGGTTTACGAACCTATATTTTGTTCGAAAAAGTCCCTCTAGCTCAATCACTCGGAATGAGCTTCGTCCACAATACCGCTAACAATCTCGCGCCCATGCGCTTAGGAGAGTTGGTGTTACCGGCATTGGCTCGATGGATGGGGAACATCGAATTTTCTGTCGGGTTAACAGGCCTTGTATGGATTCGTCTGCTCGATTTCATAAGCCTAATCGGCATAAGTGTCTGCATTATCTTGCTGCCATCCGCGGGGGCAATTATGTTGGTCCTGCTCGCTGCTTTGATCTTCCTGACACCTCTGTTAATGGCCGTAGTGGTGCCAAAAATCCAGCACATATGGCTACCACGAATACTGGAAAAAGCTCGAGATCAATTGATTTTTGAGGCACGAAATGGTCGACGACTGCAGCAAATGTGGCGCCTAACTATTCTTGCCTGGCTCTCAAAATTAGTGAGCATGGGAATTCTCTTAGCAGCGTTATCTGGGATTCCGATGACCGATCTGATGGCCACGATCTTAGGTGCAGAACTATCCTCTATCCTGCCCGTCCACGGACTGGCGGGAGCAGGAAGTTATGAGATGGGCGGTGTTTTGGGCTCGAGCTTGATAGGGCTATCGCCGATTCTTGCCCTAGAAATTACAATACAACTTCACATTTACGTACTGAGTCTCACGATGGTCTTCGGTATACTCGGCGTTTTGCTACTTATTAAACGGACTTTCGATGTCTGAAACGTTGCCCCGTCTATCAGTTGTTATTCCTCTCTATAAGGAAGAAGACAACATTGAACCCCTGGTTATAGAATTACATGCCGCTTTGAAAGATTATCCTGGTGAGTTTGAACTGGTATTTGTCGACGATGGCAGTACCGACCGCACTCTTGAGTTACTTGTTGAGGCCCGAAAGAATCATGGTGACCACATCATGGTCATCTCGCACAGACGCAACCTCGGACAGACGCAAGCCATGCAGACTGGCCTGCAGCTGACCCGCGGTGACGTCATAGCCTTCATGGATGGCGATTTACAAAATGATCCAGCCGATATCCCTAGCATGGTTCAAAGGCTTGAATCCGACCGGCTAGATCTGCTTTGCGGTTGGCGCAAAAACCGTCAGGACAGTTTGGACCGTACGTTACCCTCAAGAATTGCTAATTGGCTGATAGGATGGGTCACTGGTGTAGCCCTTCATGATTATGGATGCAGCCTAAAGGTCGGCCGTCGTGACGTTCTTGAGGGGCTCGATCTGCGAGGAGAAATGCATAGATTTATCCCATTATGGGTGGCAAATCTGACGCATCCTAGCCGCATCGCTGAAATCCCTGTCAACCATCGGGCTCGCTCTGCGGGGATCTCCAAGTATGGAATTTCTCGCACCCCGAGAGTCATACTTGATCTGCTCGCTGCATGGTTTTTCCTCAGATTCAAAGAGCGTCCTGGGCATTTTTTTGGGGTCGCTGGTCTGGTCACTGGTTCGCTTGGTGGGTTAGCCCTTACCTACTTGTTTATACTAAAATTGATAGGAGACGATATTGCGGCTCGCCCACTACTCATTACAGGTGTCTTGCTCGCGTTGGTCGGACTTCAACTGATTACCACCGGACTCATCGCGGAGATGCTGACACGATTACGGAGTCGTAGGCAGCCATTACTCACAAAAAAAATCGATACGATGGTTTGGATGAAAGGATCTGATGACGGCGCTGAGTAAACCCGACTGGCGCTTATTTCTTTGCCTTGTCGTTCTGGGCTTAATCGGTACCTGGATTCCCTTATTCGACCTCGATGAAGGTGCTTTTTTAGAAGCGACCCGCGAGCTGTTAGATGGTGGCCATTGGGCGGCAACCACACTAAATGGAGAGCCCCGTTACGATAAGCCAATCCTGTCTTACTGGCTTCAGGCATCTTCCCTGACTCTTTTCGGATGGCTCAGCCCAGCGATTCCCATCGAAACAATCGGGAGACTACCCTCGGTTATCGCGGGTGCCCTTTGGGCGACGGTTCTAGGGCGTTTTAGCGAAGAAGTAACCAAGAAACCGGGACTTGGAGTATTCGTTGCCCTAGCTCTGGCGACCACCCTCGGTACCTCGATTATCTCGCGCGCCGCGACCGCCGATGCACTATTGAACCTATGGCTTGCTCTTCTTTTTACGGACATTGCACGTTACATCCTTAACCCAAGCGATTCACTGCGCCTCAAAGTATTTTTGTGGTTGGGTTTGGGAATCCTCACCAAGGGCCCTGTGGCGGTAATTATCCCCGCCTGCGCTTTTAGCTTCTGGATTCTATTATCCAATCAGTGGTCATTGTTTTGGAGTGCAATCCAATCGTGGGGAGGCTGGGTATTAATTATTGCGCTCCTGACACCTTGGTTGATTGGCGTCTATGATGCGCAAGGCTATTCCTTCTTCGAGAACTTCATTCTATTGCACAACGTGGAACGATTTTCTGGCAACCTCCATGGTCATGGCGGCCATCCGCTGTACTATTTATTGGTGATGCCGTTAGTTTTGTTGCCCTACAGCGGGCTAGTGGTAGCGGTTCTAATACGAATCCGCGAATACTGGGCCTGTCCTATCAATCGATTTGCGCTGATCTGGGTAGCCATCGTAGTGATCTTGGTGTCATCATCGGGAACTCAACTGCCACACTATATTTTGTATTCAACCGCCCCGTTGTTCGTGCTCTATGCCCGAGTCTTGCCTACCCTAGTTTCTCGACTTTGGGCATTACCCGGTTTGTTTGTTCCTGTATCAATACTTGGGTTTGGTCTACTCCATCATCTGTTACCGGAACCAAACCATCTCCGGGATCAGGAGCAGCTCACTATGTTGCTTCAGTTAATGATCGAATGGCGGATACCATTGGCAGCTTCAAGTCTGGGCTTGTTGCTTTTAAGCCTAACCGCGTTGCTAATCCCCAAGTGGCAGCTCAGTCAACGATTGATAACGCTCGGATGCGTTCAACTAGCGTGTATAACGCTCATCGTTCTCCCACTCATATCAGAAGCTAGACAGCAGCCATTGAAAGAGGCAGCACTGATTGCTAAAAAGGCGAAAGCTGATGTCGTATCCCAGGGCATACGTATGCCAAGCTTCTCGTTTTATCGCGGCGCGATTACGAGAGAGCAGGCGCCGACCGAAGGGCAGTGGGTTCTAATTTCTTTAACGCGTTTTCAAGAGCTAGAGGCCCTAAATTCTGCCTTTGAGACCAAAGCATCTGGCCCAGGCTGGAGACTTATCGCACCACGCGAGCCGTTTAAGATCTAGTCTTTTGATTTCAACTGTAGGCTCGCTGAATTGATGCAGTAACGAAGTCCAGTCGGCATCGGGCCATCATTGAAAACGTGGCCTAGGTGTGCGTCACATATGCTGCATGTAACTTCGGTTCGTGGCATGAAGAAAATAGATCGATCGTCGTGCTCCTCAATCGCTGCGCCGGATAATGGTTGGAAGAAGCTCGGCCATCCAGTACCTGAATCGAATTTGTGATCGGAGTCAAACAACGGGGTATCGCAGCAGATACAGTGATATATAGCCGGTGTCTTCAAATCATGATAGGCATTTTCAAAAGGGCGCTCCGTCCCCTTCTCTCGCGTAACATGGTACGACTCGTCTGATAGATCAGTTCTCCATTCCACGTCCGATTTCTTTACTTTTTTTTGTGTACGCATAACTTGAACTCTTCGCCGAAACCAATATGTTACTTGTGTGAAGAGCCACCCTCAACAGAGGTCTATATGTTACGAATAGGATTGTTCCTCCTAACCAACCTCGCCATTGTGATTGTTGCAAGCATCACACTAAGCCTGCTCGGCTTTGAAGGATATCTCGCAGCAAACGGTGTAGATTTAAACCTCTCGAGCCTACTGGTGTTCTGTTTCGTTTTTGGTATGGCTGGGAGCGTCGTTAGCCTCCTTCTCTCCAAAACCATAGCGAAAATGGGAACAAGAACCCAAGTCATTGCGCAGCCTAGAAATCCGGACGAGAAATGGCTCCTTGATACAGTAGCTGAACTAGCTAACGACGCTGGTATTGGGATGCCGGAAGTCGGAATTTTCCAGAGCCCAACGAGCAACGCGTTTGCAACAGGCTGGAATCGGAACAACGCGCTGGTGGCGGTCAGTACTGGCCTTTTAAACCGATTCAGTAAGGATGAAGCGCGCGCTGTTATGGCTCACGAGATTGGTCACGTGGCTAACGGAGACATGGTCACCCTCGCCCTGATCCAGGGCGTTGTGAATACCTTTGTGATGTTCTTCTCACGGGTTATTGGCCATACCATTGACCGGGCTGTATTTAAGACTGAGCGCGGTCACGGACCTGCTTTTTACATCACTACCTTCATTACCGAAATTATCCTAGGCGTACTCGCCTCTATAATAGTTTTCTGGTTCTCACGCCAACGCGAATTCAAGGCCGATGCGGCTGGCGCACGATTGGCTGGAGGAGCCGCAATGATTGGTGCATTAGAACGACTTAGAGCCGAGCAAGGCGCACCGTCGGAACTTCCCGATTCCATGATGGCTTTCGGGATCCGTACAGGGGGGAAATCTATGACACGTCTGTTCATGACCCACCCTCCGCTTGAGGAGCGGATTGCAGCTCTTAGGGCAGGCCGCTGATTCAAAAACATTACGGGGCGATTGCGGCGAGGCCGCGCTCGCAATCCTCGATCAGATCATCGACTGATTCTAGCCCGACAGCGATGCGAATCATGTTCTCAGAGATCCCCATCAACTTGCGATCAGCATCGTCCAGTCGGCCATGAGTACTTGTTGCTGGGTGGCAGATCGTGGTCTTGACGTCACCAAGATTCGCGGTCAGTGACATCAGGCACGTGGCGTTTAAAAATGACCAGACTTCCTCGCGCCCACCATCCTTCAATGAGAAACTTAAAACACCACCACCAGATTGCATCTGACGATCAATCAGTTGCTTTTGTGGGTGTGATGGAAGGCCCGCATAATTAACATGCGCAATTTGCGGCTGTTCCACGAGCCAAGCAGCAAGCTGATGCGCGTTCTCGCTATGTGCTTTCATTCTAATATCAAGAGTCTCAAGACCTTTCAGGAATATCCAGGCATTAAACGCGCTTATGGTCACGCCACCCGAACGAATGAATGCGGTCACCGGTTCAACCAGTTCAGCAGGACCAAGAACCGCACCTCCGAGCACACGACCTTGTCCATCAAGATATTTGGTCGCTGAATGGATGACCAAATCTGCGCCCATTGACAATGGTGTCTGAAGTACCGGTGTCATGAAGCAGTTATCCACCACAAACAAGCACTGATGGGCACGACAAATCGCTCCCAGCGCCTCAATATCGACAATTTCAATGGTTGGATTAGATGGCGTTTCACAATACGCCAGCTTGGCAGGTCGAGACAGAGCTTGCTCCCAAGCGGAAATATCGGTAGGCGATAAGAGCTCAACCTCCAGTCCATATTTTACAAAAAAATTCTTCACCAAATTCAATGTCGCACCAAATACGCCTGTGGATACAAGGATCCGATCTCCTGCTTGGCAGTGCGCCATCAACGTCGACAGTATTGCGCCCATGCCGGACGCAGTCGCCTCACAGGCCTGTGCCCGTTCCATTACAGCCAATCTCTTACAGAACCCATCAACCGTCGGATTATCAACCCGCCCGTAGATCGACAGGCCAGAGTTGTTCATGAAGGCATCAGCCATAATAGCGGCGTCAGGGAACACGAAACTGGAGGTTGTAAAGATAGGCTCCGAGTGCTCACGTTCTGGCGTACGATCCAAGCCGGTACGGATCGCTTGCGTCGCTCCCGACAGTGTAGGGAGTATTGACTTTAGTCGTTTATCGCGATCCATCATGAGGCGTCTGCGCGGAGGTCTAGGCATGCATCCTCAGATTCGGCAACTGTTCCCTGCTTGGCTCCGTCGTTACGCTTTCTAGCCAGTGCCTCGAGATACGCATCGTCAACTTCTGTGGTGATGTAACAAGCCGAGAACACCGAATCTTCAAATGAGCGTAAGTCAGGATTCAGTTCACGTACCGCGTCTACCAAATCATCAAGTTCCTGGTAGATCAAGCCGTCAGCACCGATAAGTTGATTGATTTCTTGTGCGCTACGGCCATGAGCGATTAATTCATTAGCGGCCGGCATATCGATCCCGTAAACATTTGGCGAAACCACGGCAGGTGCGGCTGATGCAAAATATACTTTCTTGGCCCCGGCGTCCCGTGCCATATCAACAATCTGATGACAGGTGGTACCGCGCACGATAGAATCGTCAACTAGTAATACGTTTCGATCCCTGAATTCCTGAACTACCGGATTAAGTTTTTGACGGACTGACTTCTGACGTTCAGTCTGTCCGGGCATGATAAAGGTTCTGCCGATGTAGCGGTTTTTGATAAAACCCTCTCGGAACAAAACTCCAAGTTTTTGAGCAACCTCAAGCGCACTGGTTCGACTAGTATCTGGAATAGGGATCACGACATCGATGTCATGATTTGGCATCTCACGAAGTATCCTATCTGCAAGTTTTCGACCCATATTGATCCGCGCTTGATAAACTGATACCCCATCAATCACAGAGTCAGGCCGCGAAAGATAAACATATTCAAATAAACATGGATGTGCTTCTTGCTCACCTGCACATAGCTTCCTGTGAAGGTGTCCTTCATTATCAATGAATGCAGCTTCGCCGGGTGCGAGATCCCCTATCAATGCAAAGCCAGCACAATCAAGGGCCACCGATTCACTCGAAATCATATACTCGACACCCTGCTCAGTTTTACGCTGACCGATACAAATCGGGCGAATACCACAGGGATCTCGGAATCCTAAAATACCATGACCATTGATCAGTGCCACGACCCCGTATGCCCCTCGGCAACGTCGATGAACACCCTCAACTGCTGAAAAGAAATCGTCGGGGGTCGGACGGAAATTTCCACGCGCCTCAAGCTCATGTGCAAAAATATTAAGCAAAACTTCTGAATCACTATCTGTATTGATATGACGCATATCGTCTTCATACAGCTCTTTCATGAGATCGGAGGTATTAGTTAGATTTCCGTTATGCGCGAGACTGATACCAAAAGGACTGTTGACATAAAACGGTTGAGCTTCAGCAGACGAACTCGTTCCTGCAGTTGGATATCGAACGTGGCCAATCCCCATGTTACCAGTCAAATATTGCATGTGACGCATTCTAAAAACATCACGTACCAAACCATTATCTTTTCTGAGATGAAACTTACCATTGGCTGAGGTAACCATACCTGCAGCATCTTGGCCACGATGCTGTAAAACGTTGAGTGCGTCAAATAGCGCCTGATTGACGTTACCACGACCGAAAATACCAACCACTCCACACATGATCGACGTTCCTCTCGTCAGCTAATTGGAGCTTCGAAGCCAGAAGCTAAAAGTTGTTCTAGGGCCCATCGCGCAACTGTCTCAAAATGAAGCACAATAACCGCGTTAGTGTACCAAGTGTCGTTCACCAATGGTGTCAGATTTAACAATCCAATTACCACGGTTACGACCAATGCGCCTCGCGCAAAACCAAACACCATGCCAAGCACACGATCCGTTGAGGAGAGACCAGTCGCATCAATCAATGCTCCCAAAAGAAAACCAAGCACTGCACCAACTAGTAAAGTACATATAAATAAAGCGGCGAACGCGGCAATCGAACGCATTAAGGGATCAATAATTTGTGTTTCAAGTAATTGGTCCATGGGTCCATGGAACTGACGTGCGATTACAAAAGCGGCAATCCAAGAACCGAGGCTTAGTGCCTCTTTCAAAAAACCACGCCGAAGACTCATTAGCGTCGAGACCGTTAGTATTGCAATAATCGCCCAGTCAAACGGTGCAAGCCCCAAGCCCGGCCCGACTTGCTCGGTCATGATTGACCGTGCTCTCTCACATCATATTGCTTTATTTGAGCCTTCAGAGACAACTGAGTCTGGATTTTTCTCAACACTGTTTCGGCGATGGTTCGGTCAAGCAGCGGGCCAACATACACACGCGTAAGAGCACCCTCGGTTCTCAGATATACACGTCCGACCTCCAAGTTCTCAAGTTTTGCCCGCAGTGCCTGCGCATTCTCACGATTTTCAAATGCACCAATTTGTAAAATGAAACTGGCTAGAGCCTCATTCCCAATCGGGGCGATCATTAAAGCATCGAGTTTTTCTTTACTCGCAGTTAACGCTGCGCTGTCAACCTTTGGCGGTGTAATGGGACCTGCTGTTGCTGCTGGCGGTTCGGGCAATCGTTCTAACTTTGGTCCCGCCTGTCGAAAGGTATCAAACTGTGGAGTTAGCAACCAGGGAAGTATCAGAGCGGCTAGAGCGGCTATGGTCGCCGCACCAATCCACTGATGCTTTCGGCGGTGTGACGATGCTGCTGCTTTCGTCTGTTCAGTTGAAGAGTTCATGCCTTAGTGAGTCTGCTACCAGTAAAAAAGACCCGATGACCAAAACCTGATCCTCGGAATTCAATTCTGAGGGCAAGCCCTCCAAAGCATCGTCAAGTGTAGCAAAACTCCGCCAACACGTCTGTGCAAAAAGTGAATACCAGCTGTCCTCCAAGGATTCTACATCTAGGCCCCGGTCGCCGCTGATTCCGACCAACACAATCCTACATGTAAAAGCTCTTAAAACTAGTAACATTGCTCTAATATCTTTATCTGCCAAAGCTCCAAATACCACGACCCTTCGATCCTCCGGAATTGATTGGGCTAACGTGCCTGTCACAAATTTGCAGGCCGACGGATTATGCCCGACATCCATTATCCACGATCGGCCTGAGGCCCTATACCGCGACAGGCGACCGGGTAAAGTCACCCGAGATAATGACTTCTCAATTCCTTGAGTTACCGTGTAACCTAGGTATCTAAATGCAAGACACGCCAAGGCTACGGAATCTCTCGGCAGTTGCATGCCCGAAAGATCAATCTGTTCTCCTGACGCTGATATATTTAACTTACCGTTTTTTAGTGCAGTATCCAGCCAGACCAACTGGGCCTCGTGTGTCAGAGCCTCTGCCTCGAGTACATCTCGAACATTTGTTGCTGCAGTCAACGTGGGAATAGCCTTTCGCATCACACCAGCTTTTTCACGCGCAATGGATTCGATATCGTCGCCAAGAAATAGTTGGTGATCTAAGCCGATCGAAGTAATGATAGAAACGCTTGGATCAATGATGTTCACGGCATCAAGACGACCTCCTAGGCCAATCTCCAAAATCCAAAGATCTAGGTCCCTGCGCTCAAAAATCACAAAAGCAGCCAGCGTTAAGAATTCAAAATAAGTGAGAAAAATGGAACCCCTCGCGGACTCAACCATCTCGAACGCCTTGATCAGCTCGTGGTCAGAAGCTTGCGTACCATCTACACGGACGCGTTCTTGAATGGCGTAGATATGTGGCGATGTGTATTGGCCGTAAGCCAAGCCTTGAGCCTTAGCTAATACACCGGCAGCCTCGACGGCTGAGCCTTTGCCGTTAGTTCCAGCTACAGTGATAACTTGCTTTGGAGCGGCCTGCGTTAGTGTGTTCCAGACCTGTCCAACACGCTCAAGTCCTAATTCTATGTGGTTGGGAGGCGCGAGCGTCTCTATGTAACGCTCCCAATCAGCCAGAGCATTCAATGATGCAAACGAGACAGCACGCGGGCAATGACATCGCGCATATCGGTTCGGGGCACGATCATATCCACGGTCCCGTGCTCGAGAAGAAACTCAGCCCTTTGAAATCCTGCGGGAAGCGTCTCCCTAACGGTTTGTTCGATCACCCGAGGGCCGGCAAAACCGACCAGAGCCTTTGGTTCAGCTATATTTAAATCCCCGAGCATTGCGAAGGAGGCTGATACACCACCAAACACCGGATCAGTAAGAACAGAGATATAAGGTAGACTGTGTTCACGCATCTTCTCGAGAACAGCTGATGTCCGAGCCATTTGCATCAAAGATAACAACGCTTCCTGCATACGGGCACCTCCAGATGCTGAAAAACATACCAAAGGCACTCGCTTTTCAATACACAGCTCGGCAGACCGGACGAACTTTTCGCCGACAACTGCTCCCATTGAACCACCCATGAACGCGAACTCAAATGCGACCGCAATAACCGGCTTCGACTTTAGAGTCCCCTCCATTACTAGCAGTGCATCATTCTCGCCGGTGGACTTCTGACCTTGCGAGAGGCGGTCTTTATACTTTTTCTGATCACGGAATTTCAACTGATCCTCGGCAACCAGCTCTTCGAATAACTCAACTTGAGATCCCTCATCCAAGAACGTATTCAGTCGAGCGCGAGCACCCAAACGACCGTGGTGACCGCACTTCGGGCACACAGTCAGATTACGCTCAAGTTCTGGTTGATACAATACAGCTTCGCAAGCTGTACATTTCGACCAAAGCCCGTCTGGCACACTCGCTTTCCGCTCCACGGCTTTCGAGCGGACGACAGCTGGAACTATTTTATCAAGCCAGTTGCTCATGCTGTCTCTCCAAGATTATCCATTGGTGTCCATCGCCTGACGCATGGGTTCTAAAATCGCTTTCAATGCGTTGGGGATCTTTTCAGGCTGATCAACTAATGCCTCTACCTGACTTACTAGGACAGTGCCAACAATACTCCCATCAGCCGCTGACGAGATTACTGCTGCGTCCTTGGCGTTGCGGATCCCGAACCCAACACAAATTGGTACTGACACATGCTGTCGCATATACGCAACGCGCTGTGACACGTCAGATGTATCCAATTTCGATGAACCAGTAATTCCTTTCAGCGACACGTAATACAAATACCCCGACGTAGCTTTCCCGATGGTCTGTAAGCGTTCGTCTGTTGTTGTCGGCGCTGCCAGATAAATAAGATCAAGTCCGTTCATCTTGGCGGATTGAACTAGTGAGCCCTCTTCCTCTGGAGGCATATCAACGATCAACAGACCATCGACACCAGCCGCAGCTGCAGCCTCACAGAAAATGGTCTCGCCCATGGCGATCACAGGATTCAAGTATCCCATCAAAACAATCGGGGTATCGTTGTCATCTTTACGAAACTCGGAAACCGTTGTTACAACACCTGCAAGCGTCATACCACTATTTATTGCGCGCTCAGCGCCGCGTTGGTTGACCGGGCCGTCTGCAAATGGATCCGAGAAAGGCATACCGAGTTCAATTATATCGGCGCCCGCTTCTACGACTGCATGCATCGCTGGAACCGTAACGGTTGGTGTTGGATCTCCAGCGACTATGTATGGAATCAATGCCTTACGTCCAGAGGCTTTTAATGCCTCCATTCGCCGTTGAATGCGGGTATTACTCATGTCAGCGAAATTCCTTCCATCTTGGCAACGGTAAATATGTCCTTGTCTCCTCGGCCAGACATATTACAAACGATCGTCTGATTCGGACGCATTGAGGCTGCAAGTGTTTTCGTGTACGCAAGAGCATGCGCAGTCTCAAGCGCAGGGATAATACCCTCTATCTGAGATACTTCGTGAAATGCTGCTAGCGCTTCGTCATCCGTCGCGCCCACGTAGTTGGCTCGACCAATATCTTTAAGATAAGCGTGTTCAGGACCCACGCCAGGATAATCGAGACCAGCAGAAACCGAGTGCGTATGTGCGATCTGACCGTCACTATTATCCATCAAGTAAGTTTTCGCACCATGCAATACACCTGGACGGCCCGAACAGAGCGGTGCCGCGTGCTCATTGGTAGACAATCCACGGCCCGCGGCCTCTACGCCATAAATAGCGACTTCCGCATCCCTGAGAAATGGATAGAACAACCCTATTGCATTTGAACCGCCACCAACGCATGCGACAAGTGCATCGGGATATTTTCCAAAAATTTCCCTCGACTGCCACTTTACCTCGCGACCAACGACCGCGTTGAAATCCCTTACCAGTTGAGGGTATGGAGCAGGACCTGCCACTGTCCCGATGATGTAAAAAGTATCGTCAACGTTAGTGACCCAGTCCCGCATCGCTTCACTTAGCGCATCTTTCAGTGTACGTGATCCTGACTCGACCGAAACCACTTCGGCGCCTAGCAGCTTCATCCGATACACATTAGGAGACTGACGCTCGATGTCATCAGCGCCCATGTAGACTACACACTCTAGCCCCAACCGCGCAGCAACAGTAGCGGATGCAACACCATGCTGTCCCGCACCAGTTTCAGCGATCACACGTGGCTTACCTGAATACTTCGCAAGTAGCGCCTGGCCAATCGTGTTATTGACCTTATGAGCGCCGGTATGGTTCAAGTCCTCGCGTTTAAAGTAAATCTGTGCACCGCCAATAACCTTTGACCAACGACCAGCGTGATAAAGAGGAGAGGGCCTCCCAACAAAGGAAGCAAGATCAGCATCAAACTCACGTTGAAAGTCTGGATCGTTCTTCAGATTTTGATAACTGTGATCGAGCTCATTTAGAGCAGCCATCAATGTCTCAGAAACATAGCGGCCCCCGTAATCACCGAAATGACCACCAGTATCCGGTTCATACTCGAGTGTTCTTAATTCTTGTTCTGTCAGTGCCATAATATTCTCAATCTTAGTTGCGACACGCGCTAACAAAGCGCCGCATCTTATCAGGATCCTTTCGTCCTGGCTCGGTTTCAATGCCACCACTGACATCCAGAGCCCAGGGTGCGACACATTCGATCGCGTCCTTCGCATTTTCCGGTGTTAACCCACCGGCAAGTATGATTGTGCGGTCTGTCTTTGGGATCAACCCCCAGTCAAATCGTTCGCCGGTTCCGCCTGGCCGTCCCTCAACGTAGGCATCCAATAGAAAACCAGAGGCGTTTGGATAGCGCTCCATTTCAACCAGAATATTGATACCAGAACGCACGCGAAATGCCTTAATGTACGGTAAACCCACCGAATCACAGAATTCCGGACTTTCATTGCCATGGTACTGCACTAGGTTCAATCCCGCATGGTGGAAGATCCCTTGAACCAAGGCCGCGTCGGCGTCAACAAACAAGCCAACCCGGGTAATGAACGCAGGGACAATTCGCGTCAATTCTGACGCCTGCTCGGGCGTCACATATCGGGCGCTTGACTGGTAGAATACGAACCCAAGAGCGTCTGCACCACTCTCAACAGCCTCGGCAACATCATCACGATGCATCAATCCACAAAATTTAACTCGTGTCATCATCAACACTCTAACGGATCTGTTCGCAAGATGTCTCTGGCGATCTGAGGAATTCGAACGGTATTAGGCAGATTATAGCTATTACAATAAGTTGGCCCAAGAAAATAGAGGCCATGTGACGAGGCTGTCACGCCACCTTCAGTGCGTTCTTTTGAAGCAAGAACATGTTCGACCCAACATGTCGGCTGCTCTTTAGCGCCTATAGCCATCAATACACCAACAATATTGCGCACCATGTGTTGCAAAAAACCGTTCGCCTCTACATGCAAAGCGATCAACTGATCGTGATGATGCACACTCAGACGAGTTACCGACCGCACCGACGTCTTCGCCTGGCATTGCGCGGAGCGGAAGGCGTTAAAATCGTAAGTACCAATCAGCGACTGCGCAGCGACTGCCATCAATTGTGGATCCAACTTTTTGTGCGTAAGTGTCACCGATTTTTTTAGTAAAGCGCTCCGCGATGATGAACATTTGATTAAGTAGACATACTGCCGAGACAAGGCACGAAAACGCGCGTGAAACTCACGATCAACTTCTGATGCCCATGCCACCGAAATATCATCTGGCAGTTGCGAATTGACGCCCATTACCCAGTTATATGAATCCCGAATCGCATATGTGTCGAAGTGGCAGACTTGTGAACTTGCGTGAACTCCAGAGTCGGTTCGACCAGAGCATGTCACCGAAATCCGCTCGGCTGCTATTTTGGATAGTGCTTGCTCAACCCTCGTCTGTACAACTTGGTTGTCATGCTTTTGTGTCTGCCAGCCTCGATAGCCAGACCCATCATACTCAACCGAAATAGCAACACGTCGTTGCTGGCTATCAGGTCTTGTGGACATCAAGTAAAGTGCGAGCCTTTTCTGCGCTTGCATGGTCAGGTGACACCAACACACGTTCAAGAAGCTCAATCGCCGTCTGGGTCATACCCATGTCGATGTAATTCTGGGCAAGTTCCAGCTGGTGTGATGCGACATCGGCCTCATCGTCAGGGTCCTCGCCCCACTCCGGGTTTTGATTCAGCGTATCTGCGGAAAACGCATCAATAAGTGAGTCATCTGTTCCCGCGTAAAGCTCTTCAGCCTCCTCTTGCCTCCCAACGTTCTCAATCTTTGATTTCAACCTCTCAATAGCCGTTTCCGAAACCGCTATTTCTTTTTGCTTAGTCGGCTCTTCAATCTCTGCTTTAAGACGCTCTATTGCCGATTCCAACGCCCCTTCTTCTGGAATAGTCGTGCCTCCAGGGTTAGAAACTGATTCCAGCGTCGCCGTAAAGTCTGACTCAGATACTTGGGGTGAAGGTAGATCAGAGGTCGGGCCATCCAATGTGGTGCTTGGTAGCTTATCCTTGAAGACTCGGAGCCCTACCAAAATGAAGGCCACCAACGCGACCGAGATAAGTGCGCCTTTACCAAGATCTGTGCGCGAAAAGGCCTCAACCTGATCCCACGACAGCGCCCATTCATCAATTTCAAACTTGGGGCCAAACACAGTTTGAAGGTAAGCTTTTAGCTTTTCTTGTGACGGCAACCACTCAGCAAAGTTGTATTTTGGGTCGGTATTTGCCTTTATCGTCCCCGGTGCTGAAAGCGCAGTCTCGCTCTTTGCCTTGGCCTCACTTGCGATGACCTCAACCTTTGCGTCCATCGCGTCAAGTTTCGACTCTAGAACCGTAATTTTTTCATCAAACTCTGACTTGGTGGGCGGCACCTGTGACTCCGGGATCCGAAGCTCACCCGGAAGTTTCTTTCTGGCCTCCGTCGCAATCTCTTCGAACTTGACATCCATAGCGTCAAGTTTCGATTCCAAGGAAGTGATCTTCTCTAGGAGCTCTGTCACCTCCAAACTGATAACCTCGTTTACAGCCGGGTTCGGCACAAGAACAGACGCACTCTCTTGTTGAGTCTGAGCTTGATCCATAGGCTCGGTGGCTTGAGTTATTGCAGCTATAGCGAGCTCTTCAGTTTCTTGAGTATCGGATAAAGATAAGATCACACCCGACGTGTTTTGTTTTAATACCTGCTTTGATTCCGATTTTTGATCAACCTGCTCAGTTACAGGTCTCGGTGTCCGGGGGAAATTTTTCTTTGGCGCCTTCATATGCGCGTCAAAACGCTTCGCAGCGTCGATGGCTGACTCTTGAGCCAGACGTTCAATCGAGGGTACGGTGAGGGTTTTGTCTTTTTCTAAGGCATTGACGTTATTGTATTCAAATGCATCTGGATTTCCATCATACAGGGCCATCATCACCTGCTCGATAGTTAGAGCATCAGGCTTTACTCTCTTAGCCAGACGCCAGAGTGTTGAACCATCTCTAACAATCAATTTCTTGTTTTTAACTTCTGTGGATGCCTTCGGAATAGCTGACCCGTCGTTGGCTGCAATTTTGATGTCCGGTGTTTGCGAACCCAATTTAGAATCTGCTTGCCTTGTTAACACAGGCCTCATTGCGATCTGCACGGAAACTGGAATCGATACCGGACCATTGGGTGTAAATACTTCAATGAGCGTCGTCAGGTCTGATTTGTTCCACGCTGTCGCCGTTCGAATGACCAGATCAACGCGATCGCCGGTGGAGTCGATAGCGTAGGTAAGCTCTGACAAATATTCGGGACGATCAATACCTTGCTCTGTAAACGCCAATTCTGATGCGAGTAATGGGAACAATTGCGAGGGCTTAACCGATGCAAGGTTAGTTAGCTCGAGCCGCACCTCTAGCGGTTCTCCCTGATGAGACACGGCAATTGGCAGTTTCCAATCAAACCCTTTGGCCATTAATGACCAAAGAATCAACGGGATCAAAACCAAACGTCTCATTGCACGTTCCCTAACGCATCGACAAGAATAGTTTTTGCCTCTTGGGCCCAAATCGTCTTTTCCAGATCCGCGGTCAGCATCATATGGACCCAGTCATCACCCACACGACGAGCGCTTACCCTAATGCCCTCGTCACGGGCTACGCGACCAGAATCCGGGGCGACACTCAAGCCCGCTGTATAAGCTTCCGTTCCAAGCCCTAAAATGCTCTCAGCAACAGCGGGTGAGCATGCCTGCAACCACAAACTTGCGTGCACAGTATAGAACGAGTCAGTCTGCAGACGCTCTAAAGAGATGACAGTATGCCTTAAGGCACAAATCGATCTAAGTGCGTTCACCTCGCCCGATTCATCAAGGGTTCGCGCATTAAACGCTAACATACCTCCAAACGGCTCGGGGTTTGGATCCCGGCCATTAAATAACTGTGTCACCTGCGATGCCAGTGCCTCGACACCGCCAATGTGTTCTACCACAGGCTCTCCCACGACACCATGGAGCATTTTGATGTCACCTGATTCAAGGGGTGCAAGAACTCTCCTCAGCATCGGTAACAATGAGAGATTCGGACGAAAAGCAACCGCTTGCCCGTTGTAAGTTTGATTGAGATCAAACACCAAATCAGCACTTTCGAGACCAGCCTCACTATCGAGCTCAATCACTAGGGTTCGTCCTCGGAACCTTCGTGCCTCTCCGGCCGAATCCATCGCATCAATCAGCCGCAAGCGATAGTCACCCTCTACGGAATCAACCGCCTCCAGTATCGAATCACAAAGACTGGTCCCTGCGCCCGTAACGACAAGTTCAATCACTTTGTATCCCTGAGGATTGTAAGCATCCGCTTTAGTGGTTCTGCGGCACCCCAAAGTAACTGATCCCCCACAGTAAATGCGTTTACATATTCGGGTCCGAGATTCATTTTACGAACACGACCCACGGGGATCCGAAGCGTTCCGGTGACGGCAGCCGGGGTCAACCGCTCCATCGAATCTTCGCGCTCATTCGGGACTAGGTCAGTCCATTCGGTGCTGTTTGCGAGTACATCATTAATCTCATCGATCGGTACGTCGGATGTGAGTTTGATCGTTAGCGCCTGACTGTGACAGCGCATCGCACCGATACGCACACAGGTTCCATCGATCGGTATTGGGTTCCCTTCTCGACCGAGAATCTTGTTGCACTCGGCCATTGCCTTCCATTCTTCACGGCTCTGTCCATTCTCGAGCCTCGTATCTATCCAAGGCAGTAAACTACCGGCCAGCGGATAACCAAAATACCCTATCGGAATTTTATCTCCTCTCAGAGCGTCAGTTACCTTACGGTCGATATCTAAAATTGCTGACGATGGTGTTGCCAACTCCCTGGAAACTTGCGACTGCAAATGACCCATCTGCGACAGCAGTTCGCGCATATTGTTGGCCCCCGCGCCACTGGCAGCTTGATATGTCATTGCCGTGACCCATTCAACCCAACCCTCTCGAATCAAACTGCCCACAGCCATGAGCAATAGACTTACCGTGCAATTACCACCAATAAAATCTTTACATCCATTAGCCACCGCCTGGTCAATGACATCACGGTTTACCGGATCTAAGACGATCACACTGTCTGAAGACATTCGCAGAGCAGACGCCGCGTCAATCCAGTATCCGTCCCATCCCGATTCTCGAAGTGGTCCATACACTAATTCGGTATAATCCCCTCCTTGACAGGTGACAACAACATCACAGCTCGCCAACTCGTTCGTAGACATTGCATCAAGTAAACCTGGTTCAGTTGCTTCAGCCGGTGCATCCTGACCAACCTGAGAGGTTGAGAAGAATACGGACTCAATACCCGAAAAATCATTATCGGCACGCATTCGGTCCATCAACACAGATCCGACCATGCCCCGCCATCCTACAAATCCAGCCCGCATTCTTTTTCCCTAATTCAGTGCATCAAGCACAGCCTCACCCATTGCTTTACACCCGACGATCTTTTCGCCCGACGCACCGGTCACGATGTCTTTTGTCCTATACCCAGAAGCTAATACATTTTTCACAGACTCTTCGATCGCAGCAGCTGCCTTCGGTGTATTGAGTGAATGAAGTAACATCATCGATAGGGATAAGATTGTTGCCAACGGATTGGCGATATCCTGACCAGCAATGTCGGGAGCCGAGCCATGACACGGCTCATAAAGCCCCTGTTTTTGGCGATTCAAAGATGCAGACGGAAGCATGCCAATAGATCCTGTCAGCATTGCGGCAGCATCCGATAGTATGTCTCCAAACAGGTTACCCGTCACCATCACGTCGAATTGCTTGGGTTGGCGAACGAGTTGCATGGCCGCGTTGTCTACGTACATGTGTGACAACTCGACTTCGGGATACTCTGTACCCAACCGCTCCATCACTTCGCGCCAAAGCACAGTGACTTCGAGTACATTCGCCTTGTCGACCGAGCAGAGTCTTTTATCTCTCGCCATCGCGGCCTCAAATGCGATGCGACCAATCCGCTCAATCTCTGATTCCGAGTAGCGATCGGTGTTAAACCCAACTCGCTGACCCGGTTCTCCCTCAATTCCACGAGGCTCACCGAAGTAGATTCCCCCAATCAGCTCTCGGACGATCAATAAGTCCAATCCACTCACGACATGCTCTTTGAGTGTCGATGCGGACGCTAATTCCGGATACAGCATTGCAGGTCGAAGGTTGGCGAACAAATCCATCCCCGCTCGGATTTTCAACAACCCCTTTTCAGGACGCTTATCCATCGACAACGAGTCCCACTTAGGGCCTCCAACAGCACCAAGAATCACAGCCTCTGACTGTTTTGCCTCGGCCAAAGTTTCCGCCGGTAGTGGTTCGCCAGTGGCATCAATAGCAGCACCGCCAATCAAGTGAGTTTCTATCTTCAAACCAAGCGAGTACCGATCATTCACTCGGTCAAGAACGCGGCCAGCCTCGCGCATGATTTCAGGTCCTATCCCGTCGCCTGACAATAAAACGATGTTTGGCATATTCGGTATTTACTCTCTAAACAACCACGGGGCTTCTGTCGCACGTCTCGTCTCATAGGCACGAATTGCGTCCGTTTCTTTTAACGACAAACCGATCTCGTCCAGACCCTCGAGCAAACATATCCTTCGGAACGCATCGATATCGAATGAAGCGCTGAAACCATTGGGACCCGAGACCTGTTGCGTTTCTAGATCAACCGATATCTCGACAGGCATTTCAGCAGTTGCCAGTCCGAACAAGGTATCTACCTCACCTTCCGTCAAGACCACCGGTAACAGACCATTCTTGAAGCTATTGTTAAAAAATATGTCTGCGAAAGATGGAGCAATCACTGCCTTAAAGCCGTATTCAAGGATCGCCCACGGGGCATGTTCCCGACTCGATCCACATCCAAAGTTATCCCTTACCAGTAAGATCGTTGCACCAGCAAATTTTTTATTATTCAGCACAAAGTCAGGATTTAATCGACGAGCCAAATGATCCATACCCGGCTCGCCAGGGTCGAGATAACGCCAGTCATCAAAGAGATTAATACCAAAACCAGTCCGCTTGATCGACTTCAAATATTGTTTTGGAATGATCTGATCGGTATCGACGTTGGAACGATCTAAAGGAGCAACCAAACCGGTTTCTTTAACAAATTTCTGCATGGTTTGGTCCTTACAACCACTCTCTTACATCAACAAAGCGCCCCGCAATTGCCGCAGCGGCTGCCATGGCTGGACTTACCAAATGGCTCCGTCCTCCCGCACCTTGGCGTCCTTCAAAGTTACGGTTAGATGTAGAAGCACAATGCTCACCTGGACCCAATCGATCGGCGTTCATTGCCAAACACATCGAGCAACCAGGATCACGCCACTCAAATCCAGCTTCACGAAAGACGATGTCGAGACCTTCTTCTTCCGCCTGTTCCTTCACCAACCCAGATCCTGGTACAACCATCGCCTGAATTACTGAATCAGCCACGCGCTTGCCGTCCACAACCCTAGCCGCCTCGCGCAAATCTTCGATTCGAGAGTTGGTACAGGAGCCGATAAACACCCGATCCAAGTGGATGGATTCAATAGGTTGGTTAGGCTCGAGGCCCATATACCTCAGAGCGCGCTCGATTGCACTGCGACGAATCGGATCGTCGTCCAGTTTTGGGTCTGGCACATGCCCCGATATACCAGTGACCATCTCAGGATTCGTCCCCCAAGAAACTTGTGGTTCGATCAAGGTACCATCTACAACGATTTCATAATCAAAGTTCGCATCTGGATCGCTAACGAGGTCCGCCCAGGCCTCGGTTGCACGACCCCAGTCCTCTCCTCTGGGCGCGAGAGGGCGACCTCTAACGTATTCAACAGTCTTTTCGTCGACGGCAACCAGCCCCACACGAGCACCCGCCTCAATTGCCATGTTACATACAGTCATCCGTCCTTCCATAGATAACGACTGAATCCCTTCGCCCGCAAATTCTATGGCGCAGCCAGTTCCGCCAGCTGTGCCTATTTGACCGATAGTCGCTAGAATCAAATCTTTCGCTGTAACGCCAAATCCAAGGGGGCCAGTCACCGTAACGCGCATATTCTTCATCTTACTAGCGACTAAGCATTGCGTAGCAAGCACATGCTCTACTTCACTGGTACCGATCCCATGAGCCAACGCACCAAAGGCTCCATGAGTCGCTGTATGACTGTCACCACACACCACCGTCATGCCGGGAAGTGTCGCACCCTGCTCGGGCCCAATCACGTGCACGATGCCCGCTCGCGGGTCACCCATCTTGAATTGGGTGACATTGAACGAATCGCAGTTCTGGTCAAGTGTTTCAATTTGTAGACGGCTTGTTGGATCTTCGATAGCTGAGACGCCTGCAGATTGATTCTCAGTAGGCACGTTATGATCTACGGTCGCCAGGTTCGCCGATAGCCTCCAAGGCTTCCGTTCTGCAAGCGCTAACCCCTCAAATGCCTGAGGTGAGGTCACTTCATGTAGCAAGTGACGATCGATATAAATCAACGCACTGCCATCGTCCCGCTGAGTAACGAGATGACTATCCCAAAGTTTGTCGTAAAGGGTGCGACCGGGCATTTCAATCTCCGTAAAAAACACGCCGAACAGTCTATCAGAAAACCTCAGATACCAAAGGCTCTTGGCTACAAAGATTGCACACCTAATTGCGCCTTCTTGAGACCAAACCAAGCAACTAAGGCGGTAAACCCGGTCAGTATCCCTGAGGCAATGAACGTCATGCTACCGCCAAGCGTTTCCCACGTAATCCCAGATAAAGTAGCACCTAGAGAACCGCCCAGACCAAAAACGAATCCGCTATAGAGGGCCATTCCGCGGCCTGATAGCTTCCCAGGAAACCACCTTCTCATGAATTCAATGCTAACCGAGTGAATTGCACCGAAGGTAAACGCATGCAGAAGTTGTAATCCAACCAAAAGCCATGGCCAGTCTGGATAAATTCCGATGAGAATCCATCGCATTGATCCAAAGACCAACGAGAAAGTTAAGAGCAATCGTAGATCAATAGATCGGATAAAATTAGGTAGTACGAAAAATAAAACCACCTCAGCGAGAACACCGAGAGCCCAGAGCTGACCCGCCTCAAATGCGGTATACCCATGCGACTGGACGTATAGAGTAAAAAATACATTCATCGGTCCGTGGGTCAATTGATTCAATGCCGTTACGAGCAGAAAAAGCATTACCGAAGCGTTGGTCAGTCGCTTGGTGATACCTTCTGCCCCGGATGTTTCCGAGTCAGTCGCGGCCCGGCTGGGGAGTGTCAAAGATATCAATACTGAAATAACTAACCCAACAATAATAAGCCATGGAAGGATTGCATACTCAACACCCGAGAAAAGCCACCCCGAGGCAAGCATCATCAGTATGAAACCGATAGAGCCCCAGACTCGGATAGATGAATACCGATGGTGATCCGAACCCAAATACTCGAGAGTCAACGTATCAAATTGAGCGATGATCGCGTTCCAGAACACACCGAAGAGCGCCAGTACAAGGCACAAACCGACGAAATCGACATCGAGTAACAGTAGCCCCGCCGCAAATGTTGAGCCGATAATCCCGATCTGCATTATTCGCAAACGATTTGGTACAAGATCACCCAGTGTGCCCCATAGATAGGGCGCTACAACTTTAGAACCTGTTAGTACACCGATCGCGATACCAATTTCAGAAGCGCTGAACCCGAGGGACTGAAAAAAAGGACCAAACCAACCTACGCTGAGAGCAACAATAGCGAAATACAGACCGTAAAGACCGCCAAGCCTTGCACTTGGAACCCTAATCGTCACGTAGAAGCGAGCCCAGGAATAATCGGGGTCTGATTCACAACATGACCATTCTGACCACGATGTCTGAGTGCATGATCGGTTAGCACCAGAGCTATCATAGCCTCGGCAATTGGCGTAGCCCGAATACCGACGCAGGGATCGTGCCGGCCCTTGGTGATAACGTCGGTCAACTCACCCTCTTTAT
>CAJWIY010000022.1 GCA_913042205.1 uncultured Gammaproteobacteria bacterium
ACGGCAGGCCGGGGTTGGATCGCACTTGCTCTCGTGGTGTTTGCTTCTTGGCGTCCGCTACGGGTAATTGTTGGGGCCTATCTTTTTGGTAGCGTCTCGATAATCCAGTTACACGGTCAGGCGCTAGGTGTTTCTGTGGCCTCTCAATGGTTGTCAATGTTGCCATATCTGGTCACCATTGGGGCTCTGGTAATTATCGCCGGGCGAGGTAATTTTTCGCACAAGGCTCCCGGTTCATTGGGAGTCACTTTTAAAGAGAGTACATGAGGAACGGTGGAACTACACATGAAGAAATCAAATCTGGTAATTGGTCTATTGGTGCTTGTGGCCGTGATTGCGGCCGTGGTGTCTTTTGAACCGAGTGAAACAAAAAAAACGGCCGCGGTCTCGGGCAAAGTTAAAGTCGGCTTTGTGTATGTAGGACCTGTCGCTGACGCCGGTTGGACATATGAGCACGACCGAGGTCGTCTTGCAGTCGAGGCTGAGTATGGCGACAGTGTTGAGACGGTGTTTGTTGAGAGTGTATCTGAGGGCCCTGACGCCGAGCGTGTGATCGCTCAAATGGCCACAGATGGTGCAGATGCAGTATTTACGACTTCATTCGGATACATGAACCCAACAATAAAAGTGGCGCAACAATTCCCGGGCGTGAAGTTTGAGCATGCGACCGGGTACAAGCGTGCCGATAATGTTGCAACTTATTCGTCGCGGTTCTATGAAGGTCGTCACGTACTTGGTCTGATTGCGGGAAAAATGACTAAGTCAGATACCATCGGTTACATCGCCTCGTTCCCGATTCCGGAGGTTGTACGCGGGATTAATGCGGCATACTTGGCAGCCAAGAGTGTGAACCCTCAGGTCAAGTTTAAAGTGATTTGGGTTTCCACTTGGTTTGATCCGGGTAAGGAGGCCGACGCGGCGAAGGCGCTGATTGACCAAGGCGCTGACATTTTGATGCAGCACACCGACTCCGCTGCTCCGATGAAGATCGCTGAAGAACGCGGGATCTACGCGTTTGGTCAGGCGTCAGATCAGGCAGCTTACGGACCAAACGCGCAATTGACGGCTATCATTGATGATTGGGCCCCCTATTACGTGAGAAGAGTAGGTGATTTGATAAATGGAACTTGGTCGTCCACAGACACCTGGGGCGGCTTTGATACTGGAATGGTTGCCTTGGCCCCCTACGGTAAGGCCGTTCCGGATGACGTCAAAGCGATGGCTGAGGAAGCCAGAAAGGCGATCACCGAGGGCCGACTGCACGCATTCACAGGACCAGTTAATAAGCAGGATGGCTCGCCGTGGTTAAAGGCAGGTGAGACAGCGGACGACGGTACCTTACTTGGAATGAACTTCTATGTGGAAGGTATTGAGGGCTCGCTACCATAACTGGAGCAGCACAGTTCAGCTCACATGTTGGCCGTATACTTGCGATCGAACCGGAGAGATATCCGGTTCGATACGCCCCAGATAATTAATGCTTCCGCACACAACACTGCCAGAGCAGCGAACATGAGATCGGTCTGACCACGGGCGTTAGCGTGCAACATCAGATAACCCAGCCCGCTCGATGACCCAACCCACTCCCCAACCACGGCGCCGATTGGAGCGACCGAGGCGGCTACTCGGACACCTGATAGGGTATAGGGAACGGCAAGCGGAAGTCGCACATGGAAAAATAACCGTACCCTCCGGGGCCGAAGCGTTTGAAAAGTGGCGTCCCAGGATGCAGGCAGGGCCCTGAATCCAGCTAGTGTACTAGCTGTCACTGGAAAAAACACAATCAAAGTAGTCATAGCGAGTTTGGATGCGAATCCATAACCGAGCCATAGCATAAGAATTGGCGCGATCGCGAATACCGGCAGAGCTTGACTGATGATTAACGCTGGCATCGTAATCGACTGAAGTCGTTTGGAGTCTCCGATCAGACAAGCGACGGTGAATCCTAAAATGGAGCCCAAAATTAGACCACAGACAATTTCTAGCGCGGTTGTGGTCGCGTGAACACTTATCAACGTGGACCTATCGAATAAGACAGCAGCGACCCGATCAGGTGCTGGGAGTATAAAGTGCGGGATATCGAACAAGATAACTACTGACCACCAGACCGCGATTAATAGCGTCACGGGCAAAAAGTAGCCGAAGATCCTGTTCATAAGTCACCATCCAGTGCCTGAATCAGAGCGTGATCGTTTTGGAAGTCAGCCAGATCGAATGGACCTCTGAGCCCGTGCGATGTCAGAACTACGGCCGTATCCAACCAGCCTAGCGCGTCTCTGGGGTCGTGTGTAACCAGAATCACCGTCTTGTTAGCGAACAATTTGTTACACAGTTTTGTCATTTGAATTTTGGTCGATCTATCAAGCGCCGCAAAGGGCTCGTCTAGTAAGAGAAGATCAGCGTCTTCGAGGAGTGCCCTCGCGAGCGCTACACGGGACCTCTCGCCGCCGCTAAGATGATTCGTCTTCTGGTCCTGAAAACCGCAAAGCTCCACATCGGTCAGAAGCTGGTGGGCGCGCTCCATATGTTTCGAGACGATCGTCTCTCCCCGTAATGTAAAGCCTAGAAGTATGTTATCCAGAACGCTAACCCAGGGAAGCAGGGCCGGCTGCTGGGACAGATATGCGATTCGTTGAGTCTGACACTGAATTGATGGAGAACCTCGGATAATTCGATTCAGAAGTGTTGATTTTCCGGACCCAGATTTTCCGAGAAGGGCGACCTGTTGCCCACGATGTATAGCCCACGAAATCGTTGTGAGTGGATCGTGTCCAGGGAATCCAAGAGTGAGTTGGTCTATGGACAGCACTGTTTCGTTTACTTGGACTTCTTTGATTGCTTTTGTCACAGTATTTTGAAGATGCTCGGGTGGTCGAAAACGGGTACTCTAAGACGATGCTCTTAGATTAAACGACCTTGGTGATATTTGTCGCGCTAGATTGATGGTGGTAATAGGTGCACGGGAAAAGTTTATGGGGATAGAAGAAGATCTACGCGGTGATATCAGATTCTACTTCGATGGCCAGATAAGAATACTGGACGACATACGCGCGACGGATATGGTCATGCACTGGCTACGATCGGAAGCAATGCGGACCGGAACTAAAGAGGGCTGTAATGAGGGTGACTGCGGTGCCTGTACTTGTCTGGTCGGCTCTCTTTCCGAGTCCGGTGATCTTCGGTTTAGCGTAATTAATACATGTATTTATCCGCTCGCATATCTCGATGGGGCGTGGCTGATCTCCGTGGAGACCCTCAGCAGGTCAGGGTCATTATGTTCGGCCCAAAGCGGAATGCTGTCCCTTAACGCGTCACAATGTGGTTTTTGTACGCCTGGTTTTGTGATGGCGATTGTGTACGCTCAGATCACAAAGAAAGACCAAACACCAGAGCAGGCGTTGGCTGGGAATCTATGCCGGTGTACCGGGTATGGTGGTCTGATTGAGGCGACTCGACTTGCCCAGGGCCAGCCTATCGATAAAGCCTTTATCGCTGAGATCGAGAAGGCTACAGCGGTCCTAAGACAGTTGAAGCGGGGTGGATTCTCCATTGTCAACCACAACTCGAGGATTGACGCACCAAAAACGCTCGATCATTTGTTGGATCTTAGGAAAAATTTTCCATCCGCCACACTTGTTTCTGGGGCCACGGATTTTGGGCTGTGGATAACAAAGCGCTTAGATAGACCGACCCATATCATCCTCACAAAATTTTGTGAGCAGCTCCTTTTGGAAGAAATACGGCCCGATAATATAGAAATCGGTGCCGCGGTAACGATCGAAGATTTAGAAAATAGTCTTGTATCCGAATATCCCGAACTTCAGGAATGGTTTCAAAGGTTCGGGGGGCCCCAGGTTCGCTGCAGTGGAACCCTCGGAGGCAATATTGCCAACGGTTCACCGATAGGTGACTCAGCCCCAGTTCTGATCGCTCTTGGTGCTTCTTTAACGATACGTTCGTGCCGAGGGAATCGAGTTATCCCTATGGAGGATTTTTTCATTGAGTATGGAAAGCAAGACCTTCTTGATGATGAGGTGTTGGTCTCCATTTTAATTCCCAGACGAGCACGTATCAGACGTTTTGTGGTTGAAAAAATCAGTAAGAGATACGACCAGGACATCAGTATCGTTCTAGCAGCGATGGCTGAGATTTCTGGTGATAAGCCTAGTTATCGGTTTGCGTTCGGCGGAATGGCGGGCACACCAAAACTCGCCGAGAAAACAATGGAGTCTCTGAATCCCGATGATCTGTCATCCGACTTTAGTCCACTCTCGGACCATAGAGCAGAGGCTTGGTACCGCCTTACTGTATCGAAAAATTTAGTGCGTGATTTTTTGGATGGAGAGGTTTCTCGTGAATGATCTAGCCAAGCCATGGGGTACCTCGGTGGTTGGGGTGCCAGAACCTCATGACAGTAACCTAGAGCACTTAACCGGCCAGGCAGTTTACTGCGACGACATACCAGAGCCGAGCGGTTGTCTGCATGGTGCTCTAGTTCTGGGCCCAGCTACACCCAGTCGGGATTTGAGCATTGACGCTCCTGACTTCATCCAACTCGAGGGCCTGTCTCTAGGCGATCACCGGTTTCTGAACGCCGCAGATATTCCTGGTGAGAATAATGCAGGGCCTGTTGTACATGATGAACCACTTCTGCCCTCCGATGAAACAAGTTACCCACACCAGCCAGTGGGGATGGTCCTGTGTTCGGATAGAGACCAGGCGCGTCGGGTCGCAAGGGAGTATCAGGTCAGCGGACGGCCATTGGAGCCAACATTTTTAACCATCGCCGAGGCGGCAGGGGCAGGGCAGGTCCTTCACGAACCGCTCACTCTAGACAATCATTTTTCTGAGTCATCGTTCGTTGGGTGTGACCATGTCACGGTGTGTAGCATGTCGGTTGGTGGGCAGGATCATGTCTATCTGGAGGGCCAAGTTGCATTGGCGATGCCCTCATCAGACGGTATCCATGTGGTAAGTTCAACCCAACACCCGACAGAGGTTCAGGACCTGATTGCCAATCTTCTTGGCGTCAGTGCGGCGAATGTGACTGTCGAGATCCGACGGATGGGTGGGGCATTTGGCGGGAAAGAGAGCCAGGCAGCGCACTTCGCAATGTTGGCCGCATTAGGTGCCCATGTAACAGGTAGACCTGTCAAGGTACGGCTGGACCGAGATGATGATATGCGTGTCACAGGAAAGAGGCACGATTTCTTGGTGAACTATAGGATCGGGCACGATGCTGAGGGTCGTGTTACAGCAGCGGATATTGAACTGAACTCTCGCTGTGGTTGGAGTTCCGATCTGAGTCGATCTGTAAACGATCGGGCCCTATTTCATGCTGAGAACGCGTACTTTATTCCGTCTGTAAAAATCGTTTCGAACCGATTTAAAACCAATACTGTGTCGAACACAGCGTTTAGAGGTTTCGGGGGTCCACAAGGGATGATCGGCATTGAACGCTGTATGGACGCAATCGCTAGGGTCACGGGTAAAGACCCGCTCGATATTAGGTTGCTCAACCTGTACGGGACGTCTGGCACAGAAACACCGTACGGGATGTCCATTGATGAGGGCGTGCTTCCAAAAATAATTAAGAATCTTGCAGAGACGTCAGACTATCGTAATCGGAGGGCAGAAATTAATCTCACGAACGGGCAGTCAAAACGTACCAAGAGAGGTATCGCCCTCACACCTGTAAAGTTCGGTATCTCATTCACCGCTAGCTTTTTGAACCAAGCCGGCGCCTTACTCAACGTCTACAAAGATGGTTCGGTCTCCCTAAATCATGGTGGAGCCGAAATGGGTCAAGGACTGCATACTAAGATCAGACAAGTTGTGGCAGATCATTTGGGCATAGATCAGCAAACGATACAGGTCACTGCTACCAGAACAGATAAGGTTCCCAATACTTCACCGACAGCGGCCTCTAGCGGTTCTGACCTAAACGGGATGGCCGCCTTGACAGCTGCCCGAAAGATCAGACAAAGGCTAGAGGTTTTTCTCCGAGAGACCTACCAAACCTCCGCTGAAATTCGATTCTCGCGCGGGATAGTTAGAGTCGGAGGTAACGAAATTCCCTTCAGTGAGTTAGCCAGAAGAGCGTGGTTCGCGCGTGTCCCGTTAAGTGCGACCGGACACTATGCGACGCCGGATATTGGTTGGGATCCAAAGACAGGTAAGGGTCGTCCATTCTATTATTTTGCCAATGGGGCTGCCGTAACAGAGGTGGAGATAGATACCCTGACTGGTGTGCCCAAAGTCCTGCGAGTGGATATACTCCATGACGTAGGGAAGAGCCTAAATCCAGCCATCGATCTAGGCCAGATTGAGGGAGGTTTTGTTCAGGGTATGGGCTGGTTAACGTCAGAGGAATTGATCTATTCGAGTGCCGGCGAATTGTTGACGCATGGCCTCAGTACCTACAAGATCCCGACCGCCACTGACCGGCCAGAGATGAATATTCATTTGTGGGATGGTGCAAATCCGCGGGAGATGCTTTATCAGTCCAAAGCGGTCGGGGAACCACCTTTTATGCTTGCAATCAGTGTGCATTCAGCGATCTGCCACGCGGTTAGCAGTGTCAGCTCAGACAGTCAGTTTTGGCCACAGCTCAACGCGCCGGCAACTCCTCAAGAAATCCTCAGGTGTGTCCAGTGCGCGGCCCATGGATCCTAGTTGAAATCGTCAGAGTGTTAGGAAGTACTCCGCGAGGCGAGGGTACTAAGATGTGGGTGAATTCCGACTCGCAAGTTGGTTCGATTGGCGGTGGCCAGCTAGAATTTTTGGCGACCAAGAGGGCCCGGGAAATGATAGCCGAGGGGTCGACGGAGGCTGTTGCCAGCCTACCTCTGGGCCCCGTCTTGTCTCAGTGCTGCGGAGGCATTGTAGACCTAACCTTCAACGCCGTCGATATACCTGAAACCGAGCCAGAATACGGATTTCCGATGTTTCTGTATGGACTGGGTCACGTGGGGTCTGCGGTATCTAGGATCATGGAAACAGTTCCCCATCCCCTTGTGACATTCGATGATAGGGAAGATTTGGGAGCTTCTCACATAGATGTTTTAGCTGTGATCGATTCGGCACCTGAAAAGGCATACCACTTGGTCATGACCTATAGTCACGAATTAGATTTTGAGATATGCAGGCGACTCATTGAGCGAAACGCCGGGGGCTCTGTCAGTTTAATCGGTTCGAAATCAAAAAAAGCTAGATTTGCAAGTCGACTGAGAAATCTTGGGCTGGATTCCAAAAGGATAAATTGTCCGGTAGGTGTTGTGGGAATACGTGGCAAGGAGCCCTCGATTATTGCGGTCTCAGTGGTAGCCGAGTTTCTTCTGTGGCAGACCGCTGAAGCGATATCCGAATGAGAATGAATCGCCGCTTTTCGAAGTCCTCCCTTTGTGCGGTGTTTTATGACGACTGACTTAGATACCGCAGAATTATGCGCGCCATTTGTTATTCAAGGCCGACTATTTACGCTGCGCAACGATAGTAGAGTGGGTACCTACGATTACTTTGATAGCGGAGCGCTGGTGGTAAGTGATCAAGGCAGGATTCTGTATGTTGGCCCGAGCGTCCCAGCGGAGTATTCACACTATCGGGTTAAGAAAACTCAGCATCTTATTTTCCCAGGATTCGTTGATGCTCATGTTCATTATCCTCAGCTACCCGTTATTGCATCCTACGGAGCATCGTTACTTGAATGGCTCGATAAATATACTTTTCCTGAGGAGGCTAAGTACAGTCAAAGACCCTACGCCGAGAGACGTGCTCGTCAGTTTTTGGAGCTGATGCTGCAGAGGGGAGTGACCTCAGCGGCTGTATTTTCAACGATTCATCAAGAAGCTTTCGACGCGCTGCTGGGGGCGGCTTCTTGTTCAGGGTTTAACCTAGTTTCGGGGGTCACGGCGATGAACCGGGGCGCTCCTGATGATGTATTGGTTGATGTCGGTTTGTTCAGAGAGATAAACGCAAAGGCTATAGAATCTGGTCTTTGTGTGGAGAGATTTCGGTACGCAATGACACCCCGCTTTGCCCTCTCCTGTACGGAAGAAATGCTGCAATATTGCGGCCAACTACTTGAATCAAATCCACGTTTGTTGATGCAGACGCATATCAACGAAACCGAGGATGAGGTTTTGGCCACATCAAATCTATTTCCCCATGCTACCGACTACTTGGATGTATATGACGCATTTGGACTGCTTACTGGTCGATCATTATTTGCGCACGGGATCTACACAACCGAATCTGAATACGAGAGATGGGCCAAGTCTGGTGCCTCTGTGATTCACTGCCCCACCAGTAACACTTTCTTGGGATCTGGATTATTCGATGCGTCCGGATATATCTCTAGAGATATCAATATCGGCATGGGAAGCGATGTCGGGGGCGGAGTCTCATTAAATCCCTTCGTGACGATGTCGGAGGCGTATAAGGTTGCCAAGTTGGGTGGTCAAGTGTTGGATCCCCTTCAATTGATTTATTGGCATACATTGGGGGGCGCCAAGGCCATCAATCAAGGAGATTTTATTGGATCTTTAGAGCCTGGTAAGTGGGCAGATTTTTGTCTGATTGATATCACGAGTGACGATCTAGGCTTTGAGGTATGGGAAAGATCTTGTAGTGTCGAAGAGAAATTATTTGGGTTGATGTTTTTATTGCCTGATTCTACGAATAAGGTGGTCGAGACCTATGCTAGCGGTATCTCACGCTGGCAAGATGCGAGTTGTCTTGAATCTGCATAGGGGCACTACGATTGCGAAAATTCTGAGGCTGAGTGCCAGTGAGCATGTCTTGGGGGTTGGGGATGTCGCGATAAGTGGATTGGTTGTTGCTGGTAATGATCGTAATCGCCAGCCTAGCTTCACCTCTCCTGGTGCTCGAGTTCGTCAGCGGAAAATACTGACTAGATACGAGATTTTAGCGCTTTGCCCTGCAACCGCAGTATTCGCTGCTCGATCAATTCGTTGTTCGGCATGAGATTGAGTAGTTGCTGTTCCGTCTGAATCGCACGCTCGTACTGTTCAGTAGTTTCAAAAATCATCGATAATCCACTTAGTGCCCCAAAATGTCTTGGCTCTAAAATTAATGTTTGGCGGATATCCAGGAGCGATGACTCGAAGTCACCCAGCATGAAAAATGTGGTCGCACGTCTGTTCCATGCCTCAGCGAAGGCAGGCGCCGAATCAATCACCTGGCTGAATTGCGTAACAGCGTCTTGGGCCCTCCCTGTCTGCAGGGCCTGAACGCCTTGATCAAAAATAGACTGCAGCGGCAAAGCGTTCTCTGGCAGTTCGTACCAGTGGGACCAAATCTTATCTTGGATTTCAGAGATTTCAGTAAGGTTATCAGATTCCCGGAGGGCATCGAACAGTTTATCTAGCTCTGGTTTGGTCTGATCAGCCTGAGCGGTACTCAAACAACCTGCCAACAAGGCTGTAATTATATTTGCGAAAAAGCGCATTTTTACCTCCGACTACCCGAAGACTAAAACGAACTACTTGAGATAAAAAGTACTTCTGTATGCGGGTTAAAACTTGTGTCGGTTGAGCTAGCCTGCCTGAATAGGATGAATACAAGGCAGAAAAGCATTTTCATGTTCAAGGTAGCTGTCCGTGGCACAGGGATACTGGTCTTATCTGGGCGCATAAGGCTATGGCTTAAGATTTTTGGGGAGATTCAGACAGTTCTCACACTGCCCCTGGATTTCTATAACTTGATTCTTGTGGGCCTTGAATGTTGTCGACGGGGGCATCTTCATCAGGCGTGATAACTCGCAGTGTTCCTCGATTTTCTGACAACTTGTGCAGTGCTGGAGTACATGGATATGGTCTCTGTGCTCGTCCTTACAAACTACAAATTTGTTTGCTGACTCTATTTTGTGAATCAGCCCAAGCTCGACCCAGAAATCCAATACTCGATAGATTGTACTGATATTAAATGACTCATCGGACCAACTGTTGGTCAGGTCTCGGAGCTCGTAAGCGGTGATCGGTTTGCCAACCAATTCAAGAGTCCGAAATATAGTAATCCGCTGTGGTGTGATGGTCTTTCCCGCCGAACTAATTTTTTCAGCCAGTTTGACCTTATCGATCGCCATCGGCGCCAGGAACGACCGGAATCATGTCCTCTCCAAGGTTTAGCGTGGTGATCTCGGCCGCTACGAGACTATAACCACTATCGGCTATCTCGAAGCTCTGGGTGCCGACAGACAGTCGGCCCGACACTATGATGGGCTGGTAAAGGTCTCGTAGTGGTGTTGGTGTAGTGGTCGTATCTACAAGCAGTGTCTGATTCAGCGGTGGCGGTGGGATATGGATGCACTGTCCCGCCTCTGGGACGAGCAAGAACTGTGAGACTTTTTCCCCTCGCACCTCTATTGGAACCATGAAGCCTGCAATTTCGATGGATTGACCTTCAAGAAGGGGATTGACCACCCTACCAGCCTCGTCCAGTTGGCTCTGGAATGTGGGGTTGAATAGTAGCTCGAAGTAAAAATCTTTTGGCACAAAATCATAAGCTCCTGGGGGGATTAGGCTGTCCCAGGCGTTTTCCCAGCGAACAAAGTCCTCCTCAGTAGCCTCATAGCCGGAGGCAACTGCGTTGACTACGGTGATCAGGCTGAAAAAAATTAGTGTGACCAAAAGGCGTATCATTTGAATCAATCAGCGAACCCTCTGTGCAGGGAGCGTCTAAATATCATACTCGCGGGTATTAGGCTCGCTCCTAGACCGGCCAGAACAATGATCATGAGCGTCATCAGCTCGTTCGCGGCTAACCAGGTGAGTTGGATACGGATGCCTGCCCACTCGCCCAATAAGTCTGCGACGCCGAGTGTTAGGATCCTCACTAAAATGACAGCCGTTAGGACCGCAGTAAGACTAATCATGAATGTTTCTAGGAGTACGAGGCAGGCCAGCCTGGGTGGCGAGGCCCCGAGCGCACGCAAGATTGTCATCTCACGCGTTCGGCCGTCGAGTCCGGTCATTATCATCGTTACCATTCCTATTATGCTGATTCCGATAATCAGCCAATTAAGAAGCTTGAATGCCGAATCTACCGTGCCGACCATTGACCATAGTTCGGCAAGGGCAACACCGGGGATGACGGCACTGACGGCCTCCTCGGGGTAGTCGTTGATCTTCCGGGTGAATTTAAATAGACCCAGCTTAGATTTCAGCCCGAGATAGACCGCGGTCACCGTTTGGGGGTACAGATGGTCTCTAGGTATTGCTTCAATATCGAGACCTTTCAGGCTCACGGCTTTACTCCCGTTCTTCCATCCGAGATGAATCAACTCGTAGCCTTCGAGACTTAAGAAAACCGATCGGTCCGTTGGAGTTCCTGTGGGCGCGAGAATACCGGTTACCTTAAATGAAAAGTCATCATGTAATTCACCGAGCATCTCAGAGCCATGTGTCACAAAAATCTCTGTTCCTAGGGTGTATCCCAGTGCCTCCGCGACATCACTCCCTATAACAACCTCGTTAAGGTCTCTAAATGTATTTCCTTGCGCAAACACCAGTGGTTGATCGCCAGCAAATTTGATGCGATCGAAGTATGCGTCAGTCGTCGAGATGACCCTAAACCCTCGGTGGTTATCTCCAAGCGCTACTGGCACTGACCACTCGACCATCGGATCGCTTGCGATGTCTGATACAGTTGCCGTCGTGATATTGTTTGTTGGCTTTCCCAGATGGAACACAGTGTAGAGGACCAATTCCAGTCCACTCCCTCTCGGTCCAAGTACTAGGTCTACGCCGCTCAGGCTCTGGTTAAATCCACTTTTTGTAGCCTGTTGGATTCGGTCGACGCTGAGAAGAAGCGCCATAGAGGCTGAGAGGGCAACGACGACAAGACCAACCGGGATCAGCCTCGACCGCATCGAAGCCATCGCTAGCCGAAACATTATTCCCGCCCAATCCTTATCACCCGATCGAACCATGGGATGATCTTGGGGTTGTGACTGATAACGATAATAGCCTGGGACGAGGACTCAACGGAGCTGTTCAGCTCTGAAATGAATTTCTCAGTAGCCGAAGGGTCCAGTGCTGAGGTCGGTTCGTCTGCAAGAATGAGCTCAGGCCCCCCGAGTATTGCTCTGATGACCGCGATCCGCTGTTGTTGTCCGACACTAAGCTCGTTTGGCCTCTTGTTAAGAATATTGGACGTTAGGCCTAGCTGATGCCCCAGTGAGGTCGTTTTGTAGGTAACGTCGTCTATCTTGGCTCGACGTGTTCTTGAGAACTCAAGCCCGAGGACCGCATTCTCAAAACCAGTTAAATAGGGAATGAGGTTAAGCGATTGAAAAATAATCCCAATATGGTCCGCACGAATTTTGTCGAGTTGGAGCGGGCTCAGATCTTTGTAAGATTGGCCGAGTAGCCGAATCGATCCAGCTTGAACGGGCAGCACGCCTGAGAGCAAGTTCAGAAAAGTTGATTTCCCGCTACCGGACGCCCCCACTAGTGCAATTTTTTCGCCCGCAGCTACCTTGAGGTCTGGGAATTGGAGTTTTTCACCAGACCCGTAGTCGTAACTCAGTGCGTTAGTCTCTAGAATCAAATTGGGGTTTTTACTCTTTGTCGTGTTAATGAGTCCGATAATGAATGATCCCCGACCACACCTTCAACCTCAATCTTCTCAAGATCGTCAAATCTCTCAAAGGCTGGCCCGAAATCGAAGGTGGTAATCTTATCCGGATGCCCGCAGGTTAGGCTAGCCTCAATGACCACGTCCTTATGCCCGGAGTCTTTGCTAGCTCCCTCGTCTATAACGACGTCCCTGAGTGATTGGTTTATCTTTTTTTGAACACATTCAGCCGAGTCAGGTAGGCGCACAAATTCGAAGATGCTAGCGATTTCTTTTAGTTCTTCGGTTAGGTGGGCGTGGTTCCCGTCACCCTTGTGTTCGTCGTGCTTATGTTCGTCGTGCTTATGTTCGTCGTGCTTATGTTCGTCGTGCTCTTGAAGCTGTGCGATTGGGAACTCATAGTTCACCTCAAGCGTCGTCCCGTCTAAAACTATTTGCACATGGTTTAGACCGTGGACGTGTGCCCCGGCGTGTCGTTTTTCTGCGTGCGCCAAGCCAGCCAAAAAAATAATAACCAGAGTTACAATGATCCGCATGAATTACCCCAAAAAATGATCAATAAAAATGCAATAGTATTGCAATATAAGGCTACGTCAAGGCCGTGCCGCATAACGTTTTGGCGCCCCGATTCATGCACTTTTTGGCCGAAAACTAATATATTTATACTTACATTGAGTAACGGACAAGATGAACATTATAAATCGTCGCGCCACCAAAAACCGTGGCTTATCTTTGGCCATTTCGGAGCACAAAATAATACTTTGAAAACATAACGATTAATGGCCTTACGTTCGTTGCATTTGCTGGCCTGTGTATCACTACCTCAGACTTAAATCGGCTAGAATTTAGCGCCGCAACTATTTGATCCACTAATGTCTGAAATCTCCTGATGCCGCAGAAGAATGATTTGATTCAAATGAGTCGCACAGATTTTCTAAGACGAGACGAGACAATTGACTTAGGGAACCAGCCAAGCTGGAAGCTCGTGCGCTGCGAAACCCGAAATCGCCGCGTCCACACAATCCCTCAATGACCCCAATCTAGAGTGCCTGTTACTTAAACCGTGGGCGTAGTGGGCATATTTACCAGAATTGGTCATTAGACCTTTTGCCTCAGGCGGGAATATGGGCTCAATGATTGAGCACCAACAGAGGTCGGGCATAAGTTGTACCCCTGCGTCTTCCAATTTCTTAGTAATCCCCTCAGCCTCTGCGCGTTGAATCGTGTGACGGCCAGCAGTAATTTTCATTTGGGTCTGGATGTGACGTCGTCTACCAGCAAAGAGAGCGCTTATCTTCCTTATTTCCTCAATCGAAGCGTGCGGGCTTCCAACAGCGACCAAATCAATTTTTTCGAGTCCACGATTAAGCTCAAGCCAAGCATCCTCGAGGTTCTCACGATTGATCAGATGTATCGGATGTTGCTCACAATTCTGAGAAGATGATTCAGGTGTTTGGCCAAGAACGTGTAGCATTGGTGCACCGGAGGTTGTTCCAAAAGCAGCGCATAGAGATTTTAAATCATCGATTGTTGGTGACAAACTTTCGAGCCCTGTAATCAAGGGGACTGCGTCGGGTGACATTTTACCAGCAAGCCAACCAATGAGTGGCCATAAGACCTCATCATCAGGTGTCCACTTTTGAGGAATCGCTACCTCGATTTTTACTCGGGCTTTTCTTCCAACTGTTGAATACATACCAACAGCTGGCGCCCGCCCCGTCATCGCGATGAATAGATCGAGATAGTCTGGATGTTTTTGTGTTCGGGCACCAAGAACGGTGTTCGCGAAAATCACTGCATTTGATTCCGACCAACCTATATTTTCTCCGAGTTGAGGTTTGTCGGTCAGAAGATATGGGGCACAGGTAAAAGTCGGTTTGACCCCCATCTGAACATATGCATCGGCCAAACGGCTCGCCCGTTTACCAAAGTCCTTATCGAGCCCCGAGTTTTGCCAATTCTCACGATCGACCGAGATAGCATTAATCGTTGTCGGGATGATCACTTGAGCACCAAGCTGAGCCATTTTTTCGGCAAAAATGAGATTGGCATCGTGTGCCAAGATACAGCCATCGATATGACCTTTGTCTACATTGATCAAACTTGATGCGTTTTCGACGGCTGCCATTACGCAAATCGTTTCCATAGCAGCTTTGGCGACATTGCCATGATCACCCTCCAAATAGGCGTGATCGGTTTCAGATAACACTAGTTTAGCTTTTGATATTAGGTCTAGGTCGATAGTTTGACTAGCCAGTACAAGCTTACGATCACGAAGTTCAACTGACTTTTCCCTCGCGACAGTATGGTAGTTTTGCTGAGACAGACAGATTATAGGAATCGGGACCCCAAAAATCCGATCGCACACGATTGATCCCAGGGTCAATACTTGCTCTGGCTCGTTGAAAATAATCATTGCTGGGGCACGCTTGTTGAGGGCCAACTGCAATAAGACACCGCTTCCACTGCATGAGCCTCTGGATGTCGGCATCAATAAGCATTTGCCGGATACAGAATCTCCGTGGTTGGGGTGATGTGTGTCGATGATTAGTCCAGTATTTGGGTCGACGCCTCCCCAGAAACTTAATCCTTCTCCACAGACTAGAACTTTGCCGTTGGCGCAACCCTCGACAATCAATTGATTTCTTTTGATCGAGCCGTCGTGTTTATGTTTCATGGATGTCGAGCTTTGTATGAAAAGTTCCTTGTAACGTCAATCAGTAGGGTAGTGTGGGGAATGAGGCTAAAAGCGATTCCTTAGCTCCTAAGATATGATCTCTCAGTAGTTCAGCTGCCAAATCTGCGTAATTTGAGAGGCAGGCATCAAGGATCGCTAAATGCTCACTTTTCGCTTTATCCATACCATCGCTTAAGACCTGACGTAACGGCATCCCCACTGTGATATCACCCTCGATAATTGCTTTCCGAAGAGCTGAAAAAATTATTTCGGATGCGGATTTGGTTTGTGAAATGTCGACGAACTTAACCTTCAAAATTTCACCGATTCACTCGTTGTACATTCGATACAATATGCGATAAATTCGATGCCGGCAATAAAGCTTAGAACAACCATAGCGGGTACAAAGATGATAAAAAAACTAGTTAGCATGGCGGCAATAACAATGATGATTGCCGGGACCTCAATGGCTGATACGTTGGACGATGTAATTGATCGCGGTAAGTTAAGATGCGGAGTCGTTCTGGACTTCCCTCCAATCGGATTCAGAGACTCAAACAATCAGCCGGCAGGCTTTGACGTCGAATACTGCAAGGACATGGCGGCTGCTTTAGAGGTCGAGCTTGAGCTTCTTGAACTGACATGGGCCGATCGTTTACCCGTAATCGTGACTGGTCGTGCAGATGTTGTTTTTGGCGCAACCTCGGACAGTTTAGCCCGCGCTAAGACTGTGGGATTCTCCATTCCCTACGCTATTTATTATGCTCAAGGTATTGTCAACTCAAAGAGCGGCATCAAAACCTTTGAGGACATAAAGGGCAAGCGTGTCGCTGCTGCCGTAGGCACCGTCCCAGAGCAGGAGTGGTTAAAAATTGCGAAGGAGTGGGGCGAGGAAAATTTATATCAGGGGTACCAGAGCGAGAACGAAGTTTTCCTCGCGGTCGCGCAAGGCAAGGCCGATATTGGGATAACCACCAACACAGCTGTAAAACCGATTTCAGAACAGTATGATACGGTTGATCCGGGTCCCCGCATGCCATGGACCACAGACTACACTTCGGTGGTCGGTAAACGGCAAGACGTTAGCTGGCTAAATTACTTGAATCTATTTGTTACTCAACAAGTGCGCTCTGGTCGTTACCAAGAGCTTTGGGGCCGGTTTGTAGGCGGTGAGGCTCCTGAGCTGAGAATTCCCGGCGTGATGTACTAGTTGACCGAAAAATGAGGGGCCGTGCCCCTAGTAGACGGCCCCTCTCAATAATTGGATGTTTGAGTACAACTTTCACTGGCGGCCTGTTTTTAGGAGCCTGCCGGATCTTCTTGAGGCGGCCCTAACTACTTTACAGGTCGCTTCCTTGGCTATGACTGTGGGTGTTTTGCTAGGATTCATCTTAGCAGTGGGCCGGATGCGGGAAACTGGAGTGATCTATTGGTTCGCTACCACCTGGGTTGAGCTAGCTAGAAACACACCCGCTCTTTTTCAGTTATTCTTTTTTGGTTTTGGGCTAGGAGCGCTTGGGCTTCATTTATCGCCTTACTTGATCGTTTTGGCGGGCTTGACCTTCAATACGGCTGGTTACTTGGCAGAGAATTTTCGCGGTGGTTTTGAGGCAATTCCATCTACTCAATTGAGAGCTGCGCGGAGCCTTGGGATGAACCCTTTGCAGGCCTACACGCGGATATTGATTCCCCAAGTCATGCGGATTGTCTATTACCCGATGACTAACCAATTTGTTTGGGTTGTTTTAATGTCCTCCCTAGGAATGTTGGTTGGATACAGAGAGCTCACGGGAGAAACGCAATTTTTTGCGAGTAAGACATACAGGATTTTTGAATATTTTGCTGTCACGGCGGTCATTTATTACGTGATGGTTAAAGTGATCCTGGTCCTTTCCAAAGTCTTTGCATCTCGATTTTTTAGGTATTAGGAATTTCAATGGAGCAAACAGTAACTGTTTTTAGCGGCTTCAGTGCTCAAGACCTATTGTTCCTTGGGGAAGCGGCTCTTAGAACCCTTTGGATTTCTTTGCTGTCAATCGCCATTGGTTCACTCCTTGGCGGTATTTTTGGGTGGATACTTTACGAAACCAAGTATTGGGGTGGAATTCTTGTAAATCCCCTCTTGGATATGTTTCGTTCTGTTCCGTTAATAGTTCAGCTAGTTCTTTTCTATAATTTCGCGCCAATTGTCGGCCTCAACCTAGACGCATTCGAGTCTGGGCTGGTTGTGCTGACCATGTACACCGCCGCTTTAGTGGCCAACGTAGCGCGCGGTGGCATTGAGTCGGTGGGCAGATCGATGCGTATCGCTTCTCGGTCTCTAGGAATGTCATATTGGCAAGATATGCGTTACGTGGTGTTTCCAATTGGTACCCGTGCGATTTTCCCTTCCTGGGTTGGGGTCGCACTGGGCGTTATGAAGGACAGCGCACTCGTTTCGGTCTTGGGATATGTTGAGCTTGTGAAGGCGAGCCAGGTGCTGATCACGCGTACTCAGGAGCCTCTTCTCATCATCCTAGTGGTCGGCGCGTTCTATTTTGTCCTCTCTTATCCGGTGTCGCGATATTCAGCGAAGCTTGAGCGCAGGTGGTCGCAATGATCAAGGTCAATGGGTTACACAAATATTTTGATGATCTCCACGTTCTCCGCGGAATTGATCTAGAGGTACAGAAGGGGGAGGTCCTCTCGGTGATCGGTGCATCTGGATCAGGAAAGTCAACATTGCTTTACTGCATCAACGGGATCGAGCAGATTCAGGAAGGCTCGGTCTATGTCGATGATGTTGATGTGCATTCAAAGGCGACTGACTTGAACAAGCTTCGACAGCGGTTAGGGATGGTATTTCAGCAGTGGAATAGTTTCCCCCACTTGACTGCTCTGGAGAATGTGGCCCTCGCCCCTCAGATTGTTAGAGGGCTGACGAAGGCAGAAGCTAAGGATATCGCTATCAAACAACTCGAGCATGTTGGGCTTGGTGATAAGTTTGATGTCTATCCCAACGCCCTTTCTGGTGGCCAACAACAACGATTGGCAATCGCGCGAGCTTTGGCTATGGACCCTCAGTACATGTTGTTCGATGAAGCCACATCAGCTCTGGATCCTGAGTTAGTCGGTGAGGTTTTGGATACGATGCGGGTGCTAGCTGAAGAGGGGATGACCATGATTTGTGTAACCCACGAAATGGGATTCGCTCGAGATGTATCCGACCGAGTCGCCTATTTTCATGAGGGCGTTGTGGAAGAAATTGGGTCACCGGATCAAATATTCGTAGACCCAGAGTCCGAGCATACGAAAAAATTTTTAGCAAAAGTAAGGTGATTTAGAGAGGTCAATTTCTATTTCGAGATAGACACGAGACCGCTTGTAGAGAGGTTCAGATGATGAAAACAAGCATATTCACTGGTTGCGTTCCAGCTTTAATGACCCCATGCGATGAGCATCGAAAACCCAACTACGACGCGCTTGTCGAAAGGGGTTTGTATCTTATCGAGCAAGGAATGTCTGCCGTGGTCTATTGCGGATCCATGGGCGATTGGCCCCTGCTGACCGATTCTCAGCGGATGGAGGGTGTGAGCGCGTTAGTAGAGGCAGGCGTACCTGTAATCGTGGGTACAGGGGCCATTAACTCGGAGTCAGCTGTTGCTCATGCGGCGCATGCACAGAGGGTTGGTGCGCAGGGTTTAATGGTAATCCCCAGGGTGTTGTCCAGAGGTAACTCGCTAGAGGCCCAGCGATACCATTTTAAGGCAATCTTGGAGGCTGCCACTGATTTACCTGCGGTCATCTATAACAGTCCTTACTACGGTTTTACTACTCGAGCCGACCTGTTTTTTGCCCTGAGATCAGAGCATCCAAATCTGGTTGGGTTTAAGGAATTTGGTGGATTTGGGGACTTACGGTACGCGTCGGAACACATCACCTCTAAGGACCCGGACGTTACTTTGATGATTGGCGTAGATACGGCGGTATACCATGGTTTCGTCAACTGCGGTGCAGGGGGGGCAATTACTGGGATCGGAAACGTTTTGCCCAAGGAGGTCCTCCTTCTGGCTGAGTTGTCTCAGAAAGCGGCCGCGGGAGACGCGATTGCTCGCCGGAGAGCGCGAGAACTTGATGAGGCCATGTCTGTGCTCTCGAGTTTTGATGAGGGCGTGGATTTAGTGCTTTATTACAAGCATCTTATGGTTTTGGAGGGAGATGAGAATTACTTGCACCACTTTAATAGGTCCGACCGTTTGACAGATGCTCAGAGAAATTATGCTGAGTCACAGTTTTATGTGTTTAAGCAGTGGTTCGAGTCCTGGACCCAGCTTGAGAGTCTCCAGTGAAAATTCTCGATAGCCACACTGAGGGTGAGCCCACTCGAGCTATTTTCGAGGCCGGTTTCGATTTGGGATCCGGCTCTCTGGCTGAAAAAGCAGTGGTATTTGAACAAAATTATCGAGATTTTTGTGGCTCCGTTCTGAAAGAACCTAGAGGGAACGATGCCTACGTGGGCGCCTTGGTGATAGATTCCGAGGAATCTGATTGCGCTGCCGGGGTCATTTTTTTTAATACCGTCAAAAATTTGGGAATGTGTGGGCACGGCACGATAGGATTAGGCGCAACGATGGCCTACATGGGTCTGATAAAGCCTGGCCAACATAGGCTTGAAACACCGGTAGGCAAAGTGGCAATCAATCTCAAAACTCCAAACCGAGTATCGGTCACCAATATTGAGAGCTATAGGCTACTGAAGAATGTTCGCGTTGAAGTCTCGTCTCACGGGTCGTTAACTGGCGACGTGGCGTGGGGTGGAAATTGGTTTTTTCTTGTGAAGAATTCACCGATCGATATCAGGTTGGAAAACTTGCGTGAGCTCACAGATTTGAGCTTACAAATACGTAAGGCACTGGAAGCTGAAGGTATTACGGGCTTGCAAGGAGCGTGGATAGATCACATAGAACTGTATGGGGCGCCGGAGTCTGCCGAGGCAAATAGTAGAAGCTTCGTTTTGGTACCCAGCGGTTCTTATGACCGATCTCCATGTGGGACAGGTTGTTCGGCGAAGATGGCCTGTTTAGCGGCGGATGAGGCTTGGCCAGCTGGGAAGACCTGGATTCAGGAAAGCGTTATTGGGAGTACCTATGCGTTGGCATACGAGCAGGGGGGCAACGGGGGCGTGATTGTTACCATCGAGGGTACGGCCTTTGTCACGGCTGAGATCACATTGATTTTCGATAGCCAAGACCCGTTCAGGTTTGGGATTTAGTCGTGAAAATCTGTCGTTACCTAATGCGACAGAACTTGGGTGTCGGCTTAATCTATGAATCCTAAACAAGGTGTCGTTGTTGTAGGCTCCGGCATAATCGGCATCAGCGTCGGCTTAGCACTTCAACAAGCTGATTTTAGGGTTCGAATTGTAGATAGAGGAGGGCCGTCCCAGAAAGCTTCGGAGGGAAATGCCGGTGCTTTTGCATTGGCAGATATCGTTCCGTTAGCGACTCCGGGAATCATGAGGGCAGCACCGGGTTGGTTGTTGGATCCGCTGGGGCCACTAAGCATTCGCCCTTCGTACGTTTTTTCTATAGCCCCTTGGCTTATGAAGTTCTGGCGCGCGAGCTGGAGCGATAGGTTTCCGTCATTGATGAAGTCTCAGGCCGAGTTGATGTCCTTGTCGAGGTCTGCCCTCGACCGTCAGGCCCAACAATATCGTGGGGAACCGTTATTGAGGCGAGCGGGTCAACTCCGACTATACGATGGCAGAGATACGTTTCGAGCAAGCTCGTCTTATTGGCATGCTTGCAAAGAGTACGGCATTACTCATGACCTTTTAGAGTCTTCCCAAGAGATAGAAAAGATCCAGCCGGGGCTGTCGACAAAGTTCCAATACGCGGGCTACACACCGGACTGGTTGAATGTGAGTGATCCGAGGCTGTGGTTAAAACATCTGCATGATCAATTTGTCGATCGCGGAGGGCTGGTGGAGTGCAGAGAGGTGCGATCGATTTCCGCCAAATCACGCGTGGTTGAGGTCCATTGCGTAGACAAGAGATTGAGCTGTGACTATGTCGTGATTGCGGCTGGCGCCTGGTCGAAGTCCCTGGCTCAGGCTATTGGTGACGATATTCCCCTCGAGACTGAGCGGGGATACAACACGACGTTCAGTCCAGGTCATTTTGATTTGAAGACTCATTTGACGTTCGCTGATCATGGATTTGTTGTTTCTAAGGTCGGCAGTAAGGTAAGAGTTGGTGGCGCTGTAGAGTTAGGAGGTTTATCGGCACCTCCCAACTTCGATCGCTCGAAGATTTTGTTATCGAAAGCGAAACAGTTTTTGCCGAACATGGACATGGTAGATGGTGAAGAGTGGATGGGTTTCAGGCCATCTATGCCTGATAGTCTTCCTGTAATCGGCAACTCCCCAAAGCAGCCACGCGTGATCTATGCGTTCGGTCACGGTCATCTCGGTTTGACTCAGTCTGCCGCCACAGCCGAACTCGTCCGCGATAGTATCTTAGGGAAGCCCTGGCCCATCGCGTCGGCACCATTTTCCCCAGAACGGTTCCGTCACTGATTTTATCCAAGGTTACACTGAGATCTCGTCAAAAAGTTTTTTGATGTGCGCGGCTACAGCTAAATCTAGATGTGCCCCTCCCCCGTTTTTAAAGATCGTAATTTCAGCGTCACTCTTCCGGCCGGGATTGCCACAACATAGCCCGTAAAAATCGTTGATCACGTCAGCCTCTGAAATCACCCCATTGGCAAGAGGGATGCCTAACTCTCCAATATCATGTAGTGCAGTTTTATAGGAGTCTACGAAAATAGATCCACGGAGTAGAGCCGAATCATGGGCTTCACGCATATCGGGCCGGAAAGCACCAATCAAGTCTAGATGGCAACCTTCCTTAAGCCATTCTCCCTTGATGAAGGGGTCGATTGCGGTGGTCGCGGAAGATAGAATATCCGCGGACCGCACAGCTTCAGCTAAATCTTTGATTGGGACAACATCCTTCTCAGACGCTAGCGCGACTGCCTTTTCGTGGCGATGGTTCCACACCTGAATGGTCTCAAGTCGCGGAAATAACTCCCGATATGCGTCAATCATCGATTGGGCAACCTTACCTGCACCCAAAATGGTAAGTACTTGGCTGTCTTTTCTAGCAAGTAACTTAGCGCCGAGCACTGAATCACCGGCAGTTTTCCACTTCGTTAAGAAATTACCGTCAATTATAGCTCGCGGCGCGCCCGAGTTATCGTCGAATAGGGTGACAAGTGATTGAACGGTGGGAAGGTCAGGAAATTTGGTTGCATTGTCGGGAAAGATCGTCGCAGTTTTTACAGCGATCCCGTAGTTCTTAATCCAAGCAGCTCTAGACAGAAGAGAACTATTTTCAGATTGAAAGAGTATGTCGTTGATCTCTGCCTCAGGTCTCTGATGGGCCGAGAAGAGCGCGTCAGTTATTCCTGACCAAGTCAGTAGTTTCTCTATGTGTTCCTCGGATATAAAGGGGATGTCTCTCATGATTTAGATTGGGCGAACCGGCCAAGTGTCGGATACCCTATATCCGTGTGGCCAAGGGTCGGATGGGTCTAAATAATATTCATACGAGCCCGTGATCCACGCACGTCCAGAAATCTCAGGTCTGATCATAGGGATACCGCTGTGCCTCTCCGTTCCCAGAATTTTACCCTCGAAACATGATCCTATTATTGATCGGGCGATAACAGGCTCTCCGATGGACAGCTGTTTTCTAGCATGTAGGACGGCCATCCGCGCTGACAGACCTGTGCCAGTAGGTGATCGATCAAGCTTTCCTGGGTCTATCACAACCGTATTTGTGTATGTTTTTATGCCGTCAATTTTTGTAAGGCTAGAGTGTATTTGTGTAAACGAAAAGTGCGTCCAGTCCTTGTTAATCGGGTGCCTAAATTCCAGTTGCTCGTTAGCCGCTTTGGTAATTTTTCTGCCGAGCGCAACGAGATCCTTTGCCTCGTCTGGAATGATTTGAATCTCTAGCTGTTCCGCGTCAATCGTTACGAAGCTATCCCCACCATATGCGGTGTCTACTGAGAGTGTCCCAAGACCCTCGAGCTCAAGCCTTTGGTCTAGCAAGCCGGCGAATGACGGTACGTTTTCCACGCAGACCCGCTCAACCTTCCCGAGGCCACATTTCGCTCTGACTTTTATAAGCCCCCCGGGGGCCTCTAAAGTCATAAAAGTTTCGGGTTCCACCATCGGAATAATACCGGTCTCTAGCAGAACGGTAGCGACACAGATCGAGTTCGAGCCCGACATAGGCGGTGTGTGACTTGGTTCCATAATGATCCAGCCCATCTGAGCCTCGGGCCGCTTAGGTGGCACCAGTAGATTGACGTGTCGAAACAGACCACCACGGGGTTCATTGAGTATGAAGTTTCTTAGCGAGCCGTCATTGTGTATATAAACCGCTTGCTCCCAGATCGTATCGCCCGGCGGCGGCGCAACGCCTCCGACAATGACATCACCGACCTCTCCCTCTGCGTGACAACCGATCACATGTATAGACTTCGAGGATCTAATTTTTTTACGCTCCCTTTTTTCCTACCAAGCTATACTATTTTTATCGAGGCTTGATCCCTCTAACGTACTACAAGACCCGCAGAGCGAAAAGGTGAGCCCTCCACAATTTGCTGGCCAATATTAATTTCGAAGGAGTATTCGATGAAATATCAACTGAAGCTGAAGCACTTTATTGCTGGTAACTGGGTTGGGGGCTCTGATAGCTTTGAATCTTCTCCTAGCTCAGGTCGAGGTCATAGTTTCCCGGTAGGTACAAACGAATTGGTAGATCAGGCGGTTAGAGCTGCCGAGGAGGCGTTTATCACTTATTCGGAAACTCCTCGGCAGGATCGTGCCAATTTTTTAAAGGCGATAGCTGAAGAAATCGATGCTCTTGGTGATGCGATTACAGCGATCGCAGGCGAAGAGACTGGTTTACCCTCGTTAAGATTGGAAGGTGAGCGAGGCAGGACCTGCGGCCAATTGAGAATGTTTTCTGATGTCTTGGAAAAGGGTGATTATTTAGATTGTCGGCACGATAAGGCCTTGCCTGACCGGACACCGTTACCGCGTCCTGAATTACGACTCATGCAGCTACCTGTGGGGCCCGTCGCCGTGTTCGGAGCATCTAATTTTCCGCTTGCCTTTTCTACTGCAGGGGGCGATACAGCGTCGGCCTTGGCCGCTGGTTGTCCAGTCGTTGTCAAGGCGCACCAAGCGCATCCAGGAACAAGTGATCTTGTTGCGCAGGCGATTGAGAGCGCCATACATCGCACTGGGATGCCAAGAGGAGTGTTTTCGATGGTCCATGGTGGGAGCAGATCAGTGGGCGAGGCCCTCGTGAAGCATCCACTAATTTCTGCTGTTGGATTTACCGGGAGCCTTGTGGGTGGCCGAGCACTGTTTGACCTCTGCACCCAGCGTCCAACTCCCATCCCGTTCTTTGGTGAACTCGGGTCAGTCAATCCTATGTTTATATTACCAGGAGCGGCGGCAGAGCGGGGCGAGGAGATCGGTCGGGGTTGGGCCGCGTCCCTTTCAATGGGTGCCGGTCAGTTTTGTACCAATCCCGGGATTATTGTTGTGATGGAAGGCGAAACAGCTGACAAACTTATTGATGCAGCTAAAGTCGCGTTAGCTGGCGCTGCTCCTCAAACGATGCTGACTGATGGCATAGCTGTTGCGTATCAAGAGGGGCAAAAACGGATATCGCACACACCGGGTGTGCGTAGTGTCCTCACCTCAGTGTGTGATCAACGACAGGCAACGCCATACCTATATGAAACAGATGGGTCGACTTGGTTAGCAGATAGGTCACTTGGTCATGAGGTTTTTGGTCCTTTGGGTCTCATTGTTAAAGTGTCGGATTTTGAGCAGATGCTAGAGGTGGCGAAACATCTGGATGGACAGCTGACATGCACATTACACACAACAGACGATGACCTTGAATATGGGTGTGCACTGATGCCAATTTTGACTCGCAAGGCTGGGCGTGTTTTGGCGAATGCTTATCCGACTGGTGTGGAAGTTTGTGACGCAATGGTCCACGGTGGGCCGTATCCTGCGAGCACAAACTTTGGTGCAACATCGGTGGGCAGTATGGCTATCCTCCGATTTTTGAGGCCGGTCTGTTTTCAGGATATACCAGTAAGGCTGCTCCCTGTTGACATTTCCTAGTAAAGATTTTGCTTGGGCGATCTCGGTCGGTTCGCACGTATTGAATGACCTGGCTCTAATTTTTTAATAAAGGTACGGGCCGAGACATGACTCAGAAAGCGTTGAGAAAGACTTATAAGAGCAAACAGGGGTGTAAAACGATAACGTCGAAAAAGAATTCAAATATCCATTATCGACGGCAGATACAAGGACAGTTCAGGGAACGAGATGATCACCAATAGCGCTACTATATCCATTACTATAAACCAACCCACTCCCTTGAAGATTGTTTGAAGCGGAACGCTATTACCGACCGCGCCTTTGATGACATAGACGTTCAAGCCGACTGGGGGCGAGACTAAGCCTATCTCAAGTAGCTTAATCAGGATTATGCCGAACCAAATGAGGTTCATATCAGCTCCGTTCGCTATCGGTAGAAGTAGTGGCAGTGTTAAAAGAAGAAGTCCGATTGAATCCACAAACATTCCGAGAATAATGTATATGATAGCCACTGAGATTATGATCCAAACTGCGCTGTCGCTTACACTAAGCATGGTGCTGGCTAGCCAAGCGGGTAATCCACTTAGCGCTAGGAATTTTGTGAGAAAAATCGTTCCGATGAGGATTATAAAGATACTGCCAGTCCCGCGTGCGGTTGCGGTCAGTGCTTCAATAAAATTTGTCCGAGAAAACTTTCCTCGAAAGACCGCCAGAATAGTCGCGAGGAAGGCACCAACAGCACCGGCCTCCGTCGGTGTGAAAAAGCCAGCAAAGATTCCCCCCAGCACAAAAATGATTAAGGTTGGTAGTGCCCATACTTCTTTAATTGCTTCCCACTTTTCTTGACTCGTGAAATGTTGCTCTACTTTCCCGGCCAGGTCAGGTGTCAGCTTTACACGAGCTACTATCATCAAAATATACAGGGCGGCAGATAAGAGTCCTGGCAAGAAACCGGCCATAAATAGTTTTCCAATTGAGACCTCAGCATAAACTCCGTAAAGGACCATCAAGATGCTTGGAGGGATCAATGATCCAAGGGTGCCGGATGCGGCGATGACTCCTGTCGCTAATCCGCGGTCATATTTGTGCCTTAACATTTCTGGTACTGCAATACGCGCCATTGCCGACGCGGTTGCGACACTCGAGCCCGAGGCTGCTGCAAACATTGAACATGCACCAACACTAGCAATAGCGAGTCCGCCTGGAAGACGCGACAAGCACACCCTCATGGCTTTGAAGAGTCCTTGAGTCATCCCAGAGGTAGTGCACACGTACCCCATTAACAGAAACATAGGGACGGCTGTAAATGACCAGTTTCCGATGAAATTGAATGGGACCGCAGTGATTATTCCCAAAGCGGCACGCATGTTTGTCAGTTCCATAATGCCGAAGAATGAGACTAGACCCAGGGCCACCGCGATCGGCACGCGAAGCGCGATTAGGAGTAGTGCGACTAAAACGCCTATCGCCCCTAGGGTGATGCTACTCAACTAAATCGTCCTCTGGACTTGTCACTTGCGGGGAATGTGTTGACTTTTTATTTAACAAATAAGTTGTCGATAGAATCAGCGCTAGTGCCATCGCGAGGAATCCGATTGGTAGTGCCCACCTGCTCGGCCAAACATAGAACAAGTAATTGGACATGATCGTTTCTTTGTAACCGAATGAAGCTATCGCATCGAGGAGTGTTTGATAGAACAATCCGCCGAAATAAACGATTCCTAGGAGGTTCGCAATGCAGAGAGTGATCAACCTTAAGCGAGGTGAAAAAAACTGTATGAATAGGTCAACGTGAACGTGTTCCTTTTTCAACTCTACTGCCCCGAGAGGTAGAAAAACTGCCCCGACCATGTAGTAATACGAGACAGTTTCAAGCGTCCCGATCAACGGTGCATTGAATGCAAACTTTAGAAAAACGTCTAAAACGACGTGCCCCATCATCAAGATAAGGCAGCAGAGGCTCACATTTAGCAAAAGATTGCTAAATTTTGTCACGGCAGTATCAAAAACTGTCTGAAGCAAAGGTCTTACCCCTCAATGAGACTTGTCTTACAGCCTATCAAGCCTTTTCAACGTTAGCACTTTTAGACGACACAGACCAAGGACCGTCTGTCGCAAAGTAATGACTGGAAACAAGAGGTCTGGCTCCTCGGGGAAGTCAGACTCCTTTGTCTTTAACCAGCGACTGCTGAACTCACAGCGATTCTGGAGTGGTGTAAACGGTGTGTATTTGCCTGTTCAAAAAAAGGGGCCGAGCCCCTTTTTAGTTACCGTTATAGTCCGTAGGAGCCCACATCTATCTTATCGAAGAGTTCTCTCTGGATTATTGCGGCGATAGCGTCTGCGTCGTTTCTATCCACCTTGGCAAAGAGGGCGTCCCACTTCTGCATAGTTGCGTCGAATCTGCTAAAAAGTGCTTTAGGGTCAGCAATTTTATATTTTTCGGAGGCCATGCTGTACACGTTAGTCATATTATCTGACGCAAATTGCTTGATTGACGACATCATGTCCGCTGAAGGCTCATAGACTGACACACCGTGACTTTTAGCTTCGTTTAAAGCTTCTGTTACAGACGCGTCATAGCCAACATATAGTCTCGCCATCGCTTTTGCGTTTTCGTTAAACATCAGGCGCTTGTGCTTGCTTGACAATCCGGACCAGAAATCTTTGTTATAACCCCACATAGGGCCAGCCCAAGCCAGACCTAACGGGACCATAGTGGTGTGCTTTGCGACGTCCCAAAGACTTCTTGATTTAAGATCACTTGCCACGTTAAGTGCGCAATCTAGTGTTCCTTTTTCGAGGCCTTGGTACATTTCGCTTGAAGGAACATTTACTGGAACCGCGCCTACCGTCTCTGCCCATCTAGAGAGGGCATTTCCATTAGTCCGTAGACGTTTACCTTTAACTTCTGACAAGTTCCTTACAGGCATGCTACACATCAGATTATATGCTGGAGTGGAATAGCCGCCACCAAAAATAATCCCAGCCTTTTCCCACTCCGCCAACAACTCTTTATCGTTCATATTAAAGTCGGTGTTGGCGACGGCCGCCACCAGTGCGTCACTGTAGTTAAAGCCGAGCTCTTGTATGGCGGTTGAGACTGGTAATTCTGCTGGCGTGTAGCCTGAATAGTGATATCCCACTTGCGCAATGCCGTCTTGTAAGCCCGACATTCCAGCTCTGGCTGGAAGTAGCACCGTTCCAGTGAAGACTTTGGGTTGTAACTCACCGTTTGAGCTCGCTTTTAACGACTCTGCCCAATCTACATAACCAAACTTGCCAAGTGGATGTGTGGCGGGAAAAAACGTATTCGCATTAAATTCAGTGGCCCCGACCGCAGCGGCCGAGAAAATACTGCTAGATAAGGCAGCTACACAGATACTCAACTTGAATTTGTGTTTTGTTATCATTTTTATTTCTCCTAGTCCTAACTATCTTAATTATTGATTGAATTAGATCCTGAGCGTTAAAAAAACACTTGCCTCGATAGTGGCGATACGAAAGCGACCAGTCAAGCTTAGATTCGCTGCGATAAAGCGCCATATAGGTATGGGCGGTTTGCTGACTTTCTGGAAAACGCGGTAGGATGCCATGGCAATCGAAACCTTTTGGATCTGACATGACCGGGCTAGTGGTTTTAGCTAACACAAGAATCTTGGATGTAAGGAAGGGGATACTTACTGACACGCAAGATATTGTGATTGAGAGAGACCGCATTATCGATATCAACCGTAACGCTACCTTGAAAAACGATCATAGACGGATTGATCTCAAGGGGAAGATTTCACTACCTGGGCTATGCGACGCTCACGTGCATGTTACGGCCGCAACACCGAACTTCCCCGAATTGATGCGTTGGTCTCCTTATTATACCGCCGCCCGCGCAAGCGAAATCTTGAGAAATATGCTGATGCGAGGCTTCACCACCGTGAGAGACGCTGGAGGCGCAGAGTTTGGTTTGGCTCGTGCGGTGGAAGAGGGATTTCTGACCGGACCAAGAATTCTGTTTTGCGGAAAAGCACTATCCCAGACTGGTGGGCATGGCGATATGCGAGAGCCGGGAGAGAATTTTGAGTCGTGTCTTTGTTGTGCAGGGCTAGGACGAGTTTGTGATGGTGTGAGCGCGGTCAGAAATGCCTGTCGAGATGAAATTCGGAAGGGGGCTAACCAGATCAAGATAATGGCATCCGGTGGAGTTGCGTCCCCTACGGATCGAATATCGAGTTCTCAATTTTCTCTGGAGGAAATATCAGCGGCTGTAGAAGAGGCCACAAATGCCAATATCTATGTCATGGCGCACGCATACCTTCCAAGGTCGATTTCAAGAGCACTAGATTGCGGGGTGAGGTCCATCGAACATGGGAATATGATCGACCAACAGACCTGTAAGCTATTGATTGAAAAAGATGCTTTCCTTGTGCCAACTATGTCTACACACGAAGTTTTGCCGGTTATGGGCTTAGAGGCAGGCATGCCCGCCGATATGCTCGAAAAGGTCTCGTTCGTCACAGAGGAGGGTAAGAAAAACTTCCCAAATGCTTGGAAACAAGGTGTTAAAATGGTGTTTGGGACCGATCTTTTAGGAACCATGCATGAGCATCAATTGCTGGAGTTTGAATTGCGTGGTGCTTTCCAAACGCCGATAGAAGTCATTCGGTCAGCGACGATAGTCGCGGCAGAATTATTCCAAATGTCTGAAGATTTGGGAGAGATCAAAGTCGGTGCTTTGGCGGACATCATATCTGTTGACGGCAACCCTCTGGATGACCTAGGTGTTTTACAGTCGCCTGATAGGTTCTTGAAACTTATCATGAAAGCCGGACAGATACATAAAGAGGACTGCTAAGCAAAAATTGTAAACTCGTGGTAACGGAGAACACTGCGGCTTACGTAAGTACACCCAAAAAATGGCTCCAGGCACCACCCTAAGCTATAGTATCTGCCAGGCACGGTGTACCCTTTGGGACCAAGAGTACTCCCGTTCTGGTATTGGTGATTCCTGACTATCCTCTGAAGACCTTCGGAAAAAAACTTCCGCGATAGAAACTTTTCTTTTGAATGTTCTGGATCAAGTCGCAACAAAGAATGGCGCGCTCGGTAGGATTCGAACCTACGACCGCCTGGTTCGTAGCCAGGTACTCTATCCAGCTGAGCTACGAGCGCGTCAAGGCGGTGAATGGTAATTATTTTGGCGTAAATTGCAACCCTGCCCGAGTTTCGGCTTGTGGTTATATTGTCTTAAAGGAGATCGTTGCTCGGTGTTATTCAGCGACGATATAACGGTAAGGATAGTCTAAAGTGTTGGTCGCACTCGCGCAGTTATTAGTTTGTCAGCTCTTAGGCGAAATATTTACCAGGGTTGTTAATCTGGCGATTCCTGGGCCGGTGGTTGGCGGGGCCATAGGTTAATTTTTTGTTGCTATTTTTTTCCTAGAAATGGAACTCTATAGGTACTCAGGCGGTGTCTGAGTTCCACCAGATTGATTTCTGTACCAGCTAAATAATAAGCCTCGGTCCCTTTAGTTGACTGCTTGAGCTCGAAGTCGCATTGATCTCGATGATTCCACATAAATGCCCAGAGATCTTTTTCTGTAGGCTCGACCATCCTCTCAGACATAAACTTAGACGCATAGAGGCAGATCGTTTGGGCAAGTTTATTGCTCGTTGGCTTGAATTTCGGAAGTTTTCTTTGAGGCAACTCTCTTCTTTTTCTTGTTCGATTTGCAGAGGTGTGGGTTTCATTGTCAACCTTTGGAGGTCTCTCAGTTAGGCGTTCAATTTCGTCAACCGAGAACTGCGCTTCTGACAATACGTTGGCTTGCTGGCTTGCGGTATCCCAGTTGAATTCGTGGAATCTGACCACTTTTAAGAGGTAATAAATGTGCCCTGTGAATGCTTGTGTTTCCCAGAGTGTAACCGGGTCACCATCGATCGTTTCAAATTCAATAACGAAGTGGGTTTCTGAATTGATATCGGATAAAACTTTACTGTGACGGAAGTAGATAAAGCTGGATCGCGTCTCTGGGCAACGCGCTGAGGCCCTTGGTAACTTGTAGGGTTGCGTTGTAAATTCTGACGGCGCTTGTGGTGTTTCATCTGAACTGATGGTTAAGACAAACTCACTGCAGGGTTCGAGTCTTGCCGCGCCAATACGGTCTAAGACATCTTCGGGGAGGCATCGTGTGTCGTAAATTATAATGTGCTTGTTTTGCCAATTAAAGGGAATTGCGTACCGCAATTTGTCTGCCACAATCAGGGGCGTTATGTCTCTAATTGCGGAAGCAGAGAAGAGTTGGAGTTGATCCAGCGAGCAGTGCCTCAGGGAGTCAGACATGGTGCCTCAACGCTCCAATAAAATACTAGGGTCTTCCACTTTAGCTTATTTCTCAACCTGACCAGCTTTTATTGGTGTTTTATATTTCTCTTATTCAAGATCTGAATTGTGGTAGGTCGTCAGGTATCTGTTCTTCAGAATTTTACCAGTCTATCCGCACCAAAACGCTGTCTGATAAAAAAACATTGAAGAGAGATCGCGCTCGCGACCTAAAACCGGAGGTGCAGCAGCCCTTTTGCTGGGTTGACTATGTCTCGTAAATATCATGATGCGCCAAAAACCGTTCCCTCGTCTGATCAGACGAATGCGAATGATGCGCGTTTAAATTCAGTAAATAATTAATTTTTATTGGAATTTTTTTGGTATAACGCACGCCGAAAGTCTTTGCAGGGATAAGGTTATGAAGGGC
>CAJWIY010000023.1 GCA_913042205.1 uncultured Gammaproteobacteria bacterium
AGGCCTTTCGCCGCTTATCTGGTATATGGGCTTGTACTCCTTATCGCGCTTCAAATACTTATCAATTTGGCGGTCAATACCGGACTGGCCCCTACGACGGGCCTGACGCTTCCGCTCCTGAGTTATGGTGGCAGTTCTTTAGTGATGACCGCCGTAAGCCTCGGTGTCATAGCGCGAGTCAGCGCAGACAACCTCCCTGGAGCGCAGTTATGAAGAAACCAATTTGTGTAATGGCCGGAGGTACTGGCGGTCATATTTTTCCTGGGTTAGCGGTCGCAGAGGAACTCGTCAGCCGTGGTCAGGTGGTCCATTGGATTGGTTCACGTTATGGTCTTGAAAAAAACCTCGTTCCAGAAAAAGGAATACCCATACATTTTCTTGCTACTCGAGGCCTTAGAGGTAAGAAAGGTCTGGAGCGTATTAGCGGTGCCATCTGTCTAGCGGTTTCGATCATTCAGGCAATCGTTTTGATGTTACGTCTTCGGCCATCTGTTTGTGTCGGATTTGGTGGATACCCTGCCGGACCTGGCGGTATTGCGGCCAGGCTCATGAGGGTTCCTGTAGTGATCCATGAACAAAATGCGGTCGTTGGAACGACAAATCGTTATCTGGCTAAGGTCGCGGCACGCGTTCTGACAGCCTTCCCAAACGTGTTAAAGGGTGCCGAGTGTGTCGGAAATCCTATTAGAACTGAGATCGATGCTGTCGGTCGTCAACGCCTTGCAGATAGTTGCCAGCCTACTGAGACCACACGTGTACTTGTAATCGGTGGTTCGCAGGGCGCGAAGGCACTGAATGAACGGCTTCCGAAAAAATTAAAGGAAGTAGCTACTCACTTCGGAATCGAAGTCACCCACCAGACAGGTCGTATAGCGAAAAATCAGGTAATTGAGCGGTATCAGGCGTTAGACCTCGACGCCACGGTCGTGGCATTCATCAGTCGAATGGACGACGCATACAACGGTGCGGATATCGTGGTATGTCGAGCGGGTGCACTCACTGTGTCAGAGCTCGCGAGCGCGGCCATGCCTTCGGTACTGATTCCTTTCCCTCTTGCAGTCGATGATCACCAGACAAAAAATGGGGAGCACTTACGGGAAGCTGGCGCGGCCATGGTTGTTCAGGAGAAGGATCTTGATATCTTCGTAGCAAAGCTCTCAGATATTTTAAGAGCTCCCGAAAAACTAACCCAAATGGCGCATGCGGCAAGATCTGTCGCTAAACCAGAAGCGACCAAAAAGGTTGCTGATTGCGTTTTGGAGATTGCTCGTGGTTAATCGGATGGGGCAGATCCAACGAATGCATTTTATCGGTATTGGCGGTATCGGGATGAGTGGTATCGCCGAAGTACTGCTTAACCAGGGATACCTAATATCTGGATCTGACTTACGAGAAGGAACTGCCACCACTCGTTTGAAAAGGTTAGGAGCCAAGATCCATATCGGTCACCGGGCAACGAACATTGAGGGCGCCGAGGTTATCGTAGTCTCGAGTGCAATAGACCGCACAAATCCTGAAATTTCGAGTGCTTTAGAGGCTCGTATTCCAGTAATTCCAAGAGCACAAATGCTCGCCGAGTTGATGCGATTTAAATTCGGCATTGCCGTCTCAGGTACTCACGGGAAAACAACAACGACGTCAATCGCAGCTTCTGTCCTTGCCGAGGCAGGGCTAGATCCAACCTATATTATTGGAGGTAAGCTAAATCAGGTCGGTACCAACGCTAGCCTTGGTCAGAGTGAATACATGGTCGCGGAAGCAGATGAGAGCGATGCGTCTTTTCTGGTTCTGAAACCAATGATCGCTGTTGTCACCAATATCGATGTCGACCATATGTCGACTTATGGTGGCGATTTTGAGCGGTTGAAACAGACCTTTGTTCAGTTTTTACAAAACCTACCATTTTATGGGCTGGTTATTGCTAATAACGATGACCCTGTATTGACTGGATTGCTGTCTAATGTAGGACGGACCTTTCTCACCTACGGCATTGAGTCTGAGTCTGATTATCGCGCGATGGATATAACCAGCGATGGACTGCGAACCCACTTTAATGTGCGCCGTCCAAACGCTGGGAGTCTAAAGGTTACCCTTCCCATGCCGGGGCGGCACAACGTGTTGAACGCACTGGCAGTAATAGCGCTTGCTGACCATTTGGGTGTCAACGATGACTCGCTAGTAGCTGCTTTAACCAATTTCCAGGGCGTTGATCGTCGATTCCAGTTAGCCGGATTTATCCACAAGAAAGAACGAAAAATCCCAGTGATTGATGATTACGGACACCATCCAAAAGAACTTCAGGTTACCTTTGACGCTGTTCGTGCTGCATACCCAAATCGGCGTCTTGTGAGTGTCTTTCAGCCTCATCGCTACACGCGTACTCAAGAATTATTTGACGAATTTGTTACTGTATTGAACCGTGCTGATGAGCTGGTTCTGATGCCCGTATATGCGGCTGGCGAGGCCCCGATCGTGGGTGCTGGAGCGAAGGATCTTGCACAGAGTATTCGTCGGCTGGGGCTGTGTCGTCCCTACGTAGAGGCCGAATTCGAACAAGTAATTGAGCGCGTCGACGCGCTAATTGAGCCTAACGATGTAGTGCTAATCCAAGGCGCAGGCTCCATCGGACGGTTACCTTCTGAGCTCATCACGACATTAGGAGGGAGCCGATGAACTGGTCAAGCGAACGAGTTGTGCTTCTATTTGGTGGACGAGGTTCCGAGGCTGCCGTTTCCCGCGACGGAAAAGCTTCGGTGAGCGAGGCGATGCAGCAGCTCGGTATCAAACCCATAGAAATCGATATAAAAGACAGACTAGTTGAGTCATTAATCGCTAGCCGACCAACTCGAGTTTTTAATTTGGTTCATGGGCGGCCTGGAGAGGACGGTGTACTGCAAGGACTTTTGTGTGCCCTCGGTATCCCCTTCACAGGTTCAGGTGTTGCTTCATCAGCGTTGGCATTTGATAAACCGCGAACTAAGCAAGTTTGGGAATCGTTGGGTTTACCGACGGCACCCATGGTAGTCGTAAACGATGTAGAGCAGTTTGATATCTGTATTAAACGCTTAGGTCCGGAACTCTTCGTGAAGCCAGCTCATGAAGGATCCTCGGTCGGTGCCCACGTGGTTCGTGGTAGCGATCAATTAAAGGTAGCATTAGAAGACGCTCTGACGTATGACACCCGTGTACTGGTCGAGCCATTGCTACCAGGTCCCGAATTCACAGTGGGCGTAGTCCGCGGCCTCGCCTTACCGGTAATTGGCATTAAATCAAAAACTGACTTTTATGACTACGAGGCCAAATATCAATCGAATGACACCGAGTATCAAATTCCGTCTGGTCTGAGTCTGGAATTTGAAACCGAGGCGCAAAAACTTGCTCTTGACGCATTTGAAGCGCTCGGCTGTCGGACCTGGGGCCGTGTGGATTTTATGATGGATGAAACTGGTCATTTATTGTTGGTCGAGTGCAATACCGTACCCGGGATGGGGGGTCATTCTTTGGTTCCCAAAGCTGCGAGTGCGTCTGGGATGGACATGCCCATGCTGATTGAACAGATTCTTCTCGACGCAGAGGTTTCGCCATGACAGCGAAGCAAATTGCAAGTCGGACATTAACGCATTGGAAAGTGTTAATAGTTCTGATCGGACTAGGTATCACTGGATCTATCGCTGCTAGCGGTCTGAGTCATCTCTTAAAGGATATTCAGATCAGACAGGTTCAATTGCTAGGTGACTTACGTTATTTAGATGCTGAAAACTTAGCTAAAGATCTAAGAATTAAGTTTAATAATAATTATCTTGATACGACACTCGCTGAGGTGGTTTCTGAAGTCGAATCACATCCCTGGATTTCCGTCGCGTCTGCTCGCCGCATCTGGCCAGATACCCTATTAATCGAAATCGTTGAGCAACGACCAGTTGCCGTTTATAACGATACCCAATATCTCGGCTTGTCTGGTGACTTGTTTGAGCCACCCGCGCTAGTTGACGAGCCAATGCCGCGTTTGTATGGAGCCTTGTCTGAGACCACGCAGGTCTATAGCCATTACAGCGTATTCTCAGATCGGCTAGCCGATTTCGCAAACGTTATTTCTGTATCACGTGGCCATGGTCTTGGTTGGGAGATCGAATTAGAACAAGGCTTTACGTTGAAGCTCGGCCGCGTCGATATTCTTGGACGACTGGCGCGAGCTCGAGATATTTTGATACGACTTGATATGGATCGCCTAAGAAAATTGCGAGAAGTTGATGCCCGGTACGATAACGGTATTGCTTTGGCATGGAGATCTGAAAAGTGAGTTATTTACTCGTAGTAGATATCGGTTCTAGCCAAATTAAAGCGGTGATCGCGGAGATTTCGGATAACGGTCGAATTGTTACTCGCGGGCTCGGTAGTGCGCGCTCTGGTGGTCTCAAGCAAGGTGTTGTTATTGAGATTGACTCAGTGGTAGAGGCTCTAAAGCGGGCTGTTTATGCAGCCAACCAGATGGCTGGAACTAAGTTAAGTGATCCCTTGGTATCGGTCGGCGGTTCACATCTTGTCGGTCAAGATATTTCAGCAACCGTGATGCTTAACCATCGTGAAGTAACGGATGTTTTGGTTACTCAGGCAATGGAGCAAGTACAAATTCAAGCCCAGATGCCGGACCGAGAAATTTTAAGTGTAATTCCTCGCTCATTCACTCTTGATGAACAAACAGGGCTTCGCTCACCACAAGGAATGAGTGGAAATCAGTTGTTAGCACATGTCCATGTGATCACTGGTGCTAGCTATGTCATTCAAAATCTGAAGAAATGCTTGAAATTAGCCGGTCTGGAGGCTGCAGTGCTTGTCCCGTCCGCATTGGCAGTCAGTCAGTTGGTTTCAGCAGATGAGCGAGAATTGGGCGTTTGTGTCGCTGATATCGGTATGGGCACTACCGATATCATGGTTGTTACTGAGGGCTCACCTGTTTGGATGCAAGTCGTACCGATGGGCGGAGAACTTTTGACACATGATTTGGCTATTGCCCTAAAAACACCGCTTGGGGACGCCGAACATTTAAAAGTTCAATATGGGTATGCCCACACCACGTTCGCTCCGCCTGATCAGACTGCTCAGGTAAAGAAGATTGCAGACCGGCCTGCAGAAGACATTCGTCTTCAACAATTAACGGCATTTATTCAACCGCGTATCGAAGAGTTTGCTGAGATCCTTGGTGAGCGTCTTCGTCTATCCGGACGATTTGAAAAGGCGTCGACAGGGATTGTGTTGTGTGGGGGAACGGCTGCATTACCAGGTATCTCGCAAGTCTTTGAAAGTGTATTGCAGTATCCGTGTCGGGTACTCAAGCAGGCTCATCAGGGGGGACTCGATGGACTACTACAAGATCCAGCTAATGCGGTCGTAGCAGGCCTTCTGGCGTACGGTCGCGACCAAGAAGTACGGCCACAGCCTCATTGGCTTGGTGCGCAAGGAAGCATGTTTAACAGGGTCCGACACTGGATCCAGGGAAATTTTTAAATAAGGGGAAACAAGAATGTTTGAGATCGTAGATCAAATCGAATCAAGTGCCGTTATTAAAGTAATCGGCGTCGGTGGCGGTGGCGGTAACGCTGTCCACTATATGTTGAACCATGCGGTTGAGGGTGTAGAGTTTGTCGTGGCGAATACCGATTCCCAAGCGATGCGGGCAATACCGGCGGACCGGACGTTACAGTTAGGCGGTGACATAACAAAGGGCTTAGGCGCGGGAGCCAATCCAGATGTTGGCAGGAATGCGGCGATCGAGGATCGTGATGCCATCGTTGATGTCTTAACCGGGACTGACATGGTCTTTATCACAGCCGGCATGGGTGGTGGAACTGGGACAGGCGCTGCACCAGTGGTTGCGGAGATTGCACGTGATTTAGGCATCCTGACTGTTGCCATTGTTACGCGTCCTTTCGGTTTTGAGGGGCGTCGACGCGCGCACGTGGCTGATCAAGGAATAACGGCTCTAGAGAAGCACGTCGATTCATTGATCGTTGTGCCAAATGAAAAACTCCTCCCGGTGCTCGGCAAAAATTCGTCACTCATGGCTGCTTTTGGAGAAGCTAACAATGTCCTACACGGGGCGGTAAGGGGTATAGCGGACTTAATCATCCGTCCGGGAATGATCAATGTCGATTTTGCTGACGTTAGAACGGTTATGAGTGAAATGGGTAAAGCGATGATGGGTACTGGGGCCGCGACTGGCGAGGATCGCGCCGTGACGGCAGCCGAGGTTGCTATTCGTTCGCCACTCCTTGAAGATGTTGATTTATCTGGCGCGCGTGGAATTTTAGTTAATATCACGTCGGGTCCTGACTTTACCCTCGGTGAATTTGATCAGGTAGGTAAAGTGGTCGAACAGATTAGTGACGAGAATGCTAACGTCGTTATTGGAACCGTAATCGACCCGGAAATGAGCGATCAAATCTGTGTGACTGTGGTCGCGACCGGACTAGGAGATATGTTGTCTCCAAAAACAGTGGTGGATAACGGTCAACTCAACAATGAGGCGCGCGAGGCATTTAATTCCGCCGACGCGCCACAGATTCTGAGAGCACAGGCGATAGGTAATACGGCGTTGTCTCAGGAGCTTACAGGAGAGATTAGCAACACGCAGGAAATGGAGAGGATTCTAAATATTCCGGCATTTCTTCGTCGGCAGGCGGATTAATTGATAGAAGACCATACCTCCCTTCTAGTTTGCGGGAAGCACAGAAGAAAAGCCTGTTAAACTAGCGACATGTTGGAGGATAGTAAAATTGATTGCACAGCGAACGCTGAAAAATGTTGTGCGTGCCACCGGAGTGGGTCTTCACTCAGGTGATACTGTATACCTCACTTTGAGGCCTGCGCCCGAAAATCATGGTATTCAATTCAAACGGATAGATTTGGATCCTCCTGTTTTGATAAGAGCTAATACAGACAGTGTTTCTCAGACAACCCTTTCAACCTGTCTGGCCTCGCCAGATGGTGTCCAGGTGTCTACCGTTGAACACCTGCTCTCCGCATTGTCGGGAATGGGTATTGATAATGCATTAGTTGAGTGCAACGGACCTGAACTTCCGATTATGGACGGGAGTGCCTCACCCTTTGTATTCCTTATTCAATCAGCTGGTGTCCGCGAGCAGACGGCGCCACGAGAGTATATTCGTATAACATCCATTGTTGAGGTCGAGCATGAAGGAAAGCTTGCTCGCCTTGAGCCATTCAATGGTTTTCGTATCTCGTTTTCGATCGACTTCGATCATCCAGTTGTGGATCTGGGTGAATGCAAAACGGTAGTCGACATAGACGAAGCATCCTTCATTCGTGAGGTTAGTCGTGCCCGAACTTTTGGCTTTATGCGTGATCTGGACTACTTGAAGGCTAACAATCTGGCGCGAGGTGGATCGATGGCGAACGCGATCGTTGTAGGTGAAGACCGTATTTTGAACGATGATGGCCTCCGACAAAATGATGAATTTGTGAAACATAAAGTGCTGGATGCACTGGGTGATTTGTATCTCGCTGGACGCCCTATTATTGGTCATTACTCGGGAAATCGGAGCGGTCATGCGCTCAATAACAAGCTATTGCGGCGGTTATTTTCGGACCCGAGTAATTGTGAAGTGGTTACGTTTGATCGGGTGGAAGATTGTCCGATACCCGTGCAGCCAGTCGCTGAAACTGGCGTTTGAATTCTCCATCTGTTAAAGACTCTGAAAATTCTTGAATAAAAGAGGCAGCCTTTGCACTCATTCTATTGCTCATTTTTGCGTTTTGTGAGGACTCAGATTTGCGCGGCCTTACCCGACATTGTATACGTCTAATTCCACGAAATAGAGGATCGTTTTGGAGCTTTTCGATTAGGGTATTTTCTTCAAAGCGTAACTTGGCAACTAAGGATGCTGTTGGCATATACAGGGTCAGAAGGCCAGACTGTAGATTTCCAGCAGCGATCTTGTGTCTGAGATCCTCAGGCAACAGGTTTTCAATGGTGCGGGCGCGTTTGGCGTGTATTGATACTTCAAGCTGAAGCGTCTGGAGGTGACTTCCTGATCGATTTAGCAAAGTTCTCAGGCTTTTTAGCTGTCCGGGATCACGCAATTCGCTACAATGTCCGAGTTATAACTGAACACCTTATAGGATACCCATGTTAGGGACATTTGTCCGGAAGATCTTTGGCTCGAAGAATGACCGCGAAGTTAAGCGGATGCTGAAGGCCGTTGCTGCAATCAATCAGCAAGAGTCCATCCTCCAATCACTGGGTGACGATGCGCTTGCCGCGAAACGTGGCGATTTTCGTAACCGAATAATAAGTGGTGAGACGCTAAATCAAATACTTCCCGAGGCATTTGCTGTCTGTAGAGAAGTCAGCAGGCGCCGGCTTGGCCTAAGACATTTTGATGTGCAAATGGTCGGCGGGATGACTTTGTATGAAGGGCGTATTGCCGAAATGCGGACAGGAGAGGGTAAGACGCTGGTGGCTACATTGCCGGCTTATCTCAATGCGATAGGTGGTAATAGCGTTCACGTGGTGACCGTGAACGAATACCTTGCAAACCGTGATGCCAATTGGATGCGACCTCTCTACGAAGGATTAGGCCTTACGGTGGGGGTCATCGCTTCCGGCCAAACCGAAGAAGACAAGAGAGTAGCCTACGGAGCTGATGTCACTTATGGCACCAATAATGAATTTGGGTTCGATTATTTGCGAGACAACATGGCATTTTCGCCAGAGGGACGCGTACAGCGCGATTTGGCTTTTGCGATAGTCGATGAAGTGGATTCGATACTGATTGACGAGGCAAGAACACCACTCATTATCTCCGGTCCAGCGGAGGACCATTCCGAGAGATACAAAGCTATCAACTCTGTCATTCCAAAACTAACTGAGGGAAAAATGGGAGAAGATGGAGAATCGTTCGAGGTCGAAGGTCACTACCTGTTAGATGAGAAAAATCGATCTGTAGAGCTGACGGAGTTAGGCCATGAGTTGATCGAGGCGGAGCTTGCCGACATGGGGTTATTGGAAACCGGAGACAGTCTGTACAATCCAGCCAATTTGGCCTTATTTCATCATGTCAATGCAGGGCTTAGGGCGCACACGCTCTTTCAATCTGACGTACACTATATTATACAGGATGGGCAGGTCGTAATAGTTGATGAACATACAGGCCGGACCATGCCAGGCCGTCGTTGGTCCGATGGCCTGCATCAGGCGGTAGAGGCCAAAGAGGGCGTTGAGATACAGGCCGAAAGTCAGACTCTTGCGTCGACCACATTCCAGAATTATTTCCGTTTGTACGATCGGCTGTCTGGTATGACAGGGACTGCTGATACCGAGGCTTTTGAATTTAGACAGATCTACGGCTTAGATGTTGTTGTTATTCCAACCAATCTGCCCGTGAAGCGAACCGACGGAAACGATTTGGTTTACATGACCATGGATGAGAAGTTTGAGGCTATTGTTGGTGATGTGATCACTGAGCGAGATAAAGGCCGTCCGGTACTGGTTGGTACCGCGTCGGTCGAGGCCTCAGAGATGTTATCTAATTTTCTCGACAAAGAGGGGATTCAGCATAACGTATTGAACGCAAAGCAACACGAGCGCGAGGCACACATCGTCGCAGAGGCCGGCCGCCCGGGAGGCGTAACCATAGCTACCAATATGGCCGGACGCGGTACCGATATTGTGTTGGGGGGTAATTGGCAGGCCGAGATCGCCGAACTTGACTCGCCAACTGAAAAACAGATTGAGGCAATTAAGGGACATTGGCAGACACGTCATGATGCGGTGCTCGAGGCCGGTGGTCTTCATATCATTGGTTCTGAACGTCACGAATCGCGACGAATAGATAACCAGTTACGTGGACGTTCTGGCCGTCAGGGTGATCCTGGTTCGTCTCGTTTCTTCCTGTCACTTGAGGACGACCTGATGCGTATCTTCGCATCTCCAAGGATGCGATCGATCATGCAGGGCTTGGGCATGCAACGAGGTGAAGCCATCGAACATAAGATGGTGACCAACGCCATTGAGAAAGCCCAGAAGAAAGTTGAGGGCCGAAACTTCGATATCCGGAAACAATTGCTTGATTACGATGACGTCGCAAATGATCAGCGGACACAGGTCTACGCACAACGCAATGAGTTGATGGATGCGGATGATTTATCTGATCTCGTCATTGCAATTCGTCGCGATGTTTTCACTTCTGTGGTAGCAACATATGTTCCACCACAAAGTCTAATTGAGCAGTGGGACATATCTGGTCTCACTGAGGAATTTGCGACGCAATTCGGTCTGGAGATGCCGATCCAAGAGTGGCTGGATGAAGATGAGTCGCTCTATGAGGAAACTCTGCTTGAGAAAATTATTGATGAGGCTTGTCGTCGTCATGATCACAAAATTGGAGTGGTGGGCGTAGAAACCATGCGCCGCTTCGAGAAGCAGGTTTTGTTACAAATTCTCGATCACACGTGGAAAGAGCATTTGGCTGCGATGGACTATCTGCGCCAAGGCATACACTTGCGCGGGTACGCACAAAAAAATCCAAAGCAGGAATATAAACGTGAGGCCTTTGAGCTGTTTACGTCCATGCTTGATCAAATCAAACGAGAATCAGTCCGAGTATTGACCGCGGTTCAAGTACCAAGCAAGGAAGAAATCGAGGTGCAAGAAGAGGAGCGTCGTCGTCAGGCCGTTGAGCAGCTCGCTAGGGCAGAGGCGACTCATGAGACAGCGTCAGTTACCAAGGCTCCAACGGGTCAGGCTGTGCCAGAGCGACCGATGCCAGCAGTGAGTCAAAAGGTAGGTCGTAATGAGCCTTGTCCGTGTGGTAGTGGAAAGAAATACAAGCAGTGTTGTGGCCGCATTGATTAACTCGTCATCATATGCTCTGTTGAAAAAGTGGTAGTCGCATGAACTCGTCAGAAGGTGGATTACTGGTTAAAGGGGTACGGTTAGGCGCCACTAGGGCACCTGTCTACGAAAATAGAGACCGTGACGATCTAGTTGTGATCGGCTTTGATGAGGGCACCGTTGGTGCGGCCGTCACCACAACTAATAGATCATGCGCTGCACCTGTGCATGTGTTGAGAGAGAACCTTGCGGCCACTGCGTCGGTGCGCATCTGGTTATTGAATTCGGGTAATGCGAATGCTGGAACAGGTGAATCTGGGATGAATTCTTGCCACCAGACTGTCCGTGCAGTAGCTAAACTAGCTGGTGTAGGAACAGATACAGTCTGGCCATTCTCAACCGGAGTCATCGGTGAGCCGCTACCTGTTAAATCCATTTGTAACGCGCTTCCTAGGGCAATGAACGCCTCTGATGGATCTTCAGCCTCGTGGGAACAAGCGTCGCGTGCAATTATGACCACCGATACATACCCAAAATTGAGGCATATCCAATGCGATATTGGTGGGCAAACGGTTTCTTTAACTGGTATGGCCAAAGGATCGGGGATGATTCATCCTAATATGGCAACAATGTTTGGTTTAATTGCGTCAGATGTTGTTATGGAGGCGGACTGTTTACAGGTTCTTCTAGGTCGCGTCGTGAACCATAGTTTCAATTGTGTCACCGTAGATGGCGATACATCGACGAATGACGTCTGCGCTATCGTCGCCACAAAACAGGCAGGACATGCAGTAATTGAGAACCCTGATAGTCAAGACGCACAGATTTTTGCCTCAGCGTTGTCTGCCCTAGCGAACGATTTGGCTGAGCTGCTTGCACGGGACGGAGAGGGCGCCACGAAGTTCGTGTCTGTGGTTTGCGAGACCGCAACAAACGACGCGGATGCCCATATAATAGCTAACACAGTCGCTTTATCACCGCTGGTGAAGACGGCACTAGCAGCGTCAGATCCAAACTGGGGACGTATTCTGGCTGCAGTCGGTCGGGCTCCTGTTTCTCAATTAGAAATTGATCAGGTGAATATTTGGATCAACAGTGTCCAGATCGTACAAAACGGTAGCCGGCATCCAGAATATACGGAAGAGGCTGGTCGAACTGCAATGGAGTCGGTCGATATCACGATCCGTATTTTTATGGGGGCGGGTTCTGGATACTGTCGTGTTATGACTTGTGATCTCACTAACGAGTATGTGCGGATTAATGCCGAGTACCGGACCTGAGATCCAAGTTGCCTGCGCACTGATCTGGCGTAATGAGCAGATTCTTCTTTCCAAGCGTCATAAGGGCACTCACCTAGGGGGCCTTTGGGAGTTTCCTGGTGGTAAGTTTGAATCGGGTGAGGAGGCTATGACGTGTCTGAGTCGAGAGCTAAAGGAGGAGCTCGATATTGCCCTTGTTGACGCGAGTTTCATGTTCCAGATTCCTTGGAATTATGGAGAAAAATCAGTGCGTCTGTGGGTCTATGAAGTGTCTCGTTTTGACGGTGAGCCGCGAGGACTTGAGGGTCAAGATGTCTCGTGGTTCCCGTCGGAGTTGCTGACAGAGCTTCAGTTTCCGAGGGCAAATGGCGCCATTGTTCGCGCGGTTGGTCTACCGAGAATAACAAAAATTCTTGACGCTAAGTTTGCTCGTGAACCGAAGACTTGGGTGAGAGAGATGCATGACAGAAGTGTCCTTTATCTCCGCGGTCTCCCTCCTGGACGAGATCTTGAGGGAGCTATAGGTTTGGCGATTGGAAACGGGCACCGGGTCATATTAACGCTCGATCAACTAAATTGTTTCCAAGAGGGGTGCGGAGTCCACTTGAGGAAAAGTGATGAGATCCAAGACGCTCTTGAGTGTCTCGAAGCACTCGATCGGCCGTGGCCACTGACGTCGGGTATCCGCGACGAATCTGATATCGAACGTCAACGTGACTGGCCTTCAGATGCAGTGTTTATCTCACCAGTTCGGCAGACATCCAGTCATTTCGGCATACCCGCTCTTGGGTGGAACCGTTTTTCCGAGCTCGCGTGCGATCTCGGAGTACCTGCTTATGCGTTAGGCGGGATGACAAAGTCAGATATCGAAGTAGTAAAAAGATACTGGGGATTTGGAGTGGCCGGAATTAGTGGGTTTCAATGAGTATCGACCTCGGGATCGTTATAATCTGGTGGAATGGCTTGACCTGGTATTCGGTGTCCCTCATCTGCCCATTCACCAAGATCAATCAAGCGACAGCGTTCCGAACAAAACGGACGAAAAGGATTATCTATGTGATAACGATTTTCTTTCTGACATGTTGGGCACGAGACAATCTGTCCTTCGTCGTTAGCCATGGCTGAGTTTCTCATGCAGGATATGGATTTGTTGAGCCAGAGATCCTAAATCACCAGAGTTATCGATTACAAAGGTAGCGTGCTTAAGCCGCGCATGGCGACTTAACTGAGCAGCAATTATTTTCTGAATAGTATCCTCGGAGCAAGAGTCTCGCCCGATTCCGCGTGCTAACTGAATAGATTCCGGGGTGTCAACAATTATGACGCCGTCAAGTGTCTCATGCTGATTGGTCTCGATCAGTAGGGGAGAACATAAGATCTGGTAAGGTGATTTTGAGTCTTTCCTCATCCACTGATCTAAAGCATTTCGAACCAGGGGATGTATTATCGATTCCACTGTTTTTTTCAGCGCCGGCGATTGATACATGTCTTCACGCAGTCGCTGTCGGTCCAGAGCACCATCAAAAAAGTAGTGTTCTCCTATTGCTTCCTTTAACTTCCGAGCTCCCTCTGTCCCTCGATCGATTACTAAACGGGCGAGCTCGTCGGTATCGATCGTATCGACGCCATACTCGTTGAATATCTCTAGAGCAACCGTTTTACCGCTCGCAATACCACCGGTAAGTCCATATTTTGGCATGATCGAATCTGTCTCCTTTGCTACAGAATGACTTCGAGGTTTAAATAACACAAGGAGGAGGTTGATGACTCAGGGAAGAAATTCTGTTTACTGGAGTCGTAGGCTTCCAGCCCATCGAGGTCTTGGAGTTATTTTTGCTTTACCGCTTGTAAATTTCTGTGCAACCCGCATCGATCTCTTATGGCTAAATCGACCATTCTCTATAACGATAAATGCCCGGTATGTTCATTTGAAATCGAACATTACAGGAACCTATGCTCAAAGCGCGGCATAGATTTGGACTTTGAGAAAATTTCGGTGGATGGTCCTGTATTGATGGCGTCAAACTTGACCGCGGAAGATGCAAAGAAACGTCTGCATTTTTTTACTTCGGATGGCAAACTGTTGGTTGGGTTGGAGGCGTTCATCGCTCTTTGGGCTGAGATGCCAGGGTATCGTGTCCTGGGTCGGGTAGTCTCTGTGCCCGGAATCTACCACCTCGCTTGCCTGCTTTATGATCGAGTCGTAGCACCTGCACTATTTTGGTGGGACAGCCGTCGTGGTAAGTAAGGGACAGATGAAGAGCCTGCACTCAATTTGAATAAACGATTAAGGCTCTGAAGACTAAGGCGGAATCCACGTTCAATGAGATTTATACGGATAGGTTTGCACGTGCTATCGGGACTCTGGATGCTGCACCGTGCGAAAAAGGTAGGTGATTTAGAGACAAAACGAGACGGTATTATGTCGTGGTCCGCTCGTATGCTGGCTATTCTTGGGGTTGAACGCAAGCTTGTCACCGATTTACCCACTGAACCAAGTTTGATTGTGGCCAACCATCTCTCTTGGTTGGACATCCTTGTGCTTGGATCATTTATTCCTGTCCGATTTCTCTCGAAGGATGAAATTCGTGGCTGGCCTATTATCGGGAGGCTTGCACACGGAGCCCAGACATTATTCATTAAACGAGGTGATCGAAGTTCGGCTGAAAAGGCAATAACGGAGATTGAGGAGGTCCTGAGATCGGAGGAATTTGTCGTTGTCTTTCCAGAAGGGACTTCTACTCACGGACCTATGCCTTCCCGTTTTAAAGGTAGGTTGATTGAGGCAGCCCGCAGAGCCGGGGTTGCCGTCTGCCCAGTAGCAATTTATTACAGCGGTCCAGGAAAGGAGTTCGCACCCTACGCTGGTGACGACGAGCTCGGACTCCATATGAAACGGTTAGTGACCGCCCCACCAATCTGCGCATATGTTTCTGTCGGAGACCTCATCTCTTCAGATCAAATGACAATACTTATTGCCAGAGAGGCTCAGTCAAGGGTAGAAGATATGCTACAGCAACTTATGATTAAGTAGTTTTGCGCACGACTACCTGGCCGACCGGTAATCCCCTCGCGCTTCTAATTATTGGCCTGCTTACCGAGTTGGGTAATCGATTGATTAGATCCTCTTCACCTATAGTGCGAAGTAATTCGATTACTAGCGCCTCCTGCCCCCGGAGTGATCCGTCCTCGCATTTAAGTGCAAATCCGATGTTTCGATCTGGAATAGCGCCGAGGTATACCCCTTCGGCTCCCATTTTAACCTGCAACCGTCCCTGTCCAGCTTCGAGTAGTTGGGAGTCTAGCCTTTCAGACCCTGCTACCATGAAAGGCGACCTCGTCTGAGCGTGTCGGAGTCGAGTAGCCGCATGATTTAACTCGGTCGAAAAATGCCCAGCACCCAGCTTTGCAAATCCTAATGCCATTACATCGAGAGGGAGTAAGTAGGTTGGGACAGAACAGCCATCAGTCGCGTAGTCGAGTGAGTCTGCATCTATACCAAAAATTGTCGTCATGTGCTGGCGAATTCTGGCTTGCAAGGGATGCGCATAATCTGTGTATCCATCGGTTAACCAGCCCCTTTGCTTGCATACTGTGAGCATAGCGACATGTTTCCCTGAGCAGCAATGGTGTAAATTAGTTGCCGGGCTATGGTCATGACTCATTTGTAATCTGACTGGCTCGGTGAAGGGAAGGGACACGCCGCATTCGAGATCTTCTGTTGTGAGCCCTAGCTGTCCAAGCCATGCATGTACTATAGCGACATGCTCAGGTTCACCATTGTGTGAGGCACAGGCGATGGCTAAGTGATCGTCCGTAAGCTCGAGCGCGTCTACCGCCCCGCTTAGCACTAGCTCAAGTGCTTGTATCCACTTCGCAGCGGACCGTGGAAATGTCTCTCTCTTTTTTTCGCCAAAGGCTACAAGTTCCGCACCATCGGCATTCATTACGATTCCATGGCCAATGGAGGAGCTCTCAACATATTGGCCGCGGGTGATTTCAACGATCCAAGGATTCAAGCGGTCACCATTTCAGTTTGGGGGGCAAGACTTGCTCGTAAAGGCCGGTTCCCGCAACCGGCTCTGTCGACTGAAGTTTGGTCTAAGAAATTCCATTTGATCCGCGCGAATTCGATGTGAGTTTATCAGGGCTAAATATTCTGCATGATTTGGTGTGTATGGGAGTGCCAATAGTTCCATGTTGGTTTCATGGAGTAATTTGTTTCCTTTGAATTGATTACAACGTCGGCAGGCCGAAACGACATTCTTCCATGTATCGTCGCCCCCCCTCGAGATTGGTACCACGTGATCCCTTGTGAGGTCTCTTTCTCCATGGCTTTTACCGCAGTATAGACATAAGTGCTGGTCACGGCGAAATAAGGAGGTATTGGTGAGATTTGGGGTTCGCCTTGCGAGATCATAGACTCGGCCTTCGCAAGCCATGATCGAATGGAGCGTTAACTGCGATTGTTCGCCTGTAAGGCGAGACCGTCCGCCTCGGACGATCATACACGGAGAGCCAAGCGTCCAGGCCACCATTCCTCGTGCCTGCAGGGTTACCGCCTCTTCCCAGTTCAACCAGTCGACCGGGGAACCTGCGATGTTTAGACGCAAAATACGCTCGTGCATCAACACTCCTCAGAAAAACTCATATCTTTTTGACAGTTTAACCTCAATAGAATGGGCATTGGCATCAATCTCTCGCTGTGGCGAATAAATTTCATCAGGAGCGACGCTAACTCTCTAGGGCATTTTTAGTGGACGACCACCATCTAATGGAAGGACTGTGCCAGTCGTGTAGACGTTAGACTGAAGATAACAAATTGCCTCTATTGCGACCCCGTATCCCGGCACTCGCTTTAACACACTTTTTTCGACGGTTCGTGCACGGTAGCTTGCATCGTCGTCATGACGGAATTCAAGAAGTGCTGGACACAAAGCGTTCACCCGGATCGTGGGAGCATATTTTTTAGCCTGGCTTTTGGTTAGGTTTAACATGGCGCTCTTGGAGGCAGCGTACGCCATGTGTTGATCACTGCCACGGTTAGCGACGTGGTCTGAAATGTTGATCACCGACGGATTGCTCGATTTCAAGAGGGCATTCTTAAGCGCTTCGGTTAGGGCCATCGATGCCCCAACGTGAATGCGCATCATAAGCGCAAGATTCATTAAATCGCTTGGCCCACCTGGGTCCGTCATCCAGCTTGAGGCATTGTGCACGATTGACTGAAGTGTTTTACAACGATCTTTCAGGGTATCGGCTGCCGCGGTTATTCCTGCGTCAGTGGAGAAATCTGCATGGACACAGATTACGCCCGCCTGCTCGAGCTCCGTAAGCTCGGGGCGTTCGGTCCGGAAGGTGATCACAACGGGTTGGTTATTTTCAACATAGTGCGTCGCTAGTGCGAAGCCTAGACGGGTTGCGCCTCCTGTGATTAGTATTGGGTCGCTCATGCTGTGAATTCATCTTGTTGGATGGGGTCCTTCATTTGAAAGAAGGCGTGAGAGAGTTGCAAGGGGGATGGCCAATAATTTCGTTCATTACGCCAGAGTTGCTCCGCTTCTTTACAGAGGACATCAAACGCTTGATTGTAGGGATGATGAGGGTCCATGGGGTCGCCGTCGTGCAATTGATCAAGCCCAAGCTCATGCTGACGGCGCTGGAACCACTTTATCAGTCGCTGGTATTCGCGAGAATGAAGAGAGGTATTTTCGGGTTCTGTTATGACGCTATACATCAGAGCGCGTTCAATTTAGGTCCCAGCGGGACACGGATCACTGAGTCAGTCATCCAACTACCGACATGATCGCCACCTATCTGTCGTGAAAGTGACCACAGATAACCGGCCACCTCTCCGTTTGTTCCTACTACTACCAGCGGCACGGTTGCTGCGTTATTACCTGTTAACTTTGGTTCGCCGAGTGTTCGACTCGTGTGATTAATGAGTGGCGCATACTCTGGCTGCTCAACAATAGCCTTGAAATGCCAAAACGGGCCGGTTGCTCTTTTATTGGAGGGGCTCGCAAATTGAAATGCTTGCTGAAGTCCGGCGTCAGGTGTGGGCGAGTCATTATTAGCCATGCCACCAAGAACAATGTCTACAACATCTGTTGGTGAAAAGTTGGGCGACGGAGTTTTATCGTATCCCGAAGAAACGGATGAGACCCCCAGTAATAGATACAATAGCCAGCGCATATTTGATTTCCCTTTTTAAAATATTGGGGTCTAATTAGTCGGAGGCAATACCTGATCGCCGATGATTGGAAAACACAGAGCGTCACAGGGCTTCAAGCGGGGTCCGCCCGAGAACTTGGTAAATGCGGGCAAAAGAAGTAGTCGTTGGTTTTGAATAGCAAAACATGAACAAACGAGGTGATCAGTTGCGGCTTTCAGCTCCATCTGAGGGTGCACGTGTCCAGCAATTCGAAAAACAGATCGGTTATCAGGATGATGTGCGAGCTCGATACCATGCCAATTGGTGGGCTCTGGATAGATTGAGAAACCAAGCTTTTCTGCAAATGAATGCGCGTCTCGATCGTGATTACCTAGAATTACTTTGAGCGTGGTCTGCTCTCCTCGTAATGTATTGATCCAACAATCCATCTGGTTTTGCGTAATCGATCGTGGATGATGAAATAGGTCACCGAGGATCCACACCGTGTCGCTCTTTGTATCGTCGATTGCATCGAGCAATCGGTTAAGATCATGAAACTCCCCACCGTCTGGCACAGGGATTCCAGATTGTCGGAAATGAGCTCCTTTTCCTAGATGAAGATCGCTGAGGAACAGTGTATGAGTCTTAGGATGAAACAAGGTGCGGTCAGCTCGTGCCATGAATTGGTTCCCACCAAACTCAATCGGTTGCATTAAAGCCCCCTGTTAGACGCGCCATGCGCTCTGCAACTGTCTCAGTCGATAATCGGGCACTCAATCGATCGATTACTAGCGGCAATGCGAGTGGTGATGGTTGGCCAATTGCCTCTACGGTGAGTCTGCGCTGGGTCAGTGTTTTAAGTGTCGTTTCAAGTCGTTCAATATCAAACTCATCCCTTAATACGTCGTATTTGGCCTGATCTAGCAGGACATGCGTTGGATCGTATCGACTTAGAACCTCGTAAAGGAGCCCAGCTGATGTCTGCAACATACGTAATGACTTTTGACGACCGGGATAGCCCTCGAAAATTAAACCCGAAATTCGGGCGGTGGCACGAAACTGACGCTTCACTAACTCTGATAGATTCAATGCTCGTTCTAGATCGATGGTAACCTTCTCCGGGCTGATGATTTCCTCCCAAAACCCAATACAGCGATCAAGGGGCTCAGCCTCTGGACTTAATATTTCTATGCCATAGTCGTTGACAGTCACAGTGAGGGTTGCAGGAAGTCGTTCAGTGATACGCGTAGCGATTAATGGGCCTAATGCCTGATGGACCAACCACCCCGCGAATGGGTAAAGACACAAGTGATAACCGTCGCGCGTCTTAAAACGCTCGACAAGCGTCGCATCTTGGTGTGGGCAATGGCTGATACTGCCCTGAATGTGAGCGGTTTTAAGCAGAGCGTTGGCGAGCCACTCTTTGTTTTGAATACGCTCGGACAAAGGTCGCTGTCTTTGAAAGTCCTGCATAACACGGGTGGCAAGCGTTTCGGATAGGGGTAACCGTCCACCCGTCCACCGTGGAACTTCGCCACTCTTCCCTGATCGGGCAGCCTTTACGATCAATTCCCCCTCAGATAAGCGCACCATTTCAAGGCGCTTACCAGAGAATCGGAAAATATCCCCTGGTTTTAGACGACCAGCGAATGATTCCTCAACTTCGCCAAGGCTTGCACCTCGTCGCATTTTGACTCGGACATGCGCATGCGAAACTATAGTACCGATACCCATACGATGCCTTCGGGCAATCTGACTGGAGACCAACATGAAACAACCGTCCGAACGCTGCTCGAGCCGCCTATACTCAGGGTATTTATTGAGTGAATCTGACCCTTTTAGAAGTACGTTCAACAAACGATTAAATGTTTCTCGAGCGAGTTCTCTGTACGCCCATGATGATGTTACCTCCCTAAATATCAAATCAGGGTGCCATGGCTCTTGGAGCGCCATTGTGACAAGGTGTTGAATTAGTACATCGAGACAATGCTCTGGGGGGCGGATTGGTTCTAGTGACTCCGTGTCTAGCGCATCTGCGAACGCTGAGAACTCGTTCAGATGCAGGCGGTTTGTCGGCACCAGTAGTACGTCAGTCTTAGAGCCCGGTCGATGACTCGCTCGTCCTGCTCTTTGAATCATACGACTGACTGACCGTGGAGAGCCGACTTGAATGATTTTTTCAACCGCCTGGAAGTCGACTCCAAGGTCCAACGCACTCGTTGCGACAACACAGTCAATATCGCCTAGCTTGAGTTGCTTTTCGACACCGTGTCGGACCTCCGCTGCCAGTGATCCATGATGAAGGGCGATTGCGAGATCTGGTCTCACAATGCTTAGCGCTTGATACCATTGCTCTGCTTGGTTTCTGGTGTTCGTAAAGAGAATCGTTGTGCGTCCTGAAACCAGACACTGGCTCACAGGTCTCAAGAGACTCAGTCCGAGATGGCCGGCCCAGGGCAGGCGCGACTCTTCACTTGATTCAGCGATACTTAGGGTCACTGTACGGTCGATATCTGCTTGTGTAAGTTGCCCCGAAAAGCCATTTGGCAGGAGAGCCTCAAGCGCCATGTGTGGATCTTTGATTGTGGCCGAAATACCTGTGATTGTCGGGCGCTCGCTCAGACGCATAAGACGGCTCAGGCACAGGCTCATCTGCACCCCTCGTTTTGAGCTCAACAAATCGTGCCATTCGTCAACGACGATAGATTCCAGTGTTGAAAAAAGATCGATCGATCTTGGTGATGATAAAATTACGGATAATGATTCGGGCGTGGTCATCAGTATGTGTGGTGGCTTCCGAAACAAACTGGCCCTATCTTTCGCAGAGGTGTCTCCATTCCTCGCTAGGATTCGCACCTCGCTGGCTTCGAAAGGATCTTTCAAGGCTAGTTCCAGATCTTTCGTCATCGCCCGGAGCGGCGTGACGTAGAGCAAACGCAGGCCCTTTAGGGATTTTTCGTTCAGAAGCCGCTCAATCATTGCCCCAGTGGCTGCTAGTGTTTTACCAGAACCGGTAGGACATTGGATCAACTGATGGACACCATTCGCTGTTCGTTCCCACGCAGTTTTTTGGAATGATAGAGGACGGAATCCTTTGTCCTTGAAATACCTGTTCACCTGATTAAACGGCACGAGAGTCTCTCATTAATGTTTCGAAGTGTGCTAAGCGATCGGCGTCATTTGCCCCCACATCTTGACGCCACCGTAAAATCCGTGGGAAGCGAAGTGCGAGACCACTTTTATGACGCGTTGAGCGCGTAATTCCCTCAAAACCTATCTCGAACACCTGTTGTGGCTCCACCTGCCTCACCGGCCCAAACTTCTGCACCGTATGCTTTCGAATCCATCGATCCATTGCCTTGAGTTCGGCGTCTGTTAGCCCAGAGTATGCTTTTGCTACGGGGACGAGGTCGCCGTCAGAGGTCCAGCAGGCCAGTGTATAATCGCTATGTAAACTCGCTCTGCGACCATGCCCAGCTTGAGCGTAAATGAGCACACAATCTGCTGTCATTGGATCCAGTTTCCATTTCCACCAGTGCCCAACTTTGCGTCCTGACACATAGGGGCTTTCCCGTCGTTTTATCATAACTCCCTCAGCGCTAGCCTCGCGCGCTGATTCGCGTATAGTCGCGATTTGTTCGGGGGTATTGGGAAAGGTAACGGGGCTCTGGTTGACCGCGAGGGTTGCCAATACCTCCTTACGATATATCAAGGGTTTTTCTCGTATATCCCTCCCATCGCTCCTTAATACATCATAGGCCCGAAAAAAAACTGGATGTGTTTTGAGGAGGTTGTGTGTAATGCGCTTACGATTTAGCCGTGTTTGTAGGTCGCTGAAGCTTAGCAGGTGGCCCGGTCTACCGGCGAGAATTTCGCCATCGAGAATCAGTTGTGACGGCAGTGTGGTAGCAGCGTCAACGACGTCAGGGAACTGTTCTGTGATGTCGTGATCGCCACGAGACCAGAGACGAATTGTTTCACGCGTTTTGATCAATTGTGCACGGATACCGTCCCATTTGTATTCCACCAAGACAGTGCTCGGATCGAGTGAACTAAGCTCGCTCTGTATCAGAGGGTTTGCAAGCAAAAAGGGCAGTGGTCTGGCATCAAGCTCGTCTTGGGTAACTGGAGACTGGAGTCTGTGGAGCCAATTCCTATCTGCAATGAATTCACCCATCAGTCGCTCCTCGATGATCGCACGATCCATGGCGACTGCTTGAGCGACGGCGTCATGCACTAGGCCTTTGTTGACCCCGACCCGAAAGCCGCCGGATGATAATTTTAGAAATAAGAAGGCTTCATCTTTAGAGAAGGCTTTTAAAAGCAATAACAGTTCGTTAGTGAGTTCCCCAAGCTCAAGTTGGCCGAGTTTTTCTTGACGATGTATCCAGTCAGCAAGTACCGGCTGGGTGATTTCGGGTGATGTTTCTTGATCAGCAAACAAAATTGCTAAGGTTTCAGAGAGATCACCCACTGCGCCGTAACATTCCTCGAATAGCCATCCGTCTTCACCGAACGCTAGGTATGCGGTTTGTTTCAGTACGTTCGGTTTGAGTCGTTTGCCTCTCGTCCGATCTGTCAGAGCCTCTACGGCCAGCGCGCTTTCCAGAGGGTCCGATTTCCGGATGAAAGCGATCAGTGCATCCCGTTTGGAATTGGTAGATTGGCTAGTATCCAGTGCTTGGAATAATGCGACAAAATTCATTGATCAGTCCCTGCCTCAATACCAAAAGCGGTCTCCAATCGTTCGGCATTAATGTGGAGGCAATCATTGAGGTAGCGTGTAAACACGCGTGTTTCCCCATGGGTGGCATAGACCTGTGATGCGCCACTATCTTTAACGGTCCTTACTAATCCGTCCCAGTCCGCGTGGTCACTCACGACAAACCCTTTATTGATTGTTGAGCGGCGACGCACGCCGCGAACCTGCATCCAACCAGAGGCCATCGCAAGCTCGGTTGGCTGGAAACGTTTCAAAAAAGCAGAATCCGCGACTTGTGGCGGCGCAATGATTAAATCAGTCGAATTACTTGTCTTGGATTCAGTGGCCCGTTCCCACGGACATAACTCAACGCCCTGTTTTTCATACTCGAGATTGAGATTGGCCACAGCGCCGTGCACAAGTACCGATCGGTCGGATCGATTGCTGATTTCTGCCATAATCCGTTGTGCCTTGCCGAGCGAGTAACACAAGAGCACGGGTGTCCTGTGGTTCCTGACATGGTGATCCCACCAAGAAAACAGGCGGTCCATAACCTGATCCATTGATGGCCAGCGGTAAATGGGTAGAGCGAAGGTGGCCTCAGTAATCAACACGTCACAGGTTACGGGTTCGAACAACGGGCACGTTGGGTCTGGATCACGTTTATAGTCACCGGTAATAACCCAAACAGAGTTGCCGTCGTCGACCCGGATTTGTGCCGATCCGAGCACATGCCCCGCGGGATGGAAGCTAACCCTCACGTCACCAAGAATAAATACCTCGCCATAGGCATGGGTTTGGATATCATGCTCGCCAAGACGTTTTTTCAGAATACCCTCGCCTCCGAGTGCGCAATGATACAGCCTCGACCCAGCGCGTGCATGATCGGCATGCGCATGAGTGATTAGCGCACAATCAACCGGGCGCCATGGGTCAATGTGTGCCCGAGCTTTGGGGCAATACAGTCCCTCTGGTGTTCTTATAATCAAAGGCTCACGGAGACAGCTTTTTTTCGATACCATGGTGTCTTTACTAACCTAGTGAAGCGAAACAGCGCCCCATGTTCAGACCAGTCCCTGTCGTCATTGCTTTCCTGATGACTCTCAGTATTACTGAGATTGTGTCTGCACGCGAGAAAACCGGCTTGGTTTTGTCGGGTGGTGGGGCTCGTGGTTTTGCGCACGTAGCCGTCCTCGAGGCGTTGGAAACTAACGAGGTTCAGATTGATTACATAGCTGGGACATCGATGGGTGCAGTGGTCGGTGCCCTATATGCGTCCGGTTTAAGCGCGGCTGAAGTCCGTGAGAAATTGCTATCAGTTGACTGGAATTCGACGCTACAAGATGTTACGGATCGAAACGAGCGTAGTTTCCGAAACAAGAGCTTTGAAGGCCGCAACTTTTTGGGCCTCGATTTGGGAATCGGGCCTGAGAGCGTGCGGCTGCCTCTTGCGGCGCTTCGCGGGCAAAAGCTAGCGCTCGCTTTAAACGAGTTGATGCTAGAAACTGCGACGGTGTCAGATTTTGACGCTCTTCCCATTCCGTTCCGAGCCATGGCGACAGATTTAGCGACAGGTGATGCTGTGGTATTAGGTAGTGGGTCCTTAGCCACAGCACTTCGGGCGTCAATGGCTGTCCCGGTAGTATATTCTCCGGTTGGGATCGATGGTCGATTATATGTAGATGGGGGCGTAGCAAATAATCTCCCGATAGACGTTGCAAGGGATATGGGGGCCGATCGAGTAATCGCGGTCGATACCTCGTCACTCCGTTATTCAACTAACGAATTGACCTCAGTCGTCACAGTGGTTGACCAGCTAACAAACCTTTTGACGCGCAGAAATACTGAGGCTCAGCTAGAGAAATTAACCGATAAAGATCTGTTGATAGAAATCTTTCCCGAGGGTATTGCGACGGCTGAGTTCAACAAAGCAGAAAATGCGCTTGCGCTTGGCCGAGAGTCACTTTCTGCTGTCCCCGATATCTTTTCGTCGTTTGCAGTCGATAGCGAAAATTATGCAATATGGAATAACAACCGGTTGGATCGTGATGAGCCGCCAACGCTTGCGTTCGTTGAAGTGATTAGTGATGCACCCCGCACTTCTAGTAAGACTATTGCGAATCGGCTAACGGTTCGGCCCGGACAGCCGCTCGATAATGTGCGCCTGAAGTCAGATCTTGGGAAGATCTATGCACTTGAAACTATCGATCAGGTGGAAGTGTCGGTGGTGGAAAGAGACGATCAGGTCGGTCTGTCGCTTGAGACTAAGGAAAAAGCATGGGGTCCTGACTATCTAGATTTTGGATTTACGCTGGAGGACAGCCTCGATGGTCGTGCATCGTATAATCTGAACGGTGTAATTCGAGCCACCAACATCAACCCATTGGGAGGTGAGTGGCGAACGGAACTTACGCTCGGTGATAAGACGCGTGTCACTTCCGAGCTCTATCAGCCTATTGACTATGGTTCTGATTGGTTTGCGACGGCAGTTGTAGGCTTTTTGCGAGAGGATCGGGCGCTTTATGAACAAGGGACGCTGACTTCAAGCTATGCAACCGAAACGCGTGAATTTGGTTTTGATGCAGGTTATTCACTGGACACACGGGGTGAATTTCGCATTGGGTTCCGGCAAGCCAAGATAAAAAATAATAAACTACTGGGTGTGGAATCCTTGAGTGCCAAAGTAGATGACTCACGTTATTTCGCACGAGCGGGTTTTGACACGCTAGATGCCCTAGGGTTTCCGACGCAAGGTGTTCGGGTCTTAGGTGAGTATTCAATCTATGACGCAACGCTCGGCGCAACGAGGCAGTATGATGGTGTGACACTCGACATATTGTATCCACTGTATCATAACACCGGGACGACTATATTGGGCCAGGGATATTTAGGCTATTTATTTGAAACCGCAGTGGCTGATGTGACCCCTCGTTATAGTCTAGGTGGATTTACGAGGCTATCGGGCTACAGCCCAAATGAGATTTCGGGTCGGCACGCGGGGCTTCTTTCCTTAATGGGTTACCAGCGACTCAATGAGCATTCAATCGTTCCAATTGACCAACCTTTGTTTATTGGATTTTCTCTGGAGGCGGGCAACGTTTTTCAGGATCGCGATGATCTCCGCTGGGATAAGACATTGTCAGGTGGTTCGTTGTTTATTGGCGCCGATACAGCGGTAGGGCCTGGGTATCTCTCTTTTGGTCGAACCGAGGGAGGTCGTCAGTCTGTGACTTTGTCTGTGGGTCGCCCGTTTGCGGAGAGAGACTAGTGCGCTTTGAACGACACATTTATTCAGGGAAGGCTCCCACCGAAGTTCTGCGGCTAGTCGCTGATTTTCGGAACCTCAAATCGTGGGATGACTCAGTCGTCTCGGTGGAGCCGCTTGACGAGGTATTTGGCGCAGGCTCGCGATATCGGGTTCGTGTCTTGTTTAGTGGTAATCCGATCGATATGTTTTACACTGTATCGATGTATGAGGCAGGAGTCCGAGCCGTCGTATCCGGGGTAGCAGCAAAGGCTAAAGCCACTGATACCATTGAGGTAGAGTCTTTTGATGAGGGAACAATAATCAAGTACACGGCTAAGATCGATATGGCTTTTCCATTCAATTTGCTGGATCCTATATTGGCGATTGGATTTAAAAAAACAGTCGACCGCGCTGTGGTAGGCCTACAACGATTTCTTGCCTCCTAGCACAGCCTTTGCAACGAGTCGTTGAAACCAGCGATCGGGCAAAATCCTTCGAAGCAATAAAAGTATGCCGCTGTACTTACCCGCGCTGTAGCGCAACTGATTACGAGCATCGAACAATGCCTCGACAATGGTTTTGGCTATTTCGTCCGGTGGTGTCGCGGTAGTCCCTGTCCGCATAGAGTGCGCAAGCTTTGCCAGTGCTTGGGCGTGATGGGGGCTGGTTTCCCCAGACATTCGCATTCCATGCGTCGCGAATCGAGTCTGTGTGAATCCCGGTTCAATGATCTTGATTCTAATATTTGATCCGAGACATTCGTACCAAAGTGCCTCATACGATGCTTCTAGTGCATGTTTTGTGGCGTTGTAATACCCGAAATACGGAAACGCCATTCTGCCACCGATGGATGTGTTAATCATCAGAATACCTTGGCCCTGCTCTCTGAAATGTGCCATGGCTTTCTGTGTAATTTTCATGGTGGAAAAATAGTTGGCCTCGAATTGCGTTCGAATTGCTGTTTCCGTTGCCGATTCGATTGGTGCGGCCAAACCAAAACCCGCGTTGTTAAACACGACGTCAACCCTGTGATCCCACAGAGGTGACATACAGAATGCCTCGACACTCTCTTTTGTATCTAAGTCGAGGGGGTGCCATTCAATGTTAGTTATTTCTTCTTGTTTGCTCCGAGACGTGGCGATTACCAGATGACCAGCCCGTGCAAGCAAGTCGGTAGTAGCTCGACCAATACCACTGCTTCCTCCGGTTACAAGGATGCGAGCCATTATCCGATCCCGAAGTGTCCGAGACCGCGCTTATCTAGGTAGTCCTGATGATAATCCTCAGCTGGCCAGAATTTATCAGCGCGTTCAATGCTGGTTGCGATAGGCTGACCGAAGTGGCCTGATTTGCTCAGTTGAGTAATTTTTTCTCGGGCCTTTAACCATTGCTCGTCTGTTTGAGGGAAGATTGCAGTCCGATACTGGTTACCGATGTCGGGTCCTTGTCGATTGACTTGGGTGGGGTCATGCCACCCAAAAAAGCACGACAGGAGTGCTTCGAAATCGATTACCTTAGGATCATACTCGACTTCTACAACCTCCGCGTGGCCGGTTTTACCAGTGCATACCGACTTGTAGTCAGGCGAATCCGTGACACCTCCCATGTAACCAACGGCGGTTTTTTCTACGCCATCTAAGCGAGAGAAGCGTTGTTGGATACCCCAGAAACATCCCGCTGCGAAGTATGCTTTTGCCATTTTTCACCTCAAGTAGCTCGGCTGACTGATAAATCCGCGAGTCCCCTAAGCCCTTCCCGAAACACTGAATCCGGTAATATTTCCAGCGCGTTCTTTGCTCGGCCGACCGCGGCTAATGCTCTTTCTTTTGTGTAACTAAGTCCGCTGGTTCTATTTACAATTTCGGAGATCTCATAAAAATAATCTCGGTTGCCAGATGTGATGGCCTTAATGATCACTGCCTCTTCGGCTGCAGTTGATTCAGTCAGCGCTCTAATAATGGGTAGGGTACACTTTCCATCAGCAAGATCGTCACCAAGATTTTTTCCGAGGCTGTTGGTGTTGCCTGCATAGTCGAGGTAGTCATCGATCAACTGAAACGCAAAGCCTAGCTGAAGCCCGTACATTTTCAAGGCCTCGATAACTTCGTCGGATTGATCGGTGATAAGTCCTGCACAGGCTGCGGCGGCCTCAAACAACACAGCTGTTTTCCGTGTGATAACTTGGTCATATTCGCTCTCAGAGATATCAGCACGGTGTTGATTTTTTAGTTGCCAAACTTCGCCCTCGGAAATTTGGTTTGTCGTATCGGCAAGCACTTTAAGGATGTCAAGCCGACCTACTGACACCATCATTTGGAAAGCCCTCGAGTAAACGAAGTCGCCGACTAAGACACTAGCGGCGTTCCCAAATGCTGTGTTCGCGCTGGGCTGCCCACGTCTTGCTTCGGAGTTATCGACCACATCGTCATGGAAGAGTGTCGCCGTATGAAGACACTCGATTGAACCAGCCAAAGGAATATGATGCATGGTATTCGTCTTTAGAGCCCTCGCGGCCATCAAGGTGACAAGTGGCCGGACACGCTTACCACCGGACTGAATAAGGTACTGGCTCACTTCCTCAATTAGATCGATTTCAGATCCGAGCTGAGAGATCAGTAGCTCATTTAATGCATCAAAATCAGGTCGAATGAGGTCAATTAGTTGGTCTGCTGTCGGCATGCACTTGTCCGGTATCAATCAAGCCTTAGTTTAACGATTATTCGGTAGAGAAAAAGCGAAATTAAGTCTTGTCTTCTGCTTGCTTAATCCCTATCATTACGCGCCTTTCAAGTGACGTTATCACTGGGATTTTTGTAACGGAGTCAGAAACATGTACGCGGTCATTGAAACAGGTGGTAAGCAGCATCGCGTGATAGAAGGCGAGTTGATCAGGGTTGAGAAAATTGAGGCCGAAACTGGTTCGACTATTGATTTTGATCGCGTACTCATGGTCGGAGAAGGTGAAACCATTAAGGTGGGCACACCAGTTGTTGATGGTGCAAAAGTCTCCGCGGAGGTGGTTCAACACGGCCGCGGCGATAAAGTTAC